>JAEVZY010000112.1 GCA_023392035.1 Pseudomonadota bacterium | reverse complement strand
ATCAACTCCAGCCTGTACAAGAAGCTGGGCTATGACGCGATCAAGGATTTCACGCCCTTGGCCAGCCTGGCGAGCGCGCCGGTCGTCATCGTGGTCAATGCCAAATCCGACATTGCCTCGATGTCCGATCTGATCGCCAAGGCGAAAGCCAACGCGGGTGCGATCAACTACGGCAGCGCGGGCAATGGAACGCCGGGCCACCTGACCGCCGCCATGTTCAGCGAAGCGGCCGGCGTGCGCCTGACCCATGTGCCCTACAAAGGCAGCGCTCCCGCCATTACCGATTTGCTGGCCGGGCAAATTCCCCTGATGTTCGATCCGCTGCAGTCGGTGCTGCCGCATATCCAGGCCGGCAAATTGAAGGCCTTGGCCATTTCGAGTCGCCAAAGAGCGGCTGCGCTGCCCAACGTGCCAACCATCGCGGAATCCGGCTTGCGTGATTTCGAGGCGACCGCCTGGTGGGCCGTATTCGCGCCCGCCGGCCTGCCGCCGGAAATTGCAAAGAAACTGGCAACGGAGTCCGAGAGCATCGCCCGCTCGCCTCAATTCAGCCAGAAGTTGACTTCCCTGGGCATCCAGCCGATGTCGGTTCAGCTCAACGATTTCATCAAGTCCGAAACCGCCAAGTGGGGCGAAGCCGTTCGCAATACTGGCATCACCATAGAGTGAAACAACATGATCCTGAATGATGAAGAGAAGGCGATGCTGGCGGGCGAGGCCGGCATCGTGGCCAAGACCGCGATCGAACATCAGATAAAAGTTGGCGAGTTCTTTGGGGCGCGCGATTTCGTGCCTGTCACCCAAGCGCACATCATGGCCGACACGGAAAGCCTTGGGCAGGCTGGCGTGATGTGGCTGGAGCGCCTTGCCGACGCCGGTGAGGCCGGCGTGCGGATTCCGACCATCACCGATCCGCGCGGGACCGATTTCGAGAAGGCGTCCCTGCTGGGCCAGGCCGACTGGATGCTGGAACTGGAACGCCGCGCCATTGCCGCCATGACGCGACTGGGCGTGAGCATGACCGACACCTGCATCAACTATCAAACGGTGCTTGCCGCCACCCGGCACGAACACGTGGCCTTCGGCGATACCGGGGTGGTGATCTATTCCAATTCGGTGGGCGGCGCGCGCTCCAATTTCGAAGGCGGCCCCTCTGCATTGTCGGCGGGGATTACCGGGCGCACGCCGCGCTACGGCTACCATCTGGACAGCCAGCGGCAGGCGACATTGCGCTTGCAGGTCGACTGGACTCCGCGCGACCTGAGCGAGTGGGGCGCGCTGGGCGGCGTGGTTGGACGTCTCTCCAAGAACTACTGGCAAGTGCCGGTGATCGAGGGCCTGGACCGGGCGCCCACTTCGGACGAGTTCAAGCACTTCGGCGCGGCAATGGCCAGTTTCGGCTCGACCGCGCTGTTTCACATGGTCGGCATTACGCCGGAAGCGTCGCGTCTTGCCGATGTCGGCGGCGACAAGTTGCCCATCGCAAAGCGTATCGGCCGCGACGATCTGCTCGCATTGCGGCAAGCCTATGCGGTCGAAAAGAATATCGACGTGGTGGTCTTCTCCGCTCCCCAGCTCAGCATCTTCGAACTGCGCGACCTGGCGGCGCTGTGCCAGGGCAAACGCTTCAAGCGTCCACTGCTGGCGGTGACCAGTCCACAAGTCAAGCCCGACTGCGACCGCTTTGGCTACACCAAGAGAATCGAGGACGCAGGCGGCACGGTGATGTCCGGCATGTGCTTCTACCAGTCGTATGCCAAGGAAATCCAGGAGGCGAAAGGCTGGAAGCGGCTGGCCACCAACAGCGCCAAGATGGTCAACATCCTCGGCGGCTATGGTTACGTGCCGATGCTGGCCACCATGGAAGAGTGCGTCAACGCTGCCGTCACGGGAGAACTCAATTGAATGACAAGATTTTCACGGCCCGCCATGCCATGGGGCGAAAGATCGTCGGGCAGGCGCTGGTGGCGAACGACGGCTTTTCGGCGCGCTATGACCTCAATCGCCTGACCGGCGTGTTTTCGCGCCCGGCGCACAAGCTGGCAGGCCAGTCCTACGTGGACAAGATCCTGGTGCTCGACACGGCAAAAGGCGGCGTGGCCACGGCCTGGATGCTGCATGAAATGAAAGCGCGCAACATGGCGCCGGCCGGAATCATCTTCAACACCGTCAACACCATCCTCGCCCAAGGCGCGGCATTGGGAGATGTGACCATGATGGCCGGCTTCGATATCGACATCACGGCCCAGATTCCCAACGGTGCCATGGTCGAGGTCGATCCGGAGACTAAAACCATACGCGTCATGGAGGGCGCATCCGGTTCGACTGGAGCGGCGCCGACAGAGCGACTGCCCCGGGTGCACGGTCCGAAGTAGAGCAATTTGCGATAATGCGCCCCTGTCGTCATTGCGGATGAAGCCTGGGCGCTGGATATGGAAGAGGGAAAAGAGAAAAATCGATTGGTCGGAATGGCATTGCCTGCCCGCACGCTTTCCGTAGCGCCCATGATGGACTGGACCGACCGTCATTGCCGCTACTTCCATCGCCAGATCACCCGCCATACCTGGCTGTACACCGAGATGGTGACCACCGGCGCGCTGATCCATGGCGATGTCGCGCGCCATCTCGATTACTCGCAGGCGGAACAGCCGCTGGCGCTGCAGCTGGGCGGCAGCGAGCCGCAAGACCTGGCCCAGTGCGCCAGGCTGGGCGAGCAGTGGGGCTACCAGGAAATCAACCTCAATTGCGGCTGCCCGTCCGAGCGTGTGCAACGCGGCGCCTTCGGTGCCTGCCTGATGGCCGAGCCGCAACTGGTGGCCGACTGCGTCAAGGCCATGCGCGATGCGGTCGCCATCGACGTCACCGTCAAGCACCGCATCGGCATCGACCAGGAAGAGGGCTACGGCTTCGTGCGCGATTTCGTCGGCACGATTGCCGACGCCGGCTGCAAGACCTTCATCGTCCACGCCCGCAACGCCGTGCTGAAGGGACTTTCGCCGAAAGAAAACCGCGAGATTCCGCCTTTGCGTTACGAGATCGTGCATCGCTTGAAGCGCGACTTTGCGCAACTGGAAATCATCCTCAATGGCGGCATCAAGACGCTGGAAGAGATCGACGCCCAGTTGCAGCATGTGGATGGCGTCATGATCGGGCGCGAGGCCTATCACAACCCGTGGTTGATGGCCGAATTCGATGCCCGCTATTACGGCGATGCCAGCCACGCGCCGACCCGGCGTGAGGTATTGGCGGCCATGCTGCCCTATGTGGCCGAGCAATTGCGCCAGCACGGCGCGGCGGGACTGCGGCTCAACAGCATCACCCGCCACATGCTGGGCCTGGTGAATGGCTTGCCGGGCGCGCGCCGTTTCCGGCAGATGCTGTCCGACCCCAAGCTGCTGTCGCGCCAGGACCCGGAGTTGCTGGCCGTGGCCTATGACAGCGTGCTGTCCTAGCCTGCTGTCACAGCCTGTAACCTGACCCCAGGCAATTGCGCAGCAGTCAGGCAAATTGTTCGAACTTTACGGAGTTGCCATAGTCGCAGCATGACGACAAGTTCTTGCCACGGCGCGTGCACGCCGATGAGATTTGTCCGGCAAGAAAGTTGTCCTCAGCGCCCGCTGCGGACGTCTCCAATGCACTGGTCAACCCATCATTTGCTAAAGGAACGAACAATGAAACTCACCCATCCTTCCAAAGTCCTGCTGGCTGCGAGCATCCTGGCGGCACTGCTGGCGGGTTGCAACAAGGAATCCGGTGGCAGCGCGGGAACTTCGGCCACGCCGGGTTCGAGTTCCAGCTCCAGCACCACCACGCCTTCCACGCCGAGCAGCAGCTCCAGCACGCCTGCCGCGCCGAGCACGCCAAGCGCCACGCCTTCGACACCGCCGGCCGGTGGCGAATCTTCGTCTTCATCCTCGTCCGGCGCTTCGCCTTCGGGATCTTCGTCTTCCTCGACCATGCCTGGCGCCACGCCGCCGGCCGGTGGCGCTCCCGCACCTTCGGGCGCGGCGCCTTCGTCCAGCAGCTCGGGTAGTTCCGGCAGCGGCAGCTCCGGCATGGGCAGCAGCTCGAGCAGCACCAGCCCGAGCGGCAGCAGCAGCGCCACGCCGAGCACGCCCGGCTCCAGCGGCTCTTCGGGCAGCAGCTCCAGCACCAGCGGCAGCAAGTAAGCCGCAGCCGCTTGGCAGGCCCGAGCGCAAGCAATGCCGTCCAGCCCGCTGGACGGCATTTGCTTTTTGGCCTTCGATCAGTTCAGTGGTGAGCCGGGCTGTGCTGCCCGATCAATGCGGCAGGTGCGACACCAGGCCGGTGCGCCGTCCCAGTTCTTCTTCATAGCCGGCGTCGGGCAAACCGAATTCGCTGCGCAATTCATCGCGCCGATGGCGGATGTCGGCGGCCAGGGTGCCGGCATCCAGTTGCGTACTCTGCAACTGGGAAAAGACGCGGCTGCGTTCTTCGTTGATGTGATGGCGCACGTATTCGCCCAGCACGTGAAAGCGCGCCTCATAGGAGTGGTCGCCCGGCTGCATGGCTTCCAGCTCGGCGATCAGATGGCGTGCAATGCCGTGCTCCACCAGGGCTTCTTCCAGGGCTGGATTGCCGCTGTTGGCTTCAATCAGTGCCGGATAGAAAAACTCGTCTTCGACCTGGGCGTGGATGATCAATTCCGTGCAAGTGGTTTCGATCAGCGACTGCAAAGTCTCGTCGTCGGTGTTGCCGCGGATGCGGTCGAACTCATCGAACAGTTCAAGGATCTTGTCGTGATCCTCGTCCAGGATGCGGATGATTTCAATCGCGGCAGGTAAGCTGGCCGTTCGCGCCATGATAGATCTCCATGCAGTAGACGAAGCAGCCGGTCGTCGAACCGGCACTGCTTAGGCCTGCAGCAATTCAGTGTGGGTGCGAGTCTCGGGCGCTGTCAACAGTTCCCTGATGGCTTGTACCACCTCTGTTGGTTTTACATTGGCCAGGCATGCCTGATGCACCTGCGGGCAGACGCTCTTGTAGCAATTGCGGCAAGGGACCATGTGGTACAGCACGCGGCTGGCCACTTGCCAAGGCGTGTGCTGCGGATTGGTCAATGCATACAAGTCCACCAGCGGCGTGCCCAGTGCCGCCGCCAGGTGTGCCGGGCCGGTGTTGTTGCTGACCATGACCGGGGCCGCCGCGATCAGCGCCCCCAGGCGGCCGAGATCGAGCGCGCCCGCCAGTGAAATACTGTCGCCGCGCATGTCGGCGCGGATGCCTTCGATCAGCCCCGCTTCGTCGGCGCTGCCGGAAAACAGCACCGGCAAGCCCTGCTCCACCAACAGGTCGGCCACCGCGCTCCAGGAGGCGGCCGGATAGCGGCGCGAGGCGGCGCTGGCGCCGGGATGCAGCAACACCCATTGCGCAGGCATTTCCAGCTCGCGCAATTGGCGGCTGGCCCATTCGGTGGCCTCGGCCGGCACGGCGAAGGACAGCTTCTGGTTGTCGCAGCTGGCGCCGATGGCCGCCACCAGGTCGAGCTGGCGCTGCACTTCATGGCGCAAGCATTTGTCCGGCTCGGGATCAGGCACCCAGTCGCTCAACAACTGGTAGGGATTTTCGCGGCAATGCGCCAGGCGCAGGCCGATGCCGGCCAGGTAGCAGGCCATGGCCGCCGGCAAGGCGCTCTGGCTGTAGGTGGTGAAGATCACGGCCGCATCGAAATTTTCCTGCCGCAGGCGCGCCAGCATCTCGAAGTCGAGTGCCGGCTCATGGGCGATGCTGTTTTTCATCCAGGGCGCGGGCCACACCAGGCTGCGGTCGACTTCGGGAATCATGCCGGCCACCGCGGCGCCGCCGGCCGAGGTGAGCAGGGTGATTTCGCGTCCCGGCACGGCCTGGCGCAGGGCGCGCAGGGCGGGCGTACACATCAGCACGTCGCCCATGTAATCGAGCCGCACGCACAACACGCGCTTGGCGGCTTGCCAGCTGCTGGGATTCAAATGCTTTCCTCCTGTTTTTCCGTCAGCACAATCGCGCGCGCCGCCTGCAGCAGGTCGCCCGCCACTGCGTGCGGCTGGCGCCAGGCGCCGCTTTTCCATTCGGTCTCGTTGCCGTTGTCGATCAGCACCGCGCGGCAGCCGGCGCGCCGGCCGGCTTCCACATCGTTCAGGATGTCGCCCACCATCCAGGAGGCGCCAAGATCGATGTCGTGCTCGGCGGCCGCGCGCAGCAACAGGCCGGGCAGGGGCTTGCGGCAGCTGCAGCCGTCTTGCGGCGCATGCGGGCACCAGTAGCAATCGCGCAGCACGATGCCTTCGGCCGCCAGCAGGCTTTCAAGCGTGCTGCGCACCTGCAGCAGGGCGCTTTCGGCAAAGCGCCCGAGCGCCACCCCGCTCTGGTTGCTGACCACGAAGAACTGGTAGCCGGCATCGCGCAGCAGCCGCAGGCCGGCGCCGGCCTGCGGGCTGAGCGCAATGCGCGCCGGATCGACATTCCATGGAACGTCCTCGATCAGCGTGCCGTCCTTGTCCAGGAAAATGGCGCGCATCATCATCGATCAGGGCCAGGAGCTTTCCCGCATCGGCAACACCATGACTTCCGGGATCACCGTTGCCGGCGGCAGTTGCAGCACCGACAGCACCGCCGCCGCCACATTGGCCGGGTCCTGCAGGGTCTCGGTGTCGATGTCGGGGAAGCGGTCGAGCAGGAAGGGCGTGCGCATGCCGCCGGCGATCACCGCCGTCACCTTCACCCCCAGCGGCCGCAATTCGGCGTGCAAGGCGTGCGACAGGCCCAGCAAGCCCCATTTGCTGGCGTGGTAGGCCGAGGCATTGGGCCAGGTCCGTTTGGCTGCCGTGGAGGCGATATTGACGATCTGCCCGCACTCGGCCGCCTTCAGGTGGGGCAGGGCGAATTTCGACATCAGGAACGGACCGGAAAGATTGGTCGCCAGCACCCGGTTCCAGTCATCCACCTGCAGTTCTTCCAGCGACAGGGTCTTGTCGGTGCCGGCATTGTTGATCAGCACGTCCAGTCCGCCGAAGGCTTCCACCGTGGCGGCCAGCGCCTGGCGCGCGCTCTGCGGATCGCCCACATCGCAGGCCAGCGCCTGCGCCTGGCCTTGTTGCTCGCGCAGGCGCGCCGCCTGCGCCTGGGCCCGCTCCAATTGCAGGTCGGCCACCATCACGCGGGCGCCGGCCTGCGCCAGGGCTTCACACAAGGCTGCCCCGAGACCGCTGGCGCCGCCCGTCACCAATACCGCTTTGCCGGCCAGGCCGGTTCTTGCTTGCTGATTCAAGTTGCTCTCCATTTTTTTCTGGTCGCCAGTAAGCCCTTGCCGCGCACCATGCCGACAAGTCGCTCCGGAGTAGCAATTGACATACCTGCATGCCCGGCACAGTGCGGCATGCATTTCCGCCAAGCCTGGCAAAGGCATTTTTTGCCACGCCTGCCTGCAATCTTTTCGCGCGCGGTCCCCGACGCGAAGCAAAATCCGGCGCCAGGCGCCGCTCGCGCTGGGCATGGATGTTGCCTTGATGGTCGTGTGAGCAAAGCGGCAGCCGCTTCGCTTTGCGTTGGAGAAAAACCCATGGCAAACATCGAATACGAGCGCGGCTACGGCGGGGATGGACCGGCCCGGCGCGGCTTGACGCCGGCCGTGCGCTGGGGCGCGGTGGTGGCCGGCGTGGCGGTCGGCATCGCGGTGCAACTGGCGCTGACCCTGCTGGGCGTGGCTTCCGGATTGTCCTCGCTGGATATCGGCAGCGACCCGGCCAGCCTGGGCCGCGGCGCGCTGATCTGGGCCGGCGTTTCGATGCTGGTCGCCTCCCTGGTGGGCGGCTACGTGGCCGCGCGCATGACCGGCCTGAAGCGCAAGGCCGACGGCGTGCTGCATGGCGTTGTGACCTGGTCGGTCACCACCATGCTGTTTGCCACGCTGGCTTCCAGCGCCACCGGCAGCATGCTGGGCACCATGTTTTCCACCATCAATCCGCAACGCGCCGCCAGCAGCGTCATCAGCGGCCAGGCGGAGGCCTCGGCCCAACGCATGGCCGATGCGATCCGGACCCAGACCGGCGTCAATGTCTCGCCGGAAAACCTGCGTATGCTGGAGCAATACGTGGCCAATGGGCAACGCGACCAGGCGGTGCAGTACATGATCAGCAACATGCGCGTGGAGCAGGGCCGCGCCGCCGCCATCGTCGACCAGGCCATGATTGCCAGCGGCAAGCCGGCCGAGGCTTCACCGCGCGGCCAGGCCCAAGCCAACCAGGCGATCGATCGCGCCGGCATGGCGGCCTGGACCGTATTCGGCGCGGTGGCCTTGTCGCTGGTGCTGGGCATTATCGGCGGACTGTTGGGCTCGCTCGGCGCGCGCCGCACCACCTGGAGCGAGAGCGGCGGCCCGGTGGCCATGTCCAGTGCGCCGGCCAGCGCCGCACGCAATCCGGCGGGCCGCGACATCGCCTGAGCGATCCGGCCACCTTACGATGGGACGATGAGACAGCATGTTACGGACTTATAACGGCGGTTCCAGAACCCGGCCGTCCGCCCAGGGCGACCAGCGATTTGCCTGCATATTCGCGCGCGATTCCACCGCCACCGAATTGCTGCACGGTTGCCAGATCGTGACTGCCGGCGGCGAACACCTGGGACGGGTGAAGTCGATCCTGATCGACGCCCGCACGCGGCAATTGCGCTATGTGCTGATGTCGCGGCTGCCCGGTTCGGCCACCGTGGCCATTCCCTGGCATGCGCTGTATTTCGATTCGGCGCTGGCGCGGCTGGTGTTCTACACCTTCAGCTGAGCCCGGTTCGACCAGGACTCAAACAAACAGCCTGCCCTGCGCGCGCAAGCTTTGCGCCCGCGCCTTGGCGTGGGCGCGCAGGCACATGGCCACTGCGCCGGCAAAGGCTTCGTCATAGGCCGCCTGCATGCCGCTGGCGCCCACCACGATGCCGTCCAGGCAGACGCTGCCCCACAGCGTGGTGTCGCCTTCTTGCAGCAACCACGGACGCAGGGCCTGCGCGGCGCAGGAATCCATGCCGCTTTGCCAGGCCACCTTGGCCTTGGCGCGGGCGAAAGCGGCGTAGTCGGCATCCCATTGTTCGCGATCGCCCACCGAATACTCATACAGGATCGCTTCTTCGAAAGTGCAACTGCCGGGCGTTCGCGCCGGGTCCATCACCACCAGGTGAAAAAAGCCGCTGTCGCCCAGCTCGGGATCTTTCCTTTCCACGGCACTGGCAATCATGGGCAAGGCCATTTGCACCGCCTGCCGGGCGCTTTCGCGATCGATGAAACCGGATGAGGCTGTCATGGCAATCCTTTCGTCATTGAAGCGCTTCAGCGCGTCACCTGCGCCAGCGCCGCATTCCAGTCATGAATGAAACGCTGCATGCCGAAGCGCTCGCAGGCGCGCCGGCGCGCGCCTTCGCCCAGGCGGCGCGCCTCCTCCTGATCGGCCAGCAGGCGCTGCATGTGCGGGATGAGTTTTTTGAGGTCGGTATCGACATAGCCGGAGACGCCGTTTTCAATCGCGGTGGCCATCTCGGTGGTGGCCAGGCCAATCACCGGCAGGCCGCTCATCATGCATTCGATGACGCCCAGGCCCATGCTGGTATAGCGGATCGGATTGAACAGGAAGCGATAGCGCGCGGCAAAGGCCGGCAATTGCGCATGCAGCACTTCGCCCAGGCCGCCCAGGTCTTCCGCGCCCATGCCCACCAGCTCCAGCGGCACCTCCTTGCGCGCCGCCAGGAAGATATCGCCGCCCAGGCGCCGACCGCGCCGGGCCAGGTGATTCACCACCGTCAGGCCGCGCGCCAGCTCGCCGCTGTAGCGCACGCCTTCGGGAATCATGACGCCATGCTCGATCACCACGGTGGGCGTGATGCCGTTATCCCACATCAATTGGTTGAAGGCGGTCACGTGCACCAGCAGCACATCGCGCTCCTGTACCGGATGGCGCATGTCGGTCGGATGCTCGCGCGGCGTGTCGTGCTCGATGTAGATGCGCGGCAGACGGCGCTGGGCCTCGGTGAGGAATTCATGCTGGTCGACCAGGTATTGCGCATCGTCCTGGAAGATGATGCAGTCGAACTCCTGTTGCGCCGCCTGTTCCAGCGGCAGGTCGTGCACGTTGTCGCCCCAGGGGATGTGGCCGCTCTTGCCGCCATAGCCGGGTCCGCGATCGGCCCGCGACAGCACATAGAAATCGTGCGGGGCCTGGCTCAGGTAGTAGAGATAGCTGCCGTGGGTATGCCAGGTCAGTATTTTCAGGCGGCGCATTGTCGGCAAGCGCCTCAGAACAGCGCGCTGCGAAAACGCAGGGCGCCGGTCAGCCGCCAGAACACCGACAAGGGCGGAATCAGGGCCGAGGTGACCAGCATCTCGGCGATATGCGATGGCGTGCGCAGCGTGCCCGCCAGGCGTTGCGCGCAAAAGCGCAGCGTGCCCAGCAGCCAGATGCCGCCGCATGCCAGCGCCGTTTCGCGCCAGCCCTGCGACCAGGCCAGCAAGCCCAGCAGCAGGCAGCCGACGATCAGGTAATAGTCCCAGCGCGCATGGGCGCGGATTTTTTCGCGGTACAGGCCGGGATGCTTCTTGTAGAGCAGGGCGTCGAACAGGATTTTCTTCTGCTGCTTCAGGCTCACGCCCCAGCCGGCCGGCCGGATCGGATGCACCACCACCGCGCCGGGCGCATGCACGATGCGGCCATCCCTTTGCAGCAGGCGGAAGTAGAGATCGGCGTCTTCCCGCCATGCGGTGCGAAAGCGTTCGTCGAAGCCGTCCAGTTCTTCCAGCACATAGCGCGGACAGAAGCAGTTGGCGGTGACGAATTCGGCGCCGGCCAGGCCCTGGGCGTCGCGTTCGTAGTCGGTGGGCGTGCGATCCAGCGGCATCACGATGCGGCCCCATACCGCCTGCACATCCTCGCCGAAGGCACGCATGCCATGCACCAGCCACTGCGGATCGGGAATGGTGTCGTCATCGGTAAAGGCGACGATGCTGCCGCGTGCCGCGCGCCAGCCGCGATTGCGGGCCGCCGCCGGGCCATGCACGCCGGAGTTGGCGATATAGCTGATGCGCGGCCCTTCGGCCCCGACCCGCGCGCGCCAGGCTTCCACCACCGCGCGGGTGGAAGTGCTGGGACCGTCATCCACGATCACGATCTCGTAGCGGCTGGGCGGAAATTGCTGGGCCGTGAGCGCGGCCAGGCACTGGTTGAGCAGCTCCTGGCGACCCAGGGTGGGCACCACCACCGACACCGGCAGGGTGGCCTGGCGGTCGCGCAGGCTTTCATCGCGGCGCATGGCCGGATGGCCGATGCGGGCGGCGGCTTCGCGGCGGTCGGCTTGCCGCAGTTTCTGCAGGGCAGAAGGCGCGGCGGCAAGCCGCACCGCGCCTTGCTGCGCCTGACGTTGGCGCCGATGTCGCTCCAGTGAAATGATTTGTGCCATCTGGGATTGCTGGTTGTGCCGCCGCAAAGCCCGGCGGCGTGAGTGCCTGCACTAGGAATGTCTGCACAAACAGACCCGGGTCGGCCAAGCGTGTTCCGGGCATGCGCGCCCGACATGCGGGAGGTCAAGCCGGCCGCAGGCTGTCCTACTGCAGCAGGGAGCCGTTACCGGCGCTGCGGTCGCTGGCGCGGCGTCCGAGGGCGCGCACCGGCACGCCTTGCGCCTGCGCCTTTTCCTTTTCCTTCTCGTCGCTCAACTGCAGTTGCCACAGCTGGGCATAGGCGCCGTCGCGCCGGAGCAATTCGGCGTGGCGCCCGCGTTCCACCACTTGCCCCCGTTCCAGCACCACGATCTCATCGGCGCCGACCACGGTCGACAGGCGATGGGCAATCACCAGCGCGCTGCGGTTTTTCGAGAGCCGGTCCAGCTCGGCCTGGATCGCGCGCTCGGACTGCGAATCGAGCGCCGAGGTGGCTTCGTCGAAGATCAGGATCGGCGGATTTTTCAGGATCGCGCGCGCCAGGGCAATGCGCTGGCGTTCGCCGCCGGACAGCTTGACGCCGCGCTCGCCGACCGGCGCCTCATAGCCCTCGGGCAGCAGGCGCACGAAATCTTCCACCCGCGCCGCGCGCGCGGCGGCCCGGCTCTCTTCCTCGGTGGCGCCGCTCTTGCCGTAGCCGATGTTGTAGGCGACCGTCTCGTTGAACAGGATGGTGTCCTGCGGCACCACGCCGATCGCCGCGCGCAGGCTTTGCGCGCTGTACTGGGTGATGTCCTGTCCATCCACCAGGATGCGGCCGGCGGTCGGTTCATAAAAGCGCAACAGCAAGCGCGCCAGGGTCGACTTGCCGGAGCCGCTGCCGCCCACCACTGCCAGCGTCTTGCCGGCCGGGATGCGCAGGCTGACCCCGCGCAGGATCGGGCGCTGCGCTTCGTAATGAAACTCCACATCTTCGAACACCACCTCGCCGCGCGTCACGTGGATCGCCGGCATGTGCGGCCGCTCTTCGATTTCCGGGCGCGCGCGCAGGATTTCAAACATGCGCTCGGCATTCACCAGGGCGTCGCGCGCCTCGCGGTACACAAAGCCGAGCGAATTGAGCGGCAGGCAGATCTGCAGCATGAAGGCATTGATCAGCACCAGGTCGCCCACCGACATCGAGCGCCGCAGCACATCGCTGCCGGCCAAGAGCATCACCGAGGCCACGCCGATGGCAATCACGAAGCTCTGGCCCACGTGCAGGATGAACAGGGCTTTCTGATTGTCGATCACGGCCCCGGTCCAGTGGTTCATGATCTCGGCGAAGCTGCGGCTTTCGCGGCCTTCGCCGGTGAAGTATTTGACGGCGTCGTAATTGATCAGGCTGTCGGCCAGCCGGCCCTTGGCGCGGCTGTCCAGTTTGTTGACGCGCCGCTGGTAGACCGTGCGGCGCGCGGCGAACACCACCGTGAAGCCGGTGTACAGGAGGAAGGTGGCGACGATGATCAGGGTGTACCAGAAGCTGTACTTGTTGCCCATGATGGCCAGCACCAGGCCGATCTCGATCAGGGTCGGCACCAGGGTGAACAGGCCAATGCCCAGCAGGAAGGAAATCGCTGCCGTGCCGCGGTCGATGTCGGGCAAGAGGCTGCCGATGCGGCGTTGCGCGTGAAAGCGCGCACCCAGCCGGTGCAGGTGGTCGAACATCTGCTGGGCATAGCCGGCCACCGTGGTTTGCGTCACCCGCGCAAACAGCAGGTCGCGCAATTCATTGAAGAGGGTACTGCTGAAACGCAAGATGGCGTAACCGGCCAGCAAGGCCACCGGCAACAGCGCCACCTGCTCCGGGCGCGACAAGGCATCCACGATGCGCTTGAGGAGCAGCGGCACGGCCACCGAGGCCACCTTGGCCAGCACCAGGCAAACCAGCGCGCCCAGGATGCGCAGCTTGTAGCCGGACACCACACGCCACAGGTTGGCCGTCACGCTGTCGCCGGCGATCACAGCGGAAGGCGGGTCGGGGCGGGGCTTGGGGGAGGCCGTATCCATGCGGGTTGATTTCGCTTTTTCTTGTCCGGGAGCGGCTGTGTTGACTGCAGAGTCGACATCGGCGAGAAACTTTGGTTCTGCCTCCACACTCAATCCGCTATCAGCCTGCAGGCTTCGCTTTCCGGAAAAGGAGTTCGCCATGGCAAGAGTCGAACAAAGCATCGACGTCAACCTTCCCTTGTCCGCGGTGTACAACCAGTGGACCCAGTTCGAGCAATTCCCGCGCTTCATGGACGGCGTGCGCGAAGTCAGGCAACTGGATGACGCCCACTTGCATTGGCGTGCCCAGCGTCACGGGCGCGAAGTGGAATGGGATTCCGAAATCGTCGAGCAGGTGCCGGACCAGTATCTGTCCTGGCGCGACACCTCCGGTCCGCATCACAGCGGCAGCCTGCGCTTCGAGCCGCTGGCCGAGGGCCGCACCCGGGTGCGCATGAGCCTGGAGTTCGATCCGGTGGCGGCGCCCGGCGCCTTCACCGCTTCCGACCTGGCCGAGCGCGTGGGCCAGGACCTGGAACGCTTCAAGCATCTGGTGGAAACAGAAGGCCATGAAAGCGGCGCCTGGCGCGGCGAGATTCACCACGCCCAAAGCATGGGTGCGCAAGGCGCCGCCGGCAGCGCCGGCGCGGGCGAACGCACCGTCGGCCAGACCGCCAGCGAAGCGCGCGAAGGCGCGTCCTCCGGCCATCCGCGCTGGGAAGGCTGGGACGATGAAGCGGCCTTCGGCACCAATACCGCCAGCGGCGACATGCCGGGCGAAGCCGAGCCGGGCGCGCGCGGTTGGGACAATGTCGGCCCGGGGCGCGGCGCTCAACGCAATGCAGACAGCCGGGACCGGGCCCGGGACAGCGCGCGCGAAGGTGGACGCGAAGGTGGACGCGAAGGCGGACGCGAAGCCGGGCGCGAGCAAGGCCGGGAACAAGGCAGATTCAGCCGCGGCAGCGCCCAGGAATGGCTGCGCAACCAGTTTCCCAACCTGAATGAACCGATGGGCGTGGTACGCCGCATGAGCGAGGAGATGGACCAGATCTTCGAGCGCTTCGTCGGCCGTCCGATCGCGGCCCGCTTCGGCCAGGGCCAGGGCGGCATGGCCGGCAAGTGGATGCCGCAAGTGGAAGTGATCCAGCAGGAAGACGCCTTGCTGGTATGCGCCGATTTGCCCGGCATCAAGCGCGAAGACGTGCAGGTGGAAGTGCTGCACGATCGCCTGCTGCTGGAAGGCGAGCGACATGAGGAAAGCCGCGGCACGGTGCGCGAAGGTTATCGCCGTTCCGAGCGTTGCTACGGCCGCTTCTACCGCATGATTCCGCTGCCGCACGGGGTCGATCCTGACCAGGCCAGGGCGCGCTTGCAGGATGGCGTGCTGGAAGTGCGCATCCCGATGCCGGGCGCCACCCGCGCCGCGCGCCGGGTAGACATCGGTTAGCGCCCGGCGGCTGCGCAGCTGAGCGCCGGCGCCGGAGGTGCCCATAGAAATCGAGCTCAATACAGTCTGGTACCTGGTGGTCGGCGCACTGCTGATTTCCATGAGCCTGATGGAATCGGTATTGCAGCGCCTGCCGCTGTCGCCGGCGATGTGCTATCTGCCGGTGGGCTATCTGCTTGGTCCATCGGGCGCCGACCTGATCGGCTTCGACCCGGCCCGCCATTCACCGCTCCTGACCAGGGTGACCGAAGTCGCGCTGCTGATTTCGCTGTTCACCGTCGGCTTGATGATGCGCGTGCCCTTGAAGGACCGCCTGTGGCTGTGGCCGCTGCGCCTGGGCTTTGCCGGCATGGCGCTCTCGGTGGCGCTCTTGAGCGTGGCGGCGTACTGGCTGCTGGACCTGCCGCTCGGTGCCGCGGTTTTGCTGGCCGCCATACTTTCTCCCACCGATCCGATCCTGGCCTCCGACGTGCAATTGAAGAACGTCGGCGATCGCGACCGCATCCGCTTTGCGCTCTCGGGCGAGGCCGGCATGAACGACGGCAGCGCCTGGCCGCTGGTGATGCTGGGGCTGGGCTTGCTGGGCGTGCCCGAGGCGCTCGCCTGGACCAGGCCGCAGGCGTTTGCCTACGGCTTGATCGAACTGGCGGTGGCGGTGGTCACGGGCTGGCTGTGCGGCCGGCTGGTGGCGCGCCTGGTGATCTACTTGCGGCGCCGGCACCGTTCAGCCCTGGGCATGGAAGAGTTCCTGACCATGGGCTTGATTGCGCTGTCCTTTGGCCTGACCACGGCCTTGCACGGGATTGGTTTTGTGGCCGTGTTCGTCACCGGGGTGGCGGTGCGCCAGACCGAAGCCAGCCTGACCGGCGGCGACGTCGCCCCGGAACAGGTGCTGGGCGCGGTGCCGGCCGACGAGGAAGATGAAGTGGCCACCGATCCGCGCAAGGCGCCGGCCTACATGACCGAGATGGTGCTGGGCTTTAACCAGCAACTGGAACACATCGCCGAATTCGCCATGGTCTTGCTGGTGGGCGTGCTGGTGTCGGAAGCCGGCTTGTCGTGGGAAGGCGCGCTGCTGGCGCTGATTCTGTTCTCGCTGGTGCGTCCGATCTCGGTCTGGTTGTCGCTGCTGGGCAGCCGCAGCAGCAGGGTGCAACTGGCATTGATGAGCTGGTTCGGCATCCGCGGCATCGGCTCGCTCTACTACCTGGTGTTTGCCCTGCAGTATTCCTGGCCGCGCAATACCGATCGCTTCATCTCCATCGTGGTGACCGTGATTGCGCTGTCCATCGTGGTTCATGGCATCAGCTCC
>JAEVZY010000172.1 GCA_023392035.1 Pseudomonadota bacterium | reverse complement strand
GCCCGCGAGCGGGCGGCGCCAAGCGATAGAGGATCAGCCAACCAGGTGCTTCACGCCATCGCGCTCTTCCTGCAATTCCTTGAGGGTGAGGTTGATGCGTTCTTGCGAGAAGGCGTCGATTTCCAGGCCCTGGACGATCTTGTATTCGCCGTTCTCGGTAGTGACGGGGAAGCCGAACATGGTGCCTTCCGGAATGCCATACGAGCCGTCGGAGGGGATGCCCATGGTGGTCCACTTGCCGTTGGTGCCCAGCACCCAGTCGCGCACGTGGGCGATGGCGGCAATGGCGGCCGAGGCGGCGGAAGACAGGCCGCGCGCTTCGATGATGGCGGCGCCGCGCTTGCCGACGGTGGGCAGGAACACGTCGCGGTTCCAGGCGTCGTCATTGATCATCTGCTTGACGGCCTGGCCATCGGCGGTGGCGAAGCGGTAGTCGGCGAACATGGTGGGCGAGTGGTTGCCCCACACGCACAGCTTTTCGATCGAGGACACCGGCTTGCCGATCTTGGCCGCCACTTGCGACAGCGCGCGGTTGTGGTCCAGGCGCAGCATGGCGGTGAAGTTCCTGGCCGGCAGGCTGGGCGCCGATTTCATGGCGATATAGGCGTTGGTGTTGGCCGGATTGCCCACCACCAGCACTTTCACGTTGCGCGAAGCGACGGCGTCGAGCGCACGGCCCTGCACGGTGAAGATCTGGGCATTGGCTTCCAGCAGGTCCTTGCGCTCCATGCCGGGGCCGCGCGGACGGGCGCCCACCAGCAGGGCGACATCGACATCCTTGAAGGCGGTCATGGGATCGCTGTGGGCGCTCATGCCGGCCAGCAGCGGGAAGGCGCAGTCGTCGATTTCCATCATCACGCCCTTCAGGGCTTTCTGCGCTTTTTCGTCAGGGATTTCCAGCAGCTGCAGGATGACCGGCTGGTCACGTCCCAGCATGTCGCCGTTGGCGATGCGGAACAGCAGGGAATAACCGATCTGTCCGGCGGCGCCGGTGACAGCCACGCGCATGGGGGCTTTAGCCATGTTGTATCTCCGAGTGGGATGAGGGAAGGAATTCGGGTGTTGTCATTGTTGACGGTGCGGCGGCTGCTCGAGGCGCAGGCGGCTGCGGGTCGGGCGCACAGTTTTCGAAGAGCGCTAATGATACCGGTGAAAGCATGTGGCGTCAGCGGTGAGCATCCGATAATGTGCGCACGGGCGCGGGATTTTGCGAGATGTTGATCCACGCCTTTGCGCGGCGCACGCCGACGCTTTCCGCGTGCAATGTTGTCGCGAGTTTAGGGTTGGGGCGGCGCATCTGTCAATGCTTATCATATATCTTATATAAGACATATTACTGGCCACTTTTTGCTGGACGGCAAAGGCTCTTCTGTGTTGAAATGCGCAGTATGAGCGCCGCCCTACCGCCTATGTCCAACCCGTCCGTCTCTGCTGCAGGGAGCGGTGCCCCGTCCGGCGGCGCGGGTGGCGGTTCTTCTCCCACCTTCAGCCCGCTGTACCAGCAAATCAAGGCGCTGATCACGCAAAGCCTGCAGTCGGGCGAGTGGAAGCCCGGCGAAATGATCCCCAGCGAAGTCGAGCTGGCTTCCCGCTACAAGGTCAGCCAGGGCACGGTGCGCAAGGCGATCGACGAGCTCTCCGCCGAAAACCTGGTGGTGCGGCGCCAGGGCAAGGGCACCTTCGTTGCCACCCATCACGAGGCGCGCGCCCAGTTCCGTTTCCTGCGCTTGATGCCCGATGCCGGCGAAGCGCATCCCGCTGAAAACCGCGTGCTGGAAGTCAAGCGCCTGCGCGCCCCCGCCGAGGTGGCACGTCTGCTCGACATGCGTACCGGCGATTCGGTGATCTTCATCCGCCGCGTGCAATCCTTCGAAGGCGCGCCTACCATTCTCGATGAGCTCTGGCTGCCGGGAACCCTTTTCAAGGGCCTGACCACCGAGCGCCTGGTCGAGTACAAGGGGCCCATGTACGGCCTGTTTGAAACCGAATTCGGCACGCGCATGATTCGCGCCACGGAACGCATCCGCGCTGTGAGCGCTGACGAAACCATGGCGCAATTGTTGAATGTCGCGCCCGGCCAGCCCTTGCTGTCGGTCGAACGCGTGTCTTATACCTACGGCGATCGGCCGGTGGAGGTGCGGCGCGGCCTGTACCTGACCGAGCGTCACCACTACCAAAACGAGCTCAGCTAGACCGGAGGAGCAGGGCGTGCGTCGATTCAAGACAATTAGTATTTGGTGTGGTGCACAAAAATAAGCGAAAATTGCATAGTTTTGATATCGAGAGGCCAGCATGTCAGAAGCCCTGAAGAAAGACCGACCACAGTTCAAGAATATTCACGTTACCGACATCCTGCATTACCGGATGCCGCCCTCCGCCAAAGTATCGATCCTGCACCGGATCAGCGGCGTCATCATTTTCCTGCTCCTGCCTTTCCTGCTCTGGCTGCTGGATCAAAGCCTGACTTCGGAAATCTCTTACGAACAGTTCAGCGCCGTGTTGTCCCATCCGCTGGCCAAGCTGGTGATCCTGGTGCTTGGCTGGTCTTACATCCATCACTTCTGCGCCGGCCTGCGCCATGTGTTCATGGACATGCATTTCGCACCCGCCAGCAAGGAAAGCGCCCACCGTTCCGCGAACATCACGCTGGTGATCACGATTGTGCTGACCCTGGCTTTCGCCGCCAAACTGTTTGGACTCTTCTGACATGGCCCATACCCCTGACAATATCGGACCGCGCCGCCTGGTGGTTGGTGCGCACTATGGCACCGCCGATTGGGTGGCGCAGCGCGCCACCGGCATCATCATGGCGATCTACACCATCGTTCTGCTGGTGGCCTTCTTCAGCAGCAGCGACTTCGGCTACCAGGCCTGGGCCGGCCTGTTCGCACACCAGTGGTTCAAAGTCTTGACCTTCGCCACCCTGGCCGGGCTGTTCTATCACGCCTGGGTGGGGGTGCGTAATGTGCTGATGGATTACATCAAACCGGTCGCCGTACGGCTGACCCTTCAGGTGGCCACCATTGCGTGGCTGGTTGGCTGTGCCAGCTGGGCGGCACAGATTCTGTGGAAAGTCTAATCGTGGCCGCAATCAAATCTTCCCTTCCCGTACGTCGTTTCGACGTCGTCATCGTCGGCGCCGGCGGTTCCGGCATGCGCGCATCGCTGCAACTGGCCGAAGCCGGCCTGAACGTGGCCGTGCTGTCCAAGGTCTTCCCGACCCGTTCCCATACCGTTGCGGCCCAGGGCGGCATCGGCGCATCGCTGGGCAACATGGCCGAAGACTCCTGGTACTGGCACATGTTCGACACCGTCAAGGGCGGCGACTACCTCGGCGACCAGGACGCCATCGAATTCATGTGCCGCGAGGCGCCCAAGGTGGTCTACGAGCTGGAACACTTCGGCATGCCTTTCGACCGCAATCCGGACGGCACCATCTACCAGCGCCCGTTCGGCGGCCATACCGCCAACTTCGGCGAAAAGCGGGTGCAGCGCGCCTGCGCCGCGGCCGACCGTACCGGCCACGCCATGCTGCACACGCTGTACCAGCGCAATGTACGCGCCCGCACCCACTTCTTTGTCGAGTGGATGGCGATCGACCTCGTGCGCGATGCCGATGGCGATGTGCTGGGCGTGGTGGCGCTGGAAATGGAAACCGGCGAAGTCTCGATCCTGGAAGCCAAGGCCACCATCTTCGCAACAGGCGGGGCAGGGCGCATCTGGGCCGCTTCCACCAATGCCTTCATCAATACCGGTGACGGCATGGGCATGGCGGCGCGCGCCGGCCTGCCGCTGGAAGACATGGAGTTCTGGCAGTTCCACCCGACCGGCGTCTCCGGTGCCGGCGTGCTGATCACCGAAGGCGTGCGCGGCGAAGGCGGCATCCTGATCAACAGCAACGGCGAGCGTTTCATGGAGCGCTACGCGCCCACGCTGAAGGATCTGGCGCCGCGCGATTTCGTCTCGCGCTCGATGGACCAGGAGATCAAGGAAGGTCGCGGCTGCGGTCCCAACAAGGACCACGTGCTGCTCGACTTGCGCCACATTGGCGCCGACACCATCATGAAGCGGCTGCCGTCGATTCTTGAGATCGGCCACAAGTTTGCCAACGTGGACGCGACCCGCGAGCCGATTCCCGTGGTGCCCACCATTCACTACCAGATGGGCGGCATCCCGACCAATATCCACGGCCAGGTGGTTGCGCCCAAGAACGGCAATCCGAGCGAAGTGGTCAACGGCCTGTACGCCATCGGCGAATGCGCCTGCGTGTCGGTACACGGCGCCAACCGCCTGGGCACCAACTCGCTGCTCGACCTGCTGGTCTTCGGCCGTGCCTGCGGCAATTTCGTGGTCGGCGCCAAGCTGCAACAGCAAAGCCACAAGGACTTGCCGGCCGATGCCGCCGATCTGGCCCTGTCGCGCCTGTCGCGCCTGGAAAACAGCACCGGCTCCGAGCGTGTGCAAGACGTGGCCAACGATATCCGCCGCGCCATGCAGCACCACTGCGGCGTGTTCCGTACCCAGGAATTGCTGGACGAAGGCGTGCACAAGATCCTCGAACTCGACGAGCGTCGCAAGCACGTGTCCTTCAAGGACAAGTCCAAGGTCTTCAACACGGCACGGGTGGAAGCGCTGGAACTCGACAACCTGATCGAAACCGCCAAGGCCACCATCGTTTCGGCCGCCGCCCGCAAGGAATCGCGCGGCGCGCACGCCCATCGCGACTATGAAAAGCGCGACGACGAGAACTGGATGAAGCACACGCTGTTCTTCTCCGAAGGCAACCGCCTGGACTACAAGCCGGTGGTGACCCAGCCGCTGACGGTCGAGACCTTCAAGCCCAAAGCCCGCACTTTCTAAGAGCCAGCCATGCCCCGCACTCTCAAATTCCAGATCTACCGCTACGATCCGGACAAGGACGCCAAGCCCTACATGCAGGATTACACGGTAACCCTGCAAGACACCGACAAGATGCTGCTGGATGCCCTGCAGCGCATCAAGGCGGATGTGGACGATTCGCTGGCGCTGCGCCGCTCCTGCCGCGAAGGCGTGTGCGGCTCGGACGCCATGAACATCAATGGCAAGAACGGCCTGGCCTGCACCACCAACCTGAACGAGCTGAAAGAGCCGATCGTGTTGCGTCCCTTGCCGGGCCTGCCGGTCATCCGCGACCTGATCGTGGACATGACCAATTTCTTCAAGCAATACCACTCGATCAAGCCCTTCCTGATCAACAACTCGATCCCGCCCGAGAAAGAGCGCCTGCAGTCGCCCGAAGCGCGCGATGAGTTGAACGGCCTGTACGAGTGCATCCTGTGCGCCTGCTGCTCCACCTCCTGCCCCAGCTTCTGGTGGAACCCCGACAAATTCGTCGGTCCGGCAGGTCTCTTGCAGGCTTACCGCTTCATCGCCGATTCGCGCGACGAAGCCACCGGCGAGCGCCTGGACAACCTGGAAGACCCGTACCGCCTGTTCCGCTGCCACTCGATCATGAATTGCGTGGACGTTTGCCCGAAAGGACTGAACCCGAACCAGGCGATCGGCAAGATCAAGGAACTCCTGATTCGCCGCGCTGTATAAATTGACATCAGGCGAGGCCTGGTCCTCGCCGATTTTTCGCCGGTTCGCCGGCCTGCGATCATGAGCCAGACCCACCAAGCCGATTCCACCCGCCGCGCCCGCCTGCGTTGGCGCAGCCGGCGTGGACTGCTGGAAAATGACCTGATCCTGACGCGCTTCCTGGATGCTCACGAAGCCGACCTGACGGACGAGGAAGTGGAAGCCCTGACCCGTCTGCTCGATTTGTCCGACAATGACTTGATGGCGCTGCTTCTGGCGCAGAAGGAGCCCCAGGCCGAAGCCGACACTCCGCAGGTGCATCGCCTGCTGGCGCGTCTGCGTCAGGCCTGAAACAGACAAGCAAGACCATTTTTGCCCACTCGCTGCTGAAACAAGAAAGAAGGAACATCCATGAATACGCCTGACGCCAAAGCCACGCTATCGTTCTCCGACGGCACCTCCCCGATCGATTTCCCGATCTACAAAGGAACCATCGGCCCGGATGTCGTGGATATCCGGAAACTGTACAGCGGCACCGACAAGTTCACTTACGATCCGGGTTTCATGTCGACGGCGTCCTGCAATTCGTCGATCACCTATATCGATGGCGACAAGGGCGAGCTGCTGTATCGCGGCTATCCGATCGAGCAGTTGGCGGTGAATTGCGACTTCCTGGAAACCTGCTATCTGCTGTTGAACGGCGAGTTGCCCAACCAGGCGCAGAAAGACAAGTTCGTGGCCACGGTGACCAACCACACCATGGTGCATGAGCAGATGCAATTCTTCTTCCGCGGTTTCCGCCGCGACGCGCATCCGATGTCGGTGCTGGTCGGCACGGTGGGCGCGCTGGCCTCGTTCTACCACGACTCGCTGGATATCAACGACCCGCATCACCGCGAAGTGTCGGCCATCCGCCTGATCGCCAAGATGCCGACCCTGGTCGCCATGGCCTACAAGTATTCGGTCGGCCAGCCTTTCGTGTATCCGCAAAACGATCTGTCCTACAGCGCCAACTTCATGCGCATGATGTTCTCCACGCCGTGCGCCCCGTACAAGGTGAACGACGTGCTGGTGCGCGCGCTGGATCGCATCCTGATCCTGCACGCCGACCACGAGCAGAACGCCTCCACCTCCACCGTGCGCCTGGCCGGCTCTTCGGGCGCCAATCCTTTCGCCTGTATCGCCGCCGGCATCGCCTGCCTGTGGGGTCCGGCCCACGGCGGCGCCAATGAAGCCGCGCTCAACATGCTGCGCGAGATCGGTACCGCCGACAAGATCGGCGAATTCGTCAAGCAGGTGAAGGACAAGAACTCGGGCGTCAAGCTGATGGGCTTTGGCCATCGCGTCTACAAGAACTATGACCCGCGCGCCAAGCTGATGCGCGAAACCTGCTATGAAGTGCTGAACGAACTGGGCCTGGAAAACGATCCCCAGTTCAAGCTGGCCATGGCCCTGGAAAAGGTGGCGCTGGAAGACGAATACTTCGTCACCCGCAAGCTGTATCCGAACGTGGACTTCTACTCGGGCATCGTGCAATCGGCGCTGGGCATTCCGGTCTCGCTGTTCACCGGTATCTTCGCCATGGCGCGCACCGTGGGCTGGATCGCGCAGTGGAACGAGATGATCTCCGACCCCGAGCAAAAGATCGGCCGTCCGCGTCAGCTCTACGTGGGCCCGACC
>JAEVZY010000164.1 GCA_023392035.1 Pseudomonadota bacterium | reverse complement strand
GACCAGCTGGACTTGAACGGCAGCGGCAGCACCGGCAAGCATGTGCTGGATTTGAGCGCGCGCCGCGGCCAGCAGCTGCTGAGCCTGCGCGCCAGCGGCGGCCTGTCCTGGAAAGACCAGGCGCCCGACTGGCGCGGACAACTGGATGCCTTGCAGTCGCAGGGACGGCTGGCGGCGCAATTGCTGGGGCCGGCGCCGCTGGCGATTTCGGCGCAGCGGCAGGCGCTGCAAAACCTGCGCCTGCAAACTGCGGCCGGCCAGCTGGAGATCGAAAGCCTGGTCCATGATGCCGCGCGCTCTGCCAGCCGCGGACGCCTGACTCGCTTGCAACCGGCGCAGTTGCTGGCGCTGCTGCCCAAGGCGCCGCCGCTCAGCAGCGACCTGGTGCTGGATGGCGAATGGGACATCGAACTGGCCCAGCGCCTGCGCGGCCACGCCAGCCTGTCACGGGTCAGCGGCGATGTCAGCGTGCAAGGGGCCAGTCCGGTCACGCTCGGCCTCTCCAAGCTGGAGGCGGCGCTCAAGGCCGAAGGCAATCGCATCGCGCTGACCCTGGATGCGGCTGGCGCGCGCCTGGGCCAGATCGCGCTGGCGGCTTCCGCCGGCATGGCGCTCGAGGGCAAGCGCGTGCGCATTGCCGGCGATGCCGCGCTGTCCGGAACGGCGCGCGCCGACATGCCCGCCATCGATTGGGTGGCCGGCATGGTTTCACCCAGCCTGATCACCGAAGGCCGGCTGCAAAGCGAAGTCCGGCTGGGCGGCACGCTGGATCATCCCAGCCTCTCGGGCCAGATCAGCGGCGAGCGCCTGCGCGTATTCCTGACCGACCTCGGCCTGGATTTGCGCCAGGGCCGGCTGGCCGGCAATTTCACCGAAGACCGCTTCGTGCTGGAGTCGCTGCGCTTTGGCGGCGAAGACGGGCAACTGGAGTTGTCCGGCCCGATCCGCCTGTCCGGCGCCCGGCCGAGCGGCGAACTCAAGCTGCAGGCCAGACGCTATGCGCTGTTTCATCGCAGCGATCGCCGCATCGTGGTGTCCGGCGACAGCGGCATCGCCCTGGCCAGCCCCGGCCTGCGGGTGCGCGGACGCTTCAATATCGACCAGGGTTTCATCGATATCGGACGCAGCGAATTGCCGCAATTGTCGGATGACGTGGTGATCGTCGGCCGCGAGAAGAAGGAAGGCGCAGCGCTGGCGGCCGATATCGAAGTGACGGTTTCCCTGGGCGATCAATTGCGCCTGCAGGGGCGCGGCCTGAAGGCGCGCCTGGCGGGCGAGTTGAAAATCGAGAACCGGCCGGGCCAGCCCTTGCAGTCCCAAGGTATCGTGCGCGTGGCCGAAGGCACCTTCACCGCCTACGGCCGCGATCTGACCATCGAGCAAGGAGCCTTGCGCTTCACGGGCGCCATCAACAATCCGGCACTGGATATCCGCGCCATGCGCCGTTCGCCGGAAGTGTCGGCCGGCGTCTCGCTGCAGGGCACGGTACTCTCGCCACGCGTGACCCTGGTGTCGGACCCGGTGGTGCCGGACGCAGAAAAATTGTCGTGGCTGGTGCTGGGCCACGGCCTGTCCGGCAGCGGGGGCGCCGACGCCGCTTCGCTGCAGGCGGCGGCCGGCAGTCTGTTGAGCGGCAGCGCCGCGGCCGGCGCGCAAAGCCAGCTGGCCTCGCATTTCGGCCTCGACTCCTTCGGCGTCTCGCGCACCAACGACAACCTCCAGCAACGGGTGGTCACGCTCGGGCGGCAAGTGTCGGACCGGCTGTTCGTGAGCGTGGCGCAAAACCTGGAGACTTCCAATCCAGCCTTGCGCATCCGCTACATGTTGTCGCCCCGTCTCACGGCCGAGGTGGAAGCCGGCGTTTCCAGCTTCCTTTCGCTGTTCTACAACCTGGCTTTCGACTGAAGAATATTGCGGGCATGAAAAAGGCGGACCCATGGCCCGCCCGAGGTGCCCCGAAGCTGAAAGGGCTGGCCTCTGGCCTTACTTCGAGCCCGACGAAGAGCCGGAAGAACCGCCGCTCATGCCGGAGCTGCCGGATGAACCGCTCGAAGATTTGCCCATGCTGGAGCCGCTTGAACCGCTGCTGCCGCTGGTGCCGGAGGAGCCCGAGGTGCCGCCTGCTTCCTCTCTCTTCTGGCAGCCTGCCAGGCCACCCAATGCCATGGTCACCGCCAACAGCGCAATCATTCCTTTGGCTTGCTTCATGTCAGTGTCCTCATCTCGTCCAAAGTGAAAAGGGTTGCCGCCGCGTTTTTTGGAGGCAGTTGTAATCCCTGCCTTTCAGAGGCAAGCGGCCTGCCATGGTTCATGATGACTCTTGCTTCGTTTGCGCTGGCACAAATCGCCTGAGGGACATTCCCGATTGCATAGGCTTGCGGCCCGTACTCATGGCGGATGGAAGCGGGATAGAAACTGCCATGCTCAAGTCACACGCTGCGGACCGGACCAAAATATCGAGTTCGTCCTACACGAAATTCGGATAAACACGGGTGTTGAATAATTTGCACTTCTGTAAAGATCGACCAAGCAGAATTTGCAAAGAGCGATGACACTGGAGAGCCTCATGAACAATGGATTCAACTTGTCCAGCAACTGCCTGAACCTGCCCGGTCCGGACAGTTTAAGCCTGGAGAGAATGGAGGCACGCGATGGCGGTCTGACCTCGAGGCTGGGTGAACTGTATGGCGCCTCCGCCCCGATGCGGCAGCTGTACAGCCTGATCGAGAAGGTCGCGCCCACCCGCGCCAATGTGTTGGTGTCGGGTGATTCGGGGACCGGCAAGGAATTGGTGGCCGGCGAAATCCATCGCCTCTCGCGTGAGCATGACAAGCCACTGGTGGCGATCAACTGCGGCGCGGTCTCGCCGCAGCTGATTGAAGCCGAATTGTTCGGCCATGAACGCGGCAGCTTTACCGGCGCCGTGCGCATGCATCGCGGCTGCTTTGAGCGCGCCGCCGGCGGCACCCTGTTCCTGGACGAAGTGACGGAAATGTCGCCCGAGATGCAGATCAAGCTGTTGCGGGTGCTGGAGACCGGGCGCTTCTGCCGGGTCGGCGCCGACGACGAGATCAAGGTGCGGGTGCGGGTGATCGCCGCCACCAACCGCGATGCCCAGCAGGCGGTGGAAGACGGGCAGCTGCGCAGCGACCTCTATTATCGGCTGGCGGTGTTCCCGATAAATATGCCTTCTTTGCGCGAACGCGGTGACGACGTTGAATTGCTGGCTAAACTGTTCCTGCAAAGACTCAACGACGAAGAAGAGATGGACAAGACCCTGTCGCGCGCCTCGCGCCGCGTTTTGCGGGAATACCATTGGCCGGGCAATGTGCGCGAGCTGAAGAACGTGGTGCATCGCGCCTGGATCCTGGCCGACCACGAGCTCGACCTGGCGGCGGCGATCGGCCCGGCACGGCAGCTGGTGGCGCCGGTGGCGGCCGATTGCATCACTTTCCCGCTGGGGAGCAAGCTGGCGGACGCCGAACAAAGGCTGATCTTCGCCACGCTCGGCTACTGTGGCGGCAACAAGACGCAAACCGCCGAAGTGCTCGGGGTCAGCCTGAAGACCCTTTACAATCGGCTCAACGAATACCAGGCGCGCATGGCCGGCAGCGACGCAGCGCCGCCAAGCGTGCCTCCACCCTATCGCGTGAATGCCAATTAGCGACTCGACCAAGCCATGGTAGACATTCTGGTAGTGGACGATCACGCAGTGGTACGCGCCGGCGTCCGGTATTTTGTGTCCGACCTGCCGGACATGCGTATCGGCGCCGAAGCCGCCACGGCACAAGAAGCGATGCGCCTGATCCGCTCGCGCAAGTTCGACATCGTGCTGCTCGATATCGCCATGCCGGACAAGAGCGGAGTCGATGTGCTCAAGCAGATCAAGCGCGAGAAGCCGGAGCTGCCGGTGCTGATGCTCTCGATGCACCCCGAAAACCGCTATGCGGTGCAGATCCTGCGCAGCGGCGCTTCGGGCTATGTGCAAAAAGAGGCCCTGGCCACAGAGCTGGTAGCGGCGATCCAGACCATCATGAAGGGCCACAAGTACATCAGCCCGGCGGTGGCCGAATTGCTGACCGCCGATCCGGCTACCACCGAAAGCCAGCGGCCGCTGCACGAAATGCTGTCGGCGCGCGAATACCAGATCTTCTGCCGCCTGGGTCAGGGCGAAGGCGTTTCCAAGATCGCCGACGACTTGTGCCTGTCGGTGAAAACGGTCTCCACCTACCGCTCGCGGGTGCTGGAGAAAATGCACATGCAGAACAACGCGGACATCATCTATTACGCGATCAAGCAGAACCTGATCGACTGAAACGCAATCATGGCCGAGCACGCGCAGCTTCGCAGCAATACCATCATCCGGATCTTCCTGGTGGAGGATTCAAGCGCCGTGCGCGAGCTGATCGTCGAATCGCTGGATGAACCGGGCATTGCCTGGGCCGGCTTTTCCGATTCCGAGGCGGACGCGCTGGAGCAGTTGCGCAACCAGCATTGCGATGTGCTGATCGTGGATATCGAACTGCGCCAGGGCAATGGCATGAGCCTGCTGCGCAAGCTGGCCGAGAAGCATTGCCAGGCGGCCGACCTGAAGATCGTCTTCTCCAACAATATCTGCGACGCCTACCGTCGCGCCGGCGCCCAGTACGGCGTGCAGCACTTCCTCGACAAATCCTTCGACATGCCGCAGTTGCATACGCTGCTGCAGCAACGCCGCGCCGCCCTGGGCCAGGCCTGAGTCCAGCCGGCCGCATCCAAGCCGCTTAACCCGCCTCGCGCTCGGGCTCGTTCTCGCCCAGGCCGCGGCTGCCCTGCGTGCGCGGCAGGCGGATGGTGACGGTACAGCCCTGACCGGGCGCGCTCCTGACGCTGAAGGTGCCGCCCAGGTATTGCGCGCGTTCGCGCATGCCGCGCAAGCCATGGGTCAGCTTGTGGGCCGGCGTGTCGGGCGCAAAGCCGTCGCCGTTGTCGCGGATGGTCAGCACGATGCCATCCTCGGAATCGTCCAGGGTCAGTTGCACCTGGGTGGCGTGCGCATGCTTGGCGACATTGTTCAAGCCCTCCTGCACCATGCGGTACAAGCCGATCTCGGTTTCCGGCGCCCAGGACAGTTCTTCGTCGGGCAGATCGACGCGGCACTTGACCCCGCTGTATTTCTCGAACTCCAGGCATTGCTCGGAAATCGCGGTCTTGACGCCGAAGATGTCCAGCTTGTCGGGCCGCAGTCCAACCTGGATGCGGCGCGCGGTCTGGGTGACAGTGGAAAGCAGGGCCTTGATTTGCTGCGCGCGCTCGGTCAAGGGCGAATCCGGCGGCAGTTTCTGGAACAGGATCGCGAAGTGCATCGACAAGGCGGTGAGCGCCGAACCGAGGTCGTCATGCAGTTCGCGCGCGATGGCGCGTTTTTCTTCCTCGCGCGTGGTTTCAAGGTGGCCGATCAGTTCGCTGACTTCGGCGGTGCGCTCTTGCACCAGTCGTTCCAGGTGGATCTCGTGCTCGCGCAGGGCATCTTCCACCTGCTTGCGCTCGGTGATGTCGGAGCTGATGCCGACCACGCCCTGGGCCCTGCCGCGCGCATCCAGCCAAGGCGACTTGGTCGAATACAAGGTGCGCACGCCTTGTTCGACGTGAATGGTTTCTTCCATGGCGCGGGCGCTGCCGCTTTGCATGACTTCCTGGTCATGCTGCTCCACCAGGCGGGCGTCGGCCGGATCGGCAAACAGCTCGGCATTGCTCTTGCCGACCAGATCGACGCCCTCCAGGCCCAACAAACGCGCGGTGGCCGGGTTGGCAAACACCATGCGTCCCGCGCTGTCCTTGACATAGATGGCTTCCGGCGTGTTGTCCGACACCACCTGCAGCAGGTGGCTGGTTTCGGACAGCGCCTGTTCATGGCTGATCCGTTCATCGTGCTCGCGGTTGAGCAAGGCGCCGGCGCGCCAGAACAGGGCTGACAGCCAGGCGCCAGCCAGCAGCATCACCAGCGGCGACACCTTGTCGAAGCCATAGAAGCCTTCGCGCGCGCCGCCATCCACCGCCAGGAACAGCACCAGCAGCAACAGCAAGCTCTTGGGCAGCAGTTGGCGCACCAGGCGCGCACCCGGCCCGGCGCTATTCCACAGGCTCATCACCCGATGGCGCGGACGCACCGTCAACAGCGCCAGTCCGAGCAGCACGAACAGCAGCGCCGACTGCGGCGCCACATCTTGCGGCATGACCTGCCGCGTCACCGTTGTCATGGAAAACAGATAGCCGATCAAGGGCACGGCCATG
This sequence comes from Pseudomonadota bacterium, assembly GCA_023392035.1. Classification (GTDB taxonomy): domain Bacteria; phylum Pseudomonadota; class Gammaproteobacteria; order Burkholderiales; family Burkholderiaceae_D; genus Lacisediminimonas. Next base: position 11,796 of record JAEVZY010000164.1, on the reverse strand, counting down.
AATGCGATGACGGCCAGCGCCAGGTATTCGGCCGGGTAATGGCCGTTTTTCAGCCGCAGGTCCAGCATCAGCAAGGCCAGGCCGGCCAGCACGCTGCAGGCCGCGGCCGGCAAGGTCATGCGACCGGTCCAGATGGAGTGCGCGGGCAGGCCGTAAGCCAGCATGCGGTCTATGCCGAGGTCGACCCCGGTGGCGTACTCCGCCAGCGTGGCGCAGCCCATGGCCAGCGTCAGCAGCGACAAGCCCGCCACCGACCATCGCAGCAGGCGCCGTCTTTGCCCGGGCATGGCGGTTTCATGGCCGAGCCGGGCGCAGAACCACAGGGCCAGGGCGGCCATGATCAGGACCAGGCCGGTGTTCGGGCGATTGGAAGGAACATTGGGCAGCGGGTTGACCACGGCCGGCAACTGCGCCTCCCAGCCATAGACCAGGATGGCGCCGGCCAGTCCCAGCACCAATGCCGCCAGGAGGGTAAAGCGATGAAAGGCGGCGTCCGTGGCGTTCGCTTCAAAGCTGGTGCGTGAAGTCATGCGCAAAAGGTACGGATCAGTGAGCGGTTCAATGCGTGCGCCAGTGCGAAACGGGTGGCACAAAGCCAGTCTAAGGTAACAAGCGACGACCTGCTCTCCTTGCGGTGCATCAACTGGATCGGACGATTCCGAATAGCGCAAGAAGCATGCATTGGGTACGGCAGGAACAGAACCATGGAGCATTCAGCATGCCTAAACAGCACGGACACCGGCCGACGGAAAAACGAATGGCAACTGACCAGGAAGGTGTTGGGGTACTTGTATGCATACACCGCAATCAGGATGGCGAGTGGGCGGTTCTGGAAGGCAAAGACCCGCGCGCCAGTTTTGAGACACGGGACGAGGCCTGCGAGTACGCCAACAGATTGGTGGCGGGGAGGCGCGGTCCTTCAGCAGTGGTTTTGCAGGAAGGGGCGCAGGGATGATTCGGCAAGCGGCATCGATGCCGGCAGCAAGGCATACGGCAACGCGGATCGGATCGGCCACCAGGCAGCCGGAATTTGACAGGCCTGATTTGAACGGAGAGCGCAAATGAACTTCATTATCTGGATCGTAGTGGGCGGTATTCTGGGTTGGGTAGCCAGCATGATCATGCGTACCGATGCCCAGCAAGGGATGTTTCTCAATATCGTGGTGGGTATCATCGGCGCGCTGCTCGGTGGTTGGCTGTTGGCGCCGTTGTTCGGCACCGGCACCATCAACCAGAATGATTTCAGCATCGGCTCCTTGTTGGTGTCCCTGCTGGGCGCGGTGATCCTGCTGGGTATCGTCAACCTGTTCCGTCGCGGCACACCGCGCTAGTTCAGGGACTGCGGCGCAGCAGCGCGGCAGTCATGCGTTTGCGCGGCACACGTGCCGCGCCAGCTTCAATGGCCGGCTGACGGGCACCTTGATGGCCCCGCCAGCCGGCCATTTTTCTGCGGCCTCACACCATGTCCTGCGGCCGCACCCACTGTTTGAACTGCTCTTCGGTGACATGGCCCAATGCCAGGGCCGCCTGCTGCAGGCTGCTGCCTTCCTGGTGCGCCTTCTTGGCAATGGCGGCCGCCTTGTCGTAGCCGATGTGCGGCGCCAGCGCCGTTACCAGCATCAGGGAGCGCTGCATCAGTTCGGCGATACGCTGGCGATCGGGCTCGATGCCGCGTGCGCAGTGCTCGTCGAAGCTGCGCATGCCGCTGGCCAACAGCCGCGCACTCTGCAGGAAGTTGTGAGCGATCAGCGGCTTGAACACGTTCAATTCAAAATTGCCGCTGGCCGCACCGATATTCAGCGCCACGTCATTACCCATCACTTGTGCGCACAGCATGGTCATCGCTTCGCATTGGGTGGGATTGACCTTGCCGGGCATGATGGAACTGCCGGGCTCGTTTTCGGGAATGCGGATCTCGGCCAGGCCGGAGCGCGGGCCGGAAGCCAGCCAGCGCACGTCATTGGCGATCTTCATCATGGCCACCGCCAGGGTTTTCAAGGCGCCGTGGGCGAAGGCCAGTTCATCATGCGCGGCCAGCGCCGCGAACTTGTTGGGCGCACTGCGAAAGGCGATGCCGGTTGCGTGCGCCAGTTGCGCCGCCACCCGGTCGCCGAATTCGGCATGGGTATTGAGGCCGGTGCCGACCGCAGTGCCGCCCACCGCCAGTTGCCGCAAGCCTTCGGCGGCCAGCGCGATCGCTTGGCGCGCATGCATCAGTTGCGCCACATAGCCCGAAAATTCCTGCGCCAGGGTAATCGGCGTGGCGTCCTGCAAATGGGTGCGTCCGATCTTGATGATGTCGTTCCAGGCGCCCGATTTGCCGGCCAGGGTGGCGATCAGTGCAGTCAGCGCCGGCAGCAATTGCTCGTCGATGGCGACGCTGGCCGCCACGTGCATCGCGGTGGGGAAAATGTCATTCGAGGATTGCCCCTTGTTGACGACGTCGTTCGGATGCACCAGGCGCTGCTCGCCGCGCGGGCCGCCCAGCAATTCGGAGGCGCGGTTGGCCAGCACCTCGTTCATGTTCATGTTGGTCTGGGTGCCCGAGCCGGTTTGCCAGACGGAAAGCGGAAACTGTTGCGCATGCTTGCCGGCGATGACTTCCTCGGCGGCGGCGACGATGGCATCGGCCACATTGGGCTCCAGCAGTCCCAGTTCCTTGTTGGCGATGGCGCAGGCGCGCTTGACCTGTGCCAGCGCCACGATCAGCTCGGGCGGCATGGTCTCGCTCGAAATCGAAAAGTGCTGCAGCGAGCGCTGGGTTTGCGCGCCCCACAGGGCCTCTTGCGCAACTTCAATCGGCCCGAAGGTATCGCGTTCGATGCGGGTGGCGGATGGCATGGCGGCTGAAGACATGGCGGCTCCTCATTTGACCGAGCCGATCTTGCCCAATGCCGCTGCCCTTGCCAAGCTTCTTCGCCGCAAGGGCTGAGTTGGCGCAGAGTCGATGGCGGCCGCTTACATGGCGGCGATTTCGTCGATCAGTTCGGGATGCTTCTCCACCAGCTTGAGCAAGATGGCAGCCTGGGCGTTCGGCCGCGAGCGGCCCTGCTCCCAGTTCTTCAGGGTCTTGACTTCGGTTCGCAGGCTGCGCGCGAGGACGGGCTGGGAAAGATTCAGTTTGCGCCGCACTTCAACCACTTCTTCGGCTGACATTGCAACCGGCGGCTTGTATTCGACTTCGACCCGACGCAAGGTGGTTTTCCCCGTGCGCTCGCCTTGCAGGGCATCCATGCCTTCCATCAATTCAGCGAACAGATTGCGTTTGCCGCTCATGCCATGCTCCTTGCCTTGATTTCCGATTCCAGGCGCTGTGCCAGCGCCCTTCGTTGCGCAGAAGTCAGATCGCTGGCCTCGTCCTTGTCATACACGGTGAATAGCCAGAACTGACCTTGCATATCGCGAAAGTAGTAGATCACCCGCAATCCGCCGCGTCGCCCCTTGCCGCGCCGCTTGTCCTGGAAACGCAACTTGCGCAATCCGCCAGCGCCAGGAATCACATCACCGGCGCTCGGATTGGCCAGCAGAGTTTGCTGAAGCAGGCAATACTGCTCATCGTCCAGGTAGTGATCACGTACGCGTTCGAAAGGCGGCAATTCGACGAATACTGCAGTCGTAATGTACGCAAGTTGGGTATATAAATCAAGCATCCGTCGCGCCTCCTTACACCAATGCTGATGGGTAAGGGGCGCGGCGGCGAGGTTCCTGCTAGTTCTTGGCCTGCCCGGTTTCGCGCGGGGCTGCGACCGGGTCCAGGCTGCAGGCGCGTCCGGAGAGGCGGCGCAACTCGATGGTGCTGTGGCCGATGCCGAAGCTTTGGTGAAGTTGCAGTTCCAGGCGGTCGAGCAAGGCGTCATCGAGCGGCGCCTGCGGCACCACCAGGCTGACGGTGAGCGCGGTTTCGGTGGTGCTCATGGCCCAGATGTGCAGGTCCTGCACTTCTTCCACTTCCGGCTGGGCCGCGAGGAATTCCTGCACCGCCTGCAAGTCGATATGGCCCGGTACCGCCTTGACCGACAGGCGGAAGGATTCGCGCAGCAAGCCCCAGGTGCTGGCGAAGATCGCGGCCACGATCAGCAGGGAAAGGATGGGATCCACCACCAACCAGCCGGTGCGCATGATGATCAGGCCGCCAATCACCACTGCCAGCGAGATACCGGCATCGCCCAGCATGTGCAGCCAGGCGGCGCGCTGGTTCAGATCGTGCCGGCTGCCGGCCATGAACAGCCATGCCGAAAAACCGTTGACCAGGATACCGGCCGCGGCCACCAGGGTCACGGCCAGCCCGGCGACTTCGGCCGGTTGCATCAGGCGTTGAATCGCCTCCAGCGCGATCGCGCCGCAAGCCACCAGCAGCAACATGGCGTTGGCCAGCGCGGCAAGAATGGAGGTGCTGGCCAGGCCATAGGTATAGCGACCGCCCGGCTGCCGGCGCGAAAGCAGGGCCGCGCCCCAGGCCAGGAACAGGCCGAGCACATCGGAAAGATTGTGTCCGGCGTCAGCCATCAAGGCGGTGGAATTGGCCCAGAAGCCATAACCGAATTCGATCGCGACAAATGCCGAATTGAGGCCGACCGCCAGGGGAAAGGCCAGCCGTGAACCATCATCGGGCCGCGGATGCGCATGGTGGTGGTGATGGTGGTGATGGCCGTGTCCGTGGCCGTGAGAGTGCGCGTGGTCGTGCATGAAAGAGAGCCGGATTGTGCAGGGAATTTGCTCGGCGGGACCCATTATAGGCGGCATCCCTGACGCGCAGCTTGGCTAGCCGGCCTGCTTCTCTTGCGGCTCGGGCAGGACGCAGGCGTCGACGATTTGCAGGTCGTTGTCGCGCGCGAAATCCATCACGAAATGCCAGGCCTTGGGTTCGATTTCGCGCAGCGCTTCGTTCACTACCACCGACTTCACACCTGCCAGCAAGACCGGCCGTACATAGGGTGAATATTGCAGATGGACATTCGGTCCGGCGTCGCCTGCCGGGCGAAAACAGCCCATGACGCCGGCCAGACGCTCAGCCCAGTCGCTGGGCCGAAAAGTCTTGCCCTTGCTGGTCAGACCCTGGATGAAAAATTCGTGTGCCTTCTCTTCTGCCATGTGTGCGGCCTCTGATGTTCTGCGGCGGCAATCCTGATTGCCGGCCAGCACGGCTGCCATTGTGTAGCCCGCCGCTGTCTTCGGTATTATATCTTATAGAAGACTTGAGACGAGGCATTGAAAGCGCACCATGGCAGTCCGTTTGCGGCTGGACGCAAGAAACATGCTAGCCAGGCGTGACGAAGAAACAATGAAACGCCGGATCAAATAAAAAAGCGGCGAATCCTTCGCCGCTTTTCTTGTTATCCGAGCCACACTGCCAGGGAAAGCAGCAGCAGCAGCAACATCCATAACAGCAAGGCGCGCCACACCAGGCCGACCGTGCTTTGCAGCGCACGCGGCGAGGCTTCTTCGCCGGGCAGGACATCGGCGTCGATGCTGGAGGTCTCGAGCACGGCGGCATCGGCCGGCAGCAAGGCCGTGGCGTTTTCCGCCGGCGTGCCCAGGCGCACGCCCATGGCTCCGCCGCCGGCGGAGAGAATGATGCCCATGGTCTCGTCGTGCCAGCGGTGGGCGAAATTGCGCCAGGCATAGACCGCATCTTCGAAATTGCCGACCACTGCAAACGCGGCGGCGGTGAGCCGGGCCGGCGCCCAATCGATCCAGTAATAGGCCTGGGCGGCAAAGCGGCCGAACGCCTCGTCGCGCATGTTTTCCGGCTCGTTCCAGGCGCGCGCCAGGTATTCGGAGACGCGATACAGGACGGCGCCCGCCGGTCCGAAGGGCATCAGGAACCAGAAGAACACGCCGAATACGCTGCGATGAGTGGTGACCAGCGCCTTTTCCACCGCCAGCCGGGAGATTTCCGGCACGTCCATGCCGCGCGTGTCCTGGCGCGTCCATTCCGCCAGCAGGGTGCGGGCGCTTTCCACATCGCCGCTGGACAGCGCCAGTTGGATCGAGGTGAAGTAATGGCTGTAGTGACGCAGGCCGAGCGTGAGATAGACGATCAGGATGTTCCAGGCCAGGGCCAGCAAGGGACTGGTGCGGGCGCACAGCCAGTAGAACAGGATGGTGGGCAGCACCAGCGCGCCGGTCATCACGAACCAGCCGATGCGGCCATGCTCGCGCATGCCGGCGTTGAAACTGGTCTCCACCCGCCGCGCCAACAGCTTGACCGCGTTGTACACCGGGTTGTCGGCGCGCAGCGGTTTCAACTGTTCAATCAGCAGGGCGATGAGGATGGAAAAGAAGGTCATCGGGGAGGATTGTGGTTCGGCCGGGCAAGGCCGCTACGATAACCCAGCGCATTGCCGGAATCAAACCGCAGCGCCGAGCCGGGGATTCAGGCCCGCAGGAAGTGGAACAGGTTGCGCAGCATGCCGGCCGTGGCGCCCCAGATGAAGAAGCGGTCATAGGGCATGGCATAGAAGGTCCTTTGCCCGGCCCCGCTGGGCATGACGAAGGTGCGGCGCTGGTGGTTCATGCCATCCATCAGGAAGGCCAGCGGGACCTCGAAGATTTCGGCCACTTCGAAGGGATCGGCCACCAGGTCAAAGGGCGGGTGCACCAGTCCCACCACGGGCGTGACCCGAAACCCGGTGCCGGTGTAGTAATCGGGCAAGGTGCCGATCACTTCGACGTGGCTGCGCTGCAGGCCCACTTCTTCTTCCGTCTCGCGCAAGGCGGTGGCGATGGGAGACTCGTCTTCCGGCTCGGCCCGTCCGCCCGGCAGGCTGACCTGGCCGCTGTGATCGTGCAGATGCTCGGTGCGCTGCGTCAGCAGCATGGTCAGGCCTTGCGGCCGTTGAACGATGGGCATCAGCACCGAGGCCGGCGTGTGCGATTGGCTTTGGGCGCGCTGTCTATGCTCGTCGGTGAATTCCGGTTCCCAGCTGGGCGTTTCGGCAAAGCGTTGACGCAGGCCATCGGCGCTCAGGCGCAAGGCGGGAACCGCAGCTTCGCCGGCGAAAGAATCGATAGGCAAAGCCCGGGGATCGAATTGCAGTTTTGCCACGTGTAGAACTTGCATGCGAAGGGAGCGAACATTATAGGCGGCCTTGAGATTTCTGATCTTGACCGGCTGCGTCCGCTCCCGCTTGTTGGGCCTCACGTTCCAGCAGTGCCCGTTTGCGCGCGATGCCCCAGCGGTATCCGGCCAGTCCGCCGTCGCTCTTCACGACCCGATGGCAGGGGATGGCAATCGCCACCGGATTGGCGCCGCAGGCGCTGCCGACCGCCCGTACCGCGCCGGGCGTGCCGACCCGCTTGGCGAGTTCGGTATAGCTGATGGTGTGCCCTGGCGGAATCTCGCGCAAGGCGCGCCATACGCGCTGCTGAAAGGCCGTGCCGCGCACATCCAGCGGCAGGTTCAGCCCGGCGCCCGGGGATTCGAGCATGCCGACCACGCTCGCCATCCAGTGCTCGAATTCGGCGTCGCCGCCGATCAGCTTGGCCTTGCCAAAGCGCTCTTGCAGCTCGTCCACCAACTGCTGCGGATCGTCACCCAGCAAAATCGCGCAGACCCCGCGGCCGCTATGGGCGACCAGGATCGCGCCCAATGCGCACTGGCCGACGGCGAAGCGGATCTCGGCGCCGGCGCCGCCAGCGCGCCAGGCGCTGGCGCTCATGCCCAGCACCTTGTCGGCGCTTTCATAGAAGCGGCTGGAGGATTGATAGCCTGCGTCGTAAATCGCGCTGGACACCGTGGCGCCCTGTTGCAGTCGCTCGCGCATGCGTTGCTCACGCCTGGCCTGTGCGTAGCCGCCCGGCGTCAGTCCGGTGTGCTGCTTGAACAGGCGATGAAAATGCGAAACGCTCATGCCCAGCCGCGCCGCAAGTTCTTGCGTGGCGAGCGAGGTTTCGGACTGCTCGATCAGGCGGCAAGCTTGGGCAATGCGCACGGCATCCTGTAGCGAAAGCGCCAGTTGATCCGGCTTGCAGCGTTTGCAGGGACGAAATCCGGCAAGCTCGGCCGCTTCAGCGCTCTCGTAAAAACTGACATTCTCCGGTAGCGCCGGTCGTGCTGCGCAGGAAGGACGGAAATACACGCCCGTGCTTTCCACCGCGTAAAAGAAGCTGCCGTCGGCGGCCCGGTCCTTGGCCAGCACCCGCGCCCAGCGCGGATCGTCCAGCGTGGCCGCCGCCTTGTCCGCTTTGCGTTGTACCGCATTCATTTGAACCTCCGCCACCAAGATCATTGGCTCACAGTCTAGCGAGCGTATCGCCGCTGCACACTCCGCTGGCTGCTTTCAAATTCGGATTCGGCGAAAATCGGCAGCTTGCGCGCTGGGCTTGAATTTTTCCACTTCGCGCCATAAAGTAAGGAATCAATGAATTTGTAAGGATTCCAAATGGCCGCCTCCCGGATGAGCTCCAAGGGACAACTTACGGTCCCTGCTTCCGTGCGCAATGAAATGGGCGCCTCGGAAGGCACACGCATTGAATTCACTCCACTGGGCGATGGCCGCTTCGAAATAGCCGCGACCAACTTGCCGATCCAGGAATTGAAAGGCCTGGTCAAGCGGCCAGCGACGCCCGTTTCGGTCGAGGACATGAACCAGGCCATCGCCAAGGAAGCGGCGCGGCGCAAGTGATCGGACTCGATACCAATGTTCTGGTGCGCTATATCGCCCAAGACGATATGGTGCAGTCCGGGCGCGCCACACTTCTGATCGAGTCTTTGACTGAAGATAATCCGGGTTTCGTCAGCCAAATCGTGCTGGTGGAATTGGTATGGGTCCTGAAGCGCGCCTACCATCTCGATCGTCGAGGCATTTTGCAGGTATTGCGCAAGCTGCTTCAGACGGCAAGCCTGGTGGTGGAAAACTCGAGCATGACAGCCCAAGCCGTGCGGCTTTATGCGAGCGGCAATGCCGATTTCGCCGATTGCCTCGCGTTACACGCTGCGCGCGCGGCCGGGTGCGAACAGACTTGGACCTTCGACAGTTTGGCAGCCCGCGATGCAGGCATGAATCTGCTCTGAACATCCGGACGCAAACAGCCGAAAAAAAACCCGCGATTTGCGTCGCGGGTTTTTTTGCTTCGGGCCAGCTTATTCCGCAGCGGCCTTGTCGGCGCGGCGGGTAGGCAGCTTTTCCTTGATGCGGGCCGATTTGCCGGAACGCTCGCGCAGGTAGTACAGCTTGGCGCGGCGCACGTCACCACGGCGCTTGACTTCGATGGAAGCGATCAGCGGGGAATACAGCTGGAAAGTACGCTCCACGCCTTCACCGGAAGAGATCTTGCGCACGATGAAGTTGGAGTTCAGGCCGCGATTGCGGCGGGCGATCACCACGCCTTCATAAGCCTGGGCGCGCTTGCGGTTGCCTTCCACCACGTTCACGCTCACCACCACCGTGTCGCCGGGGGCGAAATCGGGGATCTTGCGGCCCAGACGGGCGATTTCTTCTTGCTCGAGTTGCTGGATCAAGTCCATTTTTTGCTCCATTTACCATCTTGCCGGCGCGCTTGTTGTGACCCTGTTGGTCGTGCCCGGTAGAGGATGGGTTTCAAAAAGGCAGGTTGCCCTGCCACCTCATGCGCCGGCTGTCTTCAGCCTGCGCAAAAATTTTTCGTCTTCGGCGCTCAGCAATCCCGCGCCGCGCGCCTTGTCTATCAGTTCCGGGCGTCGGGTCCAGGTGTTCTGCAAAGCCTGCTCGCGCCGCCATTTCATGATCTCGGCATGGTTGCCGCCCAACAGCACCGGCGGCACCGCCTGTCCTTCATACACTTCCGGCCGGGTGTAGTGCGGGCAGTCCAGCAAGCCACGCACGAAACTGTCTTCGACCGCAGATGCCTCGTCGTTCAACACCCCCGGCAATTGCCGGATCACCGCATCCATCAGCGCCATCGCCGGCAACTCGCCGCCGGAGAGCACGAAGTCGCCAATGCTGACTTCCTCATCCACGGCGCGTTCCAGCAAACGCTGGTCGACTGCCTCATAGCGCCCGCACAGCAGCACCAGCCCCGGCTCGTCGCGCATCTGCATGACCCGCTCATGGGTCAGGGCCCGGCCCTGGGGCGACAGGTAGACCACCCGCGGTCGCGGCAAGCCTGCCTGCTGCTGGCGCTCGCGCGCCGCGTTGATGGCCTGCTCCAGCGGCCGCGCCAACATCACCATGCCGGGACCGCCGCCATAGGGCCGGTCGTCCACCGTGCGGTGGCGGTCGGTGGTGAAATCGCGCGGATTCCACAAGTGCAGACTGCAACGTCCCTGCTCGAACGCACGCCGCGTAATGCCGGACTGCGTGATCGCTGAAAACATCTCGGGAAACAGCGTGAGCACATCGAATTGCATCCGTCGGCTCTCCTGTTGCACGCGGTTTTCAGTAATCCTTTTCCCAATCGACGACGATGCGTTTGCCAGCCATGTCCACGGTCGGCACGAAGTGCTCGACAAAGGGAATCAGCCACTGCTTCGGCTTGCCGTCGTCGCCGCCCGAGGGTTCGGCTTGTACTGCGTCGGCTTGCACTGCTTCGGCCTGCACCACCAGAATCGGGTGGGCGCCGTTGTCCATCAGCTCGATCACGCGGCCCAGCACTTCACCGCGCACATTCTCAACCCTGAGGCCGACCAGGTCGACCCAGTAAAACTCATTGTTGTCCAGCGCCGGAAAATGACTGCGCCGGATCTGTACCGTGGCGCCCTTCAGGCCTTCCGCAGCGTTGCGGTCGGCCACACCCATCAACTGGGCCACCACTTCATCCACATGCAGGCGCGATTGCATGACTTGCACATCGCGCATTTCGGGCTTGTTCAGCCACCAGGTACGCGCGCCCAACAGCGCGTCGGCATCCTGGGAATACGGGCGGATACGCACCCAGCCCTTGATTCCATATGCACCTGTTACATGCCCGACCAGAACCAGGTCCGGTGGGACGTCATTCATGGGCATCATGGTCGGGCAGTTTCAGCAAGCGGCACTTCCGGCAGGCGCGTGGTCAGACTGCCCGCGTCGAATCAGGCAGCAGCGGGAGCGGCCTTGGCAGCCTGCTTCACCAGACGCGCCACGGTCGGCGACAGCTGGGCGCCCTTGGAAACCCAGTGGGTCAGGCGGTCTTCCGCAACGCGCAGGCCTTGCTCATTGGCACCAGCCAGCGGGTTGTAATAGCCGATGCGCTCGATGAAACGACCATCGCGGCGATTGCGCGAATCGGTGGCAACGATATTGAAAAAGGGGCGCTTCTTGGCGCCGCCACGGGAGAGACGAATGACGACCATGTTGTTCTCGAAAATTATCCGGACCGGAAAAAGTCGGCAATTATAGCTTGCCGGCTGGCGGCAGTGCAAGGAGAAGGCCGACAGCGCGCCGCAATTCCGCCTGAGAATCAAGGACTTCCGCGCGACTTCCCGCTTTTCGGGGCATTCCTTGCCCGCTCATTGCCTTCCCACGCCCGCTGCGGCACACTTCCCCGATCATGTCCGAAAAGAAATCGAAAACCCTGGCCACCCTGTTGGCCCTGATCGGCGGCGGAGTGGGCGCACACCGCTTCTATCTGAAAGGCATGGGCGATCGTGCCGGTCTGCTGCATCTGGCCACCCTGCCCTTGTCCCTGCTGCTGTGGGCCAGCCTGCCGTCCTGGCCGGGACTGTTCGTGCTGTCGCCCTTGGTGTTATCCATGCTGGCTGCGGTCCTGGCGGCACTGGTGATCGGCCTGACGGCCGATGAGAAATGGGACGCCCGCCACAATCCCGGCAGCGCCAAGCCCAGCCGCAGCGGATGGCCGCTGGTGATCTTGCTGGTGCTGGCGGTAGCGGTGGGC
>JAEVZY010000161.1 GCA_023392035.1 Pseudomonadota bacterium | reverse complement strand
TCTCTCGCCTCTTGTGTCCCTGCCCGGGCAGCGAACGTCCTTCGCCCATGTCAGCACATGCTAGTGGGGCGGCCTGGTGGGCGCCTTACCGCGCAGTCCGGGCATTTACCAAATAGTCCGAATATCCGAGCGCTGCCCAGCCGGCGCGGACAGGGCTAGAATGTGAAACGCCCTGCTCATCGTGAAACCGTCCATGTCCGAACACACCCAGCCTTTTTGGCCCGAGCACCTGCCGCGGCACCTCTCGATTCCCGAGACCAGCCTGGTCTACAACATCGAAGTCTCGGCCCGGCGTTATCCGGACAAGTCCTGCATCCTCTTCTACGACAGCGCCATCAGCTACCGTCGCTTCCAGGATGAGATGGAGCGCATTGCCGGTTATCTGCAGCAGCAGTGCGGCGTCAAGCGCGGCGACCGCGTGCTGCTGTATATGCAGAACTCTCCGCAATACGTGCTGGCCTATTACGGCATCCTGCGCGCCGATGCGGTGGTGGTGCCGATCAATCCCATGAATCGCAGCGCCGAGCTGGAGCACTATGTGCGCGATACCGGCGCCTCGGTGGCCTTTGTGCCGCAGGATTTGTTCAAGGAGATTGAACCGCTGCTGGGCCGTGGCTTGTCGCAACTGATCGTCGCGGCGTATTCGGATTATCTCGAGCTAGAAACCCCGCTGGCCGTGCCCGACTTCGTGCGCGCCGCGCGCCAGGACCTGCGCGCGCCGGGCGTCACCCTGTGGCAGGACATGCTGGCTGCCGGCGCGCTGCCCGCGCCCGCCCTGGCCGGTCCGGACGATTTGTGCGTGATGCCCTATACCTCGGGCACCACCGGCCAGCCCAAGGGCTGCATGCACACCCATCGCGGCGTGATGTACAGCGTGATCTCCGGCATGCAGTGGTTCGGCACTTATCAAGACGCAGTGATGCTGGCCGCCCTGCCCTGGTTTCATGTCACCGGCATGATCAGCAGCATGCACGGGCCGCTGTATGCCGGCGCCACGGTGGTGATCCTGCCGCGCTGGGATCGCGAGATGGCGGCGCAACTGGTGGCGTGCCATGGGATCACCAACCTGCAATTGATCGTCACCATGGTGGTGGATTTCCTGGCCAATCCGCGCCTGAAGGAATACGACCTCTCCAGCGTGCGCGGCGTGCGCGGCGGCGGCGCGGCGATGCCGGAAGCGGTCGCCAAAAAAATGCAGGAAGTGCTGGGCCTGCCCTATGTGGAAGGCTATGGCATGAGCGAAACCATGGGCGCCACCCATATCAATCCGCCGGGCCGCCCCAAGCGCCAATGCCTTGGGCTGCCCTTGTTCGATGTCGATGCCCGCATCATCGATCCGGACACTTTGCAGGAGCTGGGACCGAACCAGACCGGCGAGATCATCGTCGATTCTCCCAATGTGATGCGCGGCTACTGGCAGCGTCCGGAAGCCGATCGCCAAGCCTTCATCGAACGCGACGGCAAGCGTTTCCTGCGCACCGGCGACATCGGTTACGTGGACGAGGAAGGCTATTTCTTCATGGCCGACCGCTTGAAACGCATGATCAACGCCAGCGGCTACAAGGTCTGGCCGGCCGAGGTGGAAGCCCTGCTCTACCGCCATCCGGCGATCCGCGAAGCCTGCGTGATCGGCACGCCGGACGAGAAGCGCGGCGAAACGGTGAAGGCGGTGGTGGTCTTGCATACCGATGCCGCCGGCACGACCTCTGCCGCCGACATCATCGCCTGGGCGCATGACAACATGGCGGCCTACAAATGTCCGCGCGTGGTGGAGTTTGTCGATGCGCTGCCCAAGAGTCCCTCGGGCAAGGTGATGTGGCGCGAACTGCAGGAAAAGGAAAGCGCGGCAGGCAAGGCCTGAGCGCATGGGACTTGGCACGGGTGAAGCCGATCAGGTTCGGAAGACGTCCTTCGCCTCTTCCTCCAGCAAAGCCTCGGGCGTCAGGCCCAGCGTGTTGAACACGCCCACCGTATGTCGGTGTTCATGCTGTCCCAGCCAGCCATTCACCTCCAGCAGAAAGTGGCGGGCATGCTGGCTGCCGCTCAGCTCGCGCAGGGCATCGCAGATATGAAAGAAGGTCTGCGACATCGGCCCTTGCGGATCGCGGTCCAGATCGTCCCAGAGAATGAACAGGCGCTCCGGGTCCAGCAAGGCGTGGCGCGACAGCATTTCAAATTCCTTCTGCAAGCCGGCCGGATGATGCGAGGCATCCGAAAAGATCAATTGAAAGCGGGTGCCGGCCAGCGCGTTCCAGCTCGCTTCGCGGTATAGATCTCCTTCCACATAGCGGATCAGGTTGCGCCCGCTGGTATAGCTCGACACCGGCCGCTGGCTGTGCACCAGCTGGAAGCGGCTGGCGAGGGTGGGATTGAAGCGTTCCCAGTCCAGTCCCACCAGCAAGCTGTTGCGCAGTGCCTGGCTCATGGCATAGAAATTCTTGCCGACCGAAACCCCGATCTCCAGGTAATTCAAGGGCTCGCCCAGCTGCTGTGCGGCCATCACCAGCAGGTCGGTGCAGATCAGGTCCTGGTTGATCGGCGCGTCGAGCAGCGGCACCAGTTCGGGCGGACAGCCATAGTGGGCGCGGCTGGATGCGTAGTCTTCCGGACGAATCCATTGCGGCACGGATTGCAGCGCGCGCCGGTTGGCCTCGACGATGCTGGTCTGCATGGGCAACTCCTGCTGGCAAGAAAAAGGCGAGCGCAGGACGCTGCACTCGCCTTGTTGACTTGCCTTGACCGGCCTTTGTTCAAGCTGCCGGGTGCTAATGCCCGCTTATGTTCGGGTTAAGCGCACAATGATCTGTTGATCGAACATGGAATTCGGGCGCAAGTGCTTCTTCATCGCCGCAAGGAACCAAACTCCGGCCGCCAATACCCACTGGCTTTTGTGAGAGAAATCCAATGGCTGCAGTCGGACAATATTCTGGCGTCAAAACAAACACCCCACGCGTCGCCCCTGAGCTTCATGCCGATGTCGTAACGCACCTCTACTCAAGAGCGGAAAAAATTTCAACGCTCCATGCCATGGCCTGCACCTGCAAAAGCTGGAACACGTTTGGCGAACCCGTTTTCTCCTCGCTGAGAGGCTTGGCTTTCGAATACTACAAAGGCACTCCGAAGTCGGACCCGGACACGATCTTCAAGCCCGAGCAGGCACGCAATTTTGCCCTGGCCTGTCTTGTCTCCAGAATCTCCAACCACGCCATGGAAGAGCTGCCCGAGCATGTCATCATGCTTGGCTGCAGTTTCTCCAACATGCTGAGTAAATTGGCCCCGAACCACCGCAAGGATTCTGTGGTGAGGTATCTTTCCTCGCTGCGCGGATTGACAGAAGATCGCTGGGGCAAGCTGATGAATTTGCTGGACGATGCAAACGACAAAGTCTTGCTTCGCCTGGCGGCCATCTCAAGTCCTCAGGCTGCGCTCATGTTTGCTCATCCGCTGGTTCTCCAGCAGGAACGCAAGCAGAATGCTTCGGACCTGACAGACCAGCACCGCAACAGCGCGCTGGAAAGCCTGGCCAACCGGGCACATTGCTGGGCCAAGGACCATGGCGCAAAGGGCCTGCCGGAAGCCCTGTTTCATGCCCTTCCCGTGGCGAATTTCAGCTTCTATTGGGCTGCTTGTCGACTTTCGTTCTCCGTCGAGACCATCCTTTCATTGCTGAAGCAGCCGCTGCCGGATTATAGACGCGAGGTTTTGATGGATACCCTGCTCGGTCCCGTTTTCGACAGGCTGCCCAACGTCGTAAGAGATCTACCGCCCGGATCGGAGACCGAGATACTTGGCCTGGTCAGTGATTGGCTGGCGAAACTGCCCCCCGAATCCGACGCCACAGTGTTGAAGTATTTGGCCAATCGGATCGAAATCAAAAAATTCGACCCAAGCAAAGCGCAGGATAAATTCAATGGCGTGGTCATACGCGCCTGCGCGCGGAAAAAGCACAAATGCCCGCATGCCGCTGTGTTTCTCGAAACCGTCCTGAAGCGCGGCATCCTCACCCAAGAGGAACTGAAAGGGGCAAAGGAATTGGCCAAGCTGCTGCAGTTCTGAGCGCTGCTCTTCGCAATAAAAAAGGCGAGCGCAATTTCCAGCGCTCGCCTTGTTGCTTGCATCGCCCGGCCTTTGCTCAATTGCCGGGCGCGCCAACAGCAGACTCTCTTATTCGACCTTGCCGATCTTCTTCACCACCTCAGCCATTTTCTTGGCATCGGCGTTTACATAGTTGGTGAACTGCGGCGTGTCCATGTACATCACCGGGCTGCCGGCGGCGCCGATGGTCTGCTTCACTTGCGGATCGTCAGCCGCCTTGTGGGCCGCGGCGCGCAGTTTCTCGACCACTGCATCGGGCGTGTTGGCCGGCACGAACAGGCCCGACCACTGCGCATACTCCACCGGATAGCCGGATTGCTTCAGGCTCGGCACGCCAGGCAGCGAAGCCAGCGGACCATCGCCCCAGTGCGCCAGCGGACGCAGCTTGCCGCCCTTGATGTGCTGCAGCACGCTGGCCGGACCGGTTGCCACCGCGTCCACCTGCCCACCCAGCAAGGCCACCAGGGCCGGACCGGCGCCGGTATAAGGCACGTGCAAGATGCGCAGATTGGCATTGGCCTTCAGCATTTCCATCGGCACGTGCATGGTGCCGTAGTTGCCGGACGAGGCGAAGCTGTACTTGCCGGGCTTGCTCTTCACATCCTTGATGAACTGGTCGATGTTCTGCCACGGCGAATCGCTGCGCACCACCAGCACCACCGGATCGGCGGTGAAGCGGGCGATCGGCTTCAGTTGCGAGAGCTGGAATTGCGGCGCGCGGCCGAGAATCTTGTCGGCTTCCGGAATGGTGGTCATGGAAGCCAGCGACATCAGGATGGTGTAGCCATCCGGCGCGGCGCGCGCCACGCTGCCCATGCCGATGGCGCCGCCGGCGCCGCCCTTGTTGTCCACCACCACCGATTGCTTCAGTTCGCGCGTCAAGGCTTGCGCAACGGGACGGCCCACGGTGTCGGCCACGCCACCGGGCGGGAAAGGCACGACCATGGTGATCGGCTTGGAAGGCCAGTTGTCCTGGGCGAGGGCGAGAGTGGAAGCCGCGGCCAGGATCAGGCCGGCGGTCAGGCGCATGCTGGAAAGTTTCATTGTGTGTCAGTCTCCGATAGAGGGGCCTGGAAGGATGCTTTTGTTCTTGTTCCAGGAAATTGGCGGGCCGCACAGGGCAACCCGCCGGGTCTTGCGATCTTGCGGAAGCGCAGTCCTGCGAAATTACTGGATGCGGTTCACCAGGGTGCCGATGCCCGAAATTTCCAGGCGCATTTCGTCGCCCGATTTCAGGAACTTGGGCGGCGTGAAACCGATGCCCACGCCGGCCGCGGTGCCGGTGGCGATGATATCGCCCGCTTCCAGCGCCATGCCGGCGGCCAGCACTTCAATGATGGTCGGGATGTTGAAGATCAGGTCGCTGGTGTTGGCGTTCTGGCGCAGCTCGCCGTTGATCCAGGTTTTCAGTTGCACGTTTTCCGGATCGATCTCGTCCGGGGTCACGATCACCGGGCCCATCGGGCAGAAGGTGTCGAGCGCCTTGCCCAGGAACCACTGGCGGGCCTGCTTTTGCAGATCGCGCGCGGTGACGTCATTGATGATGGTATAGCCCCAGACGTGGCTGTAGGCGTCGGCCTTCTTCACGCCGCGCCCGCCACGGCCGATGATGACCGTGAACTCGTTCTCGTAATCGATCTCCTTGGTGGCTTCGGGATGCGAGGACACCGGGTCATTGGGGCCGACGATGGTCGAAGCCGGCTTGGTGAAGATCGAAGGCAGCGGCGGCACGTCTTCCTTGGAGCCGTCGAAACCCGACTTGTTGAATTCCTTGGCGTGCTCGTGGTAGTTCTTGCCGACCAAAAACACGTTGCGGCGCGGCTTGGAGATCGGCGCCAGGATGCGCACGCCTTCCATCGATTGGCCTTCGCCGCTCACCTTCAATTGCTGGGCCGGATTGGGAACGGCGCGGATCAGGTCGATCATGTCGCCGGCAAAGCCGGACAAGACCTGGTCCACGCGCCAGTAGCGGCTGTGATCCTTGTTGAGGATGGCGACGACCGGGGCGCCGTTCAATTCGATGGTGGCGAAACGCATGAGATACCTTGGTTCGAAATGGGTTGAAAATCGGTTGAATTTGGTTCAACGGTGCGCCACGATACTTCAATCCTCATAGCCAAGTCAATCCGCAATGCGCATCGAAATTGGTTTATACTGCCGAACCAATTTTGCCAATACCGACATGCCCGAAGCCCAAGACAGCGCTGCCACCTTGCGCACTGCCCTTCTCGACAGCCTGCGCGCCGGCCGCCTGAAAAGCGGCGACCGCCTGCCGCCGGAACGCGCCTTGTCGGAAACCTATGGCATCGGCCGCACCGTGGTCAGGCGCGTGCTGAGTGAAATGAAGGAGCGCGGCATCATCACGCAGACGGTGGGCAGTGGCACCTATGTCGCCCCCGGCGTGCTGCAGCGGCTGGAGCAGGCCGAAGCGGGCGCGCGCGCCGAGCCGGCCCTGCACACCAGTCCCGCCGAATTGATGGAAGCACGGGTGCTGGTGGAACCGGCCGTGATCGAGCTGGTGATCCGGCACGCCACTGCGGCCGACATCCTGCGCATGGAAGAATGCTGCCAGCGCGCCGAAGCGGCCAGCACGCTGGAGGAATTCGAATTGTGGGATGGCGCCCTGCACCAGGCGGTGGCCGACGCCACCCACAATACCTTTGTCATCAGCATCTTCAAGCTGATGAACGCGGTGCGCGACCAGGGCGACTGGGGCATGCTGAAAAAACGCAGCGTCACGCCGCAACGCCGCCTGCTATACCAGCGCGAGCATCGCGAACTGGTGGCGGCCCTGAAGGAGCGCGACGCCGAGCAAGCCCGCAAGCTATTGACCACGCACCTGCTGCAGGTGCGGGCCAACATGCTGGGCTATTGAGGCGGCTTGCCGAAGCCGCGTTACGAAGCTGCGTTACGAAGCCGCGTTACTGAAGCGCCATGCGCCTCACTTGTAGTTTTCCATCACCCGCGGCAGGCAGGTTTCGGCGTCGTTCGGTCCCGCCAGGGTCAGCTTCAGGTCGCGCAACAGACCATCGCGCACGTCATACGCCCAGCTGTGAATGGCGAGCTCCTGGCCGCGATCCCAGGCGTCCTGCACGATGGTGGTCTGGCTGACGTTGATCACCTGCTCGATCACATTCAGTTCGCACAGGCGATCCAGGCGGTCGCGCTCGGCGACGATGGTGCCCAGGTAGGTGCCATGCTTCATGTCCACGTCCTGCACATGGCGCAGCCAGTTGTCGGCCAGGCCGATACGGCGCTTGGTATGCGCGGCCTGCACGCCGGAGCAGCCATAGTGGCCGCAGACGATGATGTGCTTCACCTTCAGCATTTCCACCGCGAACTGCAGTACCGAGAGGCAATTGAGGTCGGAGTGGACGATGACGTTGGCGATATTCCGGTGCACAAACACATCGCCCGGCAACAAGCCCATCAATTCATTGGCCGGCACGCGGCTATCTGAACAGCCGATCCACAAATATTCCGGCGCCTGCTGCGCTGCCAGCCGGCTGAAAAAATCCGGCATCTGCTGCGTGATTTTTTGCGCCCAGCGGCGGTTGTTCTCAAAAAGATGCTCGAGTTCGTGGTCCTGCTTGGGATCCGTCATAGGTATTTTTTTCTGCTAAGGGGGAGTGAGATTTTATCGGATTCGCAAGTTTGACCTTTGCTCATCTCAAATCTTCAACCAGTCGGACCAGTCAACTTGCCCCTGAACGCTTCCGTCGCCCGCACCAGCGCCGCCGTGATCCCGGGTTCCATGGCTGAATGGCCGGCGGTGGGTACCAGTTCGAATTCGGCTTGGGGCCAGGCCAGGCTCAGACGCCAGGCGGAGACCGGCGGACACACCATGTCGTAGCGGCCCTGCACGATCCACGCCGGTAAATCGCGAATGCGGTCCAGGTTGCGCAGCAATTGGCCGGGCTCCAGGAAGCCGTGGTGCTTGAAGTAATGCGCTTCCAGCCGTGACAGGCCCAGCGCCACGCGATCGGCCATGAAACCGGCGATGGCATCCGCATTGGGCACCAGGTAAGAACTGCTGCCTTCATAGCGCGCCCAAGCATGGGCGGCCGGCATGCTGATCTTTGGATCGTCGCTGAACAGGCGTTGCGAGTAAGCCTGCAGCAAATCGCCGCGCTCTTCAGCCGGCACCTGGGCCGCGAACACCGCATGCACTTCGGGGAAGAACAGGCGCATGCCATGCATGAACCAATCCACCTCATCCTGCCCGAACAGGAAAATCCCGCGCAGGACAAAACCCAGGCAGCGTTCCGGATGGGCCTGGCCATAAGCCAGCGCCAGGGTCGAGCCCCAGGAACCGCCGAACAGCAGCCATTGATTCACCTTCAGCATCTCGCGCAAGCGCTCGATATCTTCAATCAGCAACTGGGTGGTATTGGCGCGCGTCTCGCCCAGCGGGGTGGACTGCCCTGCCCCGCGCTGGTCGAACAGCACGATGCGGTAATGCGCCGGATTGAAGAAGCGCCGATGCACCGGCGACAGTCCGCCGCCCGGTCCGCCATGCAGGAACAACACGGGAATGCCTTGCGGATTGCCGCAGCACTCCCAATACAGCTCATGCAGCTCATCCACCCGCAGACGGCCGCTGGCGTAGGGTTCGATCGGCGGGAACAGGGATTCAGGCAAGGGACTCATGCGTTCATTCTGCCATGCGCGCTGGTGGGCCCGGCTACATGCGCACGTTGCGCAAGGCTGCGGCCCAGGGAATCAGCTGGTCCAGCATCGCCTCGAGGTTTTGCACATTGCGCGGGTCGGGCTTGAACTTGCTGAAGTTCTCGAAATCGGTGAACAGGGAAAAGGTCACCTGGTTGCGCACCGTGGCCACCTGCATCTCGGCCATCACATCGCGCAAGTGCTCCACCGCCCGCGAGCCGCCCATGCTGCCGTAGCTGACGAAGCCGGCCGCCTTGTTGTTACACTCCCTGTACAGGAAGTCGATGGCATTCTTCAGCGCGCCGGGAATGCCATGGTTGTATTCGGCGGTGACGAACACAAAGCCGTCGAAGCTGGCGATTTTTGCGGCCCAGTCCTTGGTGTGCTGCTTGCTGTACTGGCCCATGGAAGGCGGAACCG
>JAEVZY010000133.1 GCA_023392035.1 Pseudomonadota bacterium | reverse complement strand
CATTCCGTCCGGCAAGAGCCGGCGGCGCCCTCCGCTAGCGGTCGGGCGCCTGGGCCGACGCCTGCTCGGCTGCGACCACCACCTGGTTGCGCCCGCGCGCCTTGGCCTGGTACAGGGCCAGGTCGGCGGCGCGGATCAGTTCGCTCGGACTGCGGCCGTGCGCCGGATAGCTGGCAATGCCCACCGACAGCGTGGCGCGTATCGGCTGCGACTGGAACAGCACCGCTTCGGCGCTATAGATGCGGCACAGCTCCAGTGCGCGCTGCTGGGCAATGGCGGCATCGACGCCGGTCAGCAGCAGCGTGAACTCTTCGCCGCCGTAGCGGCTGGCCACGTCCGAGCCGCGCACATTGCCGCCGAGCGTGGCCGCCAGGCGCTTCAACACTTCGTCCCCGGCCTGATGGCCATGCAGATCATTGACGTGCTTGAAGTGATCGATGTCCAGGATCACCACCGACAGCGGTTCATGCTCGCGCTGGCAGCGCAGGGTTTCACGCTCCAGGGTGTCGTCGAAATAGCGGCGGTTGTAGAGGCCGGTCAGGGAATCGCGATTGGCCTGCTCGCGCAGGCGCGCCTGCAGTTCGCCGATCTCCTGCAATTGACGCTTGAGCTCCACTTCATTCTGCTGCAGCTTGGCGCGCGCCTCATGCAGCTGCAGCGCGCGCGCAAAGCCGCTTTCGGCCACCACCAGCACATACAGCAGGATGGTGATGATGGCGATCAGCGTGGTCGGCCAGCTGGTCTCGGGCGCGAGATGAAAGCCGGTGGAAGCCACCCCCACCAACGCCCCCGCCAGCATCGACAGGCTGGCCTGGACAAAGCCGATACGTCCGCGAAACACCGTCATGTTGACCGTGACCGCCACCAGGCAAATGAAGCTGATCCAGACCGGAAAGCCCAGCACCGCGCACCAGATGCCGAGCCAGAAACCATCCAGCGTCAGGAAAGCCAACTCGGCCTTGCGCTGGTCCCTGGCGCGCGTGGCCAGGAAGTAGACCAGCTGCGGATAGGCCAGGAATTGCAGCAAGGCCGTGATCCAGTAGTGGGCCGGATAACCGCTGTTCAGCAAATGGCTGCCCACCGTCATCAGCACCAGCAGCGAGAACCAGCTGCGGTTGCGACGGTTCATCCTTACCGTCCAGTGGACGGTTCGCCTTGGGACGGAATCGGGAGCGGCGGGATCGTTGATCATCGCCGCAGTTTAGCAGCGAGCAGGTGCTCACACTCCAATTGAAACGCACACGGCGCGTGAAAATTTCTCTCATCTGCGCGCATATTCGGACAAGTTCATCCCGACTGGCCGATCAAGCCGGCGGCAATGTTGACCGACAGGCCAAGGACGGCAAGGTTGAACAGGAAGGACAGCACCGACTGCGCCAGCACCACCCGTCGCAGGCGATGAGAACGGACCGCCACGTCGGAAGTCTGGAACGCCACCGCCAGGGTGTAGGAGAAATAGAGGAAGTCCCAGTAATCGGGATTGTCGCCGGGATGTTGGGCGTCGCCGGGGAACACCAGCGGCGGCGATTCGTAATCGGAGCGGTAATACAGGTGGGCGTAATGGATGGTGAACACCATGCCCAGCAGCAGCCAGGAGCCGACCAGGGTGATGATCGTCAGCAGGTAGTGCTGCATGCGCAACAGCGGCGGCAGCTTGTCGGCCCCGGCCAGCTCCAGCGCAATCGCCACGATCGACGAGACCGCGGCCAGCACCAACACCAGCATGACCCCCACCGCACTGCGGTCTTCGCGCGCGGCAACGGCCTTCACCTGCTGCGGCGATGCGCGAAACATCAGCCAGGCCATGCTGATCAGGTAAATCCAGACCCCCAGGTTCCAGGCCACCAGCAGGCCCGTCAGCGGATTCTCGAAGGGCAGGAGCAGCGCCGCAGCCGCCCCGGCCAGAAAGGCCACGGCCAGGCGCGGACGGTGATGGATCAGGCGTTTGTTATCAGTCATGCCCGCATTATGATGTGGCAAGCGCTCGGACGATTCCGATTGGCGCAAGGCACGAAGCTGTGCCCCGCAAGGCTCATGTCGCGCCTGGCGCGCGCAAGGCGTCTAGGCCTGCCAGGGCAGCACCTGGCGCGTCAGCGCCACGGCGACGATATAGGCGAACACCAGCAGCGCCGCCAGCAAGGCCAGGCTGCGCCAGCCTTTGCTCGGGCCGCGCTTGAGGGCGATCGAGCCGAGCACGATGTATGCGCACAGTGCCACCACCTTGGCGCCCAGCCAGGGCTGGACAAAAGGGATTTGCCGGCTCCACACCACCAGCGCGATGGCGCTGGCCAGCAGGACGGTATCGATCACATGCGGCACGATGCGCGCCCAGCGATCCGCCAGGCGCGGCGAATCGGCCAGCATCAGCATCCCGCGCAACAGGAACAGCGAACCCGACAAGGCCACCGCCGTCATATGCACATGCTTGAGCGCGAGATAACCGTTCATGCATGCACTCTCTTCGTTCCACGAGAACCGAAATCAGAACAGATGGCCCAGCTTGCTTGACTTGGTATCCAGATAGCGCGCGTTGGCCGGATTGCGGTTGACCGCCAGCGGCAGGCGTTCGGCCACCACCACGCCCGAGGTCTGCATGGCCGAGATCTTGCGCGGGTTGTTGGTCATCAGGCGCAGCGACTTGATATTGAGCGCATCCAGCATCGGCTTGACGATGGAATAGTCGCGCAGGTCGGAATCGAAGCCCAGCGCGTGGTTGGCTTCCACCGTGTCGGCCCCGCCGTCCTGCAGGCGATAGGCCCGCAGCTTGTTGGCCAGGCCGATGCCGCGCCCTTCCTGGCGCAGATACAGCACCACGCCGCGCCCCTCGGCCGCAATCTGGCGCAGGGCCGTTTCCAGTTGGGCGCCGCAGTCGCAGCGTTGGGAAAACAGGGCGTCGCCGGTCAGGCATTCGGAATGGATGCGCGCCAGCACCGGCTCGCCATTGCCGACCTCGCCCAGCACCATGGCCAGATGGTCCTTGCCGGTGGCGTGTTCGACGAAGCCATACAGCGAGAAGGTGGCGAAAGGCGTGGGCAATTCGCAAGGAGGGATCAGATCAAGCAACTGGCCGGAAGCCGTGCCGTCCGGATTCAAGGGGGCGCTCATGGAAAACGATGCAAAGGCCGGCAAATGTGCGGCAATACCGAGAGCATAGCCGACAGCAAGCCCTTTTGTCCTTTGAGGCCGCAAGGCAATTCCACCGCCCTGCTCTTGATCCACGTTATGCCTGTTGCGCACGCGGGCAACAGTTCCGCTTCGCCAGGCTCAAAGCAGCATGGAAGAAATGCAAGAAGAATCGCTGGCCGACGAAATGCGCTCGGTGGTGGAAGAGGCGCGCATGGTGATTCCTGGCGCGCAGGCCTTGTTCGGCTTCCAGACCATCGCCGCCTTCAATACCCGCTACGAAGCCTTGCCCGCCAGCGGCGTGCTGGCCCATCTGCTGGGACTGGCGCTGTTGGCGCTGGCCATTGCCTTGCTGATGACGCCGGCGGCCCTGCATCGCATGTCCGAGCGCGGCCGGGTTTCCAGTTCGCTGATCTCGATTTCCTCGGGCCTGGTCGCCGCCGGCATGGCCTGCCTGATGCTGGCCATTGCGGTGGACATGTACCTGGTCTGCCTGGCCTCATTGAACGAGCAGCGCATCGCGCTCATTACCGGCGGCCTGGCCTTGCTGGTCTTCGCCTGCCTGTGGTTCCTGTTCCCCTGGCTGCGCCGGCGGGCGCGACAGGGAGAATAGTCAGCCTCGAACTGGAGCGAGATTTCAACTGGCCGACAGCGGCTTGATCTCGCGCCGAATGCGCTCGCCCGCTTCGCGCTCGGCCAGTTTCAGGTCATACGCGTTTTTAAGATTCATCCACGACTGTGCATCGCCGCCGAAATAGCGCGCCAGGCGCAAAGCCGTGTCGGCAGTCACGCCACGCTCGCCGCGAACGATTTCATTGATTCGCGCCGGTGGCACACCCAAGGCTTTCGACAGCGCGTGGGGAGTCATCCCTATCGGCAACAGGAATTCTTCCAGCAGAATTTCTCCCGGGTGCACGGCCCTCATGCGGTTTGCATTCATGGCTTTGCCTCTCAGTGGTAATCGACGATTTCAACATCGATGCCCATGCAAGCCTTTCATCCCATCCCCGTTTATCGAGTCCCGATAAACGGGTGATAGCGAGAAGAATTTCGGCTTGCAAGCCTGATCTAATGGTGCTCCGTCCCCTCCAGCGACTGCGCCGCTTCGTCGGACAAGCTCTTGGCCA
Source organism: Pseudomonadota bacterium (assembly GCA_023392035.1). Classification (GTDB taxonomy): domain Bacteria; phylum Pseudomonadota; class Gammaproteobacteria; order Burkholderiales; family Burkholderiaceae_D; genus Lacisediminimonas. The sequence continues at coordinate 5,876 of JAEVZY010000133.1, read as the reverse complement.
ACAAGCGCACCGGTGCGGCAAGCGCGGAGAGATTGCGTGCGCCCAGCAGCAAGCGGCGTTCGGTCCAGGTTTCGGGCAGGCGCGCCAGCTTCAAGCCCAGCGAGCGGGCCTGCAGCTGCGCCGCCAATTGCGGCAGCAAGCCCACCCCCAGCCCCGCCTTCACCATGCGGCACACGGCGTCAAAGCTGCGCACCTGGATGCGCAGCTTGAGCGGCTTTTGCAGACGGTTGCTTTGCGCATGCAGGCGTTGCGCGATCGAGGTGGCATTGGAAAGGCAGACGAAGTCGTAATCCAGCGCCGCTTCCAATGACAGCGGCCGCAGGCTGGCCAGGGGATGCTCGCGCGGCATCACCAGCACCAGGCGGTCGCGCCGGTATTCAAACAGGTCCAGCCCCTCGGCCGGCGTGTCTTCGGCGAAGATGCCGAGGTCGGCGCGGTTCTCGCGCACGGCCGCCACGATGCTGGCACTGTTGCGCTCTTCCACTTCAATGCGGATGGCCGGATGGGCATGCATGAAGCTGCCCAGGTCCTGCGGCAGGAATTGCGTGAGGGCCGAAGTGTTGGCCCAGACCCGGACCTGGCCGCGCGCGCCGGCGGCATAGTCCGACAAGGCGCCGGACATGCGCTCCACATCCTGCAGCACCGACAAGGCGTGCTGGAAGCAGACATGGCCGGCCTCGGTCAGGCGCACGCCGGCGGCATGGCGGTAGAACAGGGCCGTGCCCAGATGCGCTTCGAAGTCGGAAATGCGCTTGCTGGCGGCGGCCACCGCCAGATGGCATTGCAGGGCCCCGCGCGAAATGCTGCCACTCCTGGCGACCGCCACGAACAGGTCGAGGGTGACCAGATCGAAGCGGGCGAGGTTCACGCGAATTTCTCCGCCAGCCAAGCCGGCGGCGGATAGCGCCGGTTGCGCGGGCCGGCGCTGGCCAGCTGGCTGTCAACGTCCCGGCCCACCATTGCGGATACGCCGCCCACGACTTGCAACAGCCGCGGCAGATCGACGCCGGTGTCCACGCCCATCGATTCGAACATGTGCACCAGCTCTTCGCTGCTGACATTGCCGCTGGCGCCGGGCGCATAGGGGCAGCCGCCCAGTCCGGCGCTGGCCGCATCGAAGCGCACGATGCCAACTTGCCAGGCCGCCAGCGCATTGGCCAGGCCCATGCCGCGCGTATTGTGCAGATGAATGGTGATCGGCAGCTGCACTTGGTCCTGGGCGGCCTGGCACAACTGCGCCACCTGGGTCGGATACGCCATGCCGGTGGTGTCGCACAGGGTGATGCCGGCGGCGCCGGCCGCGGCCAGTTCGGCCGCCAGGCGCAAGACTTCCTGCAGCGCCACCTCGCCATCGAAGGGACAACCAAAGGCGGTGGAAAGCGAGACATTGCAGGGCAAGCCGACCTCGGATGCGGCCCGCAGCACTTCTTTCAGGGCCGACAGCGATTGCGCGCGCGTCATGCGCAGGTTGGCCCGGTTGTGGGTTTCGCTACTGGACATGACGAGGTTGATTTCGTCGGGCTTGCCGGCCAGCGCGCGTTCCAGTCCGCGCACATTGGGCACCAGCGCGGTGTAGCGCACGCCGGGCCGGCGCGCGATGCGCTGCATGACTTCATCGGCATCGGCCAGCGCCGGAATCGCCTTGGGCGAAGTGAAGGAAGTGACCTCCACCATGGCAAAGCCGCAGGCCGACAGCGCGTCCACATAGGCGATCTTTTGCGCCGTCGGCACGAAGGCGCTTTCCATCTGCAGGCCGTCGCGCGGCGAGACATCGTTGATCTGGATGCGGCTCATGCAATCACCCCCTTGCTGCGCAGGAAGCTGACCTGCTCGGCGCTCAGTCCCGCTTCGGCCAATACCTGGTCGGTATGTTCCCCCAGCCGTGGGCCTCGGCTCTGGATGGCCCCCGGATTGCCGGACAGTTTGGGAATGATGCCCGGCACCTGCACCGGCAAGCCCTCGGCACTGGTGACCGTCTCGATCACGCCGCGCGCATGGAAGTGCGGGTCTTCGGCAATGTCCTTGGCCGAGTAGATGCGCCCGGAGGGAACCTGCGCCCGCGTCAGGCCTTGCAAGGCGCTGTCTATGGTCTGGCTCAAGGTCCACTCTTCGATCGCGGCATCGATCTCCTGCACGCGGGCGGCGCGGCCGTCGTTGCGCGCCAAGTCGGGATCGCTGCCCAGGTCGCTGCGGCCAATCAGCTCCATCAAGCGCTTGAAGATGGAATCGCCATTGCCCGCCACCAGCACATATTCGCCATCGGCACAGCGATAGGCATTGGAGGGTGCAATTCCAGGCAGCGCGCCGCCGGCCGGTTTGCGGATCGCGCCAAAGGCGGAATATTCCGGCAGCAGGCTTTCGGTGAGGTTGAAGATCGATTCGTAGAGTGCAACGTCGATCATCTGCCCCTCGCCGCCGCGCGCATCGCGCTGGTACAGGGCCAGCAGCACACCCAGCGCGCCATGCAGGCCGGCAATGGTGTCGCCCAGCGAAACGCCGGCACGCACCGGCACCCTTCCCGGCTCGCCGGTGATGTAGCGGATGCCGCCCATGGCTTCGGCGATGGCGGCAAAGCCGGGCTCGTCGCGCTTGGGGCCGTCCTGGCCATAGCCGGAGACGCGCAGCATGATCAATTTGGGGTTGGCGGCATGCAGGGCTTCCCAGCCCAGGCCCCATTTCTCCAAAGTGCCGGGGCGGAAGTTTTCGATCAGTACATCGGCTTGCAGCGCCAGCTTCTTCACCAGCTCCTGCCCTTCCTTCTGGCGCAGATCGATGGCCACCGATTGCTTGTTGCGCGACTGCGCCTGCCACCACACCGAGGTGCCTTCGTGCAGCATGCGCCACTTGCGCAAAGGGTCGCCGTCGCCGGGCGTTTCAACCTTGATCACTTCGGCGCCGAAATCGGCCAGGGTCTTGGCCGCGAAAGGGCCGGCGATCAATTGCCCGAGTTCGAGCACGCGGATGCCGGACAGGATTTGCTGGTTCATGCTGATTGGAAAAGCCTTGCCAGAGGTTGGAATGGACGCAGTCTGCGCGCAGCGCCACCGCCCGTCCAGCCGTGATGGAGCGAGCCGGCTTTCGCCGAAGACGAAAGCCGACGCATAAAGGCGCTACATTAGCGGCGCCGGCGCGCGGCTGCAATGGGCCCGATTCGACCGCCTGGCAAATATTTTGCCGCCACGGGTGGCGCAAGCGCAGCGGCGGGGTTTGCCTGAATTCGCGATTCAGGGCGGGCTTTGCAGCCGCGACAGATGAAGCCACTCTTCGCGGACCACGAAAGCCGGCGCCACGACAACGCGCTACATTAGCGGGCTGCCCCGCGCATCAGGCGGCGTCGCATAACAAACATGGAGGAGCATCGCAATGAGTAAAGCAAATCGCCCGCGGGCTTGGGCGCTGGCCTGTATGGCCACCTTGTGCGCCGTCCTGGGCGCGGGCCCGGCGGCGGCCCAGACCATCACCCTGGTCGCCTCGGCGGCGGCCGGCGGCACCACCGATCTGGCGGCGCGCATGATTGCCGATCCGCTTGGCCGCGCCTTGGGCAGATCGGTCATCGTGGACAATCGCCCCGGCGGTTCGGGCGCGATTGCCGCGGCCGCCGTCAAACGCGCCGCGCCGGATGGCACGACGCTGCTGGTGCAATATTCCGGCTACCAGGTCATCACGCCGCACCTGCTCAATGTCGGCTTCGATCCCCTGAAAGATTTCATGCCGGTCGCCAATCTGCTGATTGCGCCGCAAGTGATCGTGGTGCGCGCCAGCCTGCCGGTGAAAACCCTGCCTGAGCTGGTGGCGTATTCCAAGGCTCATCCCGGCAAGCTGAACTACGCGTCTTCCGGCAACGGCTCGCTGCAGCATGTGACCGGCGAACTGCTCAAGCAACAGACCGGCCTGGATGCCGTCCACGTGCCCTACAAGGGAACCGGCCCGGCCTTGACCGATTTGCTGGGCGGCAGCGTCGACATGACCTTCACCACCGCCCCGCCCCTGATCGGCCACATCAAGTCGGGCAAGTTGCGCGCGCTGGCAGTCACCGGACGCGAGCGCCTGGCCAGCCTGCCGGATGTGCCGGCCACTTCCGAGATTCCGGGATTTGCCAAGATCGATGCCTCGTCCTGGTTCGCGATCTATGCGCCGGCCGGCACGCCCAAGCCGGTGGTGGACAAGCTCTCGGCCGAGATCGGCAAGGTCATGAAGACCGATGACTTCCGTCAGAAAGCCGAAGCGCAAGGCGCGCAAGCGACTTACATGAACCCCCAACAACTGGGAGAATTCACGCGCAAGGAATATGAAAGCTGGGGCCGCTTCCTGAAATCGGCCCACATCACCGCCGAGTAAGCGCAGCAAACGCCAAGCCGCTGGCAGACAAGAGCAAGTAAAGGCGGCGCTGGAGCAGCTTGGTGCCAAAGCGCGCGCCGGTTCAAGCCGCCTGATTCCTCATGACGATGCCGCCCAGGAAATCGGGCTTGCCCAGCTCGACGCCGTTGTGGCGCAGGATGGCGTAGGCAGCCGTGACGTGAAAATAGAAGTTCGGCAAGACCTCGTTGACCAGGAATTCCCGCCCCGTGAATTCATAGTACTGGCCGACGATGCGAACCACGATCGTGCGCTCTTCGCTGCCTTCCAACTGCTGGGGCTGGACCGCATCGAGATAGGCGATCGTTGTTTCGATGCGCCGCTGCAATTGCTCGATCGTGGTCTCGGAATTTGCCAGTTTCGGCGGCTCCTGGCCAGCCAGGCGTGCCGCGGCCGACAAGGCCTGGTCGGTGGCAACCTGCACCTGGCGCGTGAGCGCGAACATGTCGGGATACAGCCGGGCATTGAGCAGGATGGCTGGATCGAATTTCTTCGCCTGCGCATGCAGCTGCGCCTTGTGCAGGCATTGGCTGAGATTGGCCAGCATCGATTTCAATGCAGGCAGCGAGGCCGAATACATGGAGAAGGCCACGTTGTTTTCCCTTTCGCGCGCCTTCATGCAGCGATGGCCCGTTGAATGTTTGCCACTACAACAGGCCAGGTCTGCCGCAGGTCGTGCGCCGGATCGGTGTCAGGCTCGATCAATACCCGCATGCGCCGCGTGCTGCAGTCCATCGGATGCGCAATCCAGCAGCGGCATTGCTGCGCGCCGGTGGCGGCACGCAAGCTCTCGCAGACCGCGTCCACCACCCGGCCCAGGCCTGCGGCTTCGGATTCGGCAAGATCGGTGGGGATCACGGCCGGCGCCTTGGGCACCACCGTCACCCGCCAGTGCGGCAAGGACTTGTCGACAAACACCAGGCAATCCGGGTTTTCGGCCACGCTGCCAAAGGCGGCCTCGATCGCCGTTGCGCCACTTGCCAGCAACAATTGCAGGGGATCGGGCAACGCCGCCAGGCGCGCCCGATGCTGGGCGATGGCCGCGGACAAACCATCGCGCTCGCTGCCGTTGGTGACGCAACGGATCCAGTCGCGCACGAAATAAGCCGTGGGCCGCGCGCGCTCGGCCACCAGCATGGCTTCGTTGCGCACACCGCGGTTCAGATCGCCGACCAGCGCATCTTCCCGATAAAGCAGCGGGCGCAAATCATGGAACAGGTCAAGCAACTCGCCGCGGACCAGGCTGTAGCCCGGGTTCATCCGGTTCGGCCCGGGCAGGGATTCGATGCTGAAGGTCTGGTACACCAGCAGTCCGCCCGGTCGCAGCGCACGCGCCAGGGCCTGGCAGATGCCGCGCTCGAGAAAGCGGCTCACGAACACCACGTCGAAGGCGTCCTCGGGGATGGCCGCGGCGGTGATGTCCACCGTGCGCGCTTCGATCGCCAATCCGCTCTTCGCCGCGAAGTCGCGCAACTTGCGCACGGCAATCTCGGAGATGTCCCAGGCCTGCACCGCCAGGC
>JAEVZY010000087.1 GCA_023392035.1 Pseudomonadota bacterium | reverse complement strand
GGTTGAGCGAGGACGAGCAGCGTCGCGTGATCCGGGGACTGCGGCCATGACCCGCATCGCCATGATTACAGCCGCTTTTCCCTACCCGCCTGGGGAACAGTTCATAGAAGAAGAAATCCGCTACTGGGCGGCGGTGCCGGCGCTGGAACTGGTGCTCATGCCGCTGGTGGCGCGGGGCGAGCCGCGCGAGATTCCATCCCGGATACAGCTGGACTTGCGGCTGGCGCAAGGTTGCGCGGCCGCGCACCTGTGGCGCTTTCTGCTGCGCGCGCTGTTTCATTCAGTGTTCTGGCGCGAAGTGGCGAGCGTGCTGCGCCGCAAAGGCTTTTCCGCCTGGTGCCTGGCCAAGGCCTGGCATGCCACGGCGCAGATGCTGCGCGTTTCGCAGGTGCTGCAGGCCTGCCTGGCGGGACAGAAGTTCGACCTGGTCTACTGCTACTGGAACGACAGCGCCTCGCTGGGCGCGGCCCTGCAAAAGCGCCTGGGGACGATCCCGCGGCTGGTGACGCGCATCCACAACTACGAGCTGTATGAGGAAGAGGCGCCGCACCACTACATTCCGCTCAAGCGCCAGTTCGTGGCCGACATCGACCGCTTCTATGCGGTGTCGCGCCAGGGACAGGCGTATCTGAAGCGCGTGTACGGCGTGCCGGCCAACAAGGCCACCTTGAGCCGGCTGGGCGTGCCGGTGCCGGAGCAGATGGCGACCACCTCCAGCGGCAATGCGCTGTATGTCCTGTCGATCTCGTTCTGCGTGCCCCACAAGCGGGTCGACTTGATCATCGAAGCGCTGGCGCGGCTGTCGGAAAAATTGCCGGAGATGGATATTTACTGGACCCATCTTGGCGCCGGCCCGCTGCATGAATCCTTGAAGGACCAGGCCGCCTCGGCTTTCCTGTGGCGCAACGTGCATTGGAGCATGCCGGGCCACCTGAGCAATGCCGGAGTCAAGCTCTACCTGGAGTCGCAGCCGGTGGATTTGCTGCTCAACGCCAGCAAGAACGAAGGGGTGCCGGTATCGGTGATGGAAGCCATGAGCTATGGCGTGCCGGCGGTGGCGCCCGATGTGGGGGGCGTGGCTGAACTGGTGTCGGCCGAATGCGGCTGCCTGATGCATCACGCGCCCAGTGCGCAGGAGCTGGCCGAGGCCATCGCCGCGCTGCTGCCGCGCCTGAAGCTGCCTGGCCTGAGGGTCGCCGCGCGCGACAAGATCTGCGCCGATTTCCATGCCGGCCGCAACTACGCCCGCTTCATTTTGCGGGTATTGCGCGACACCGCGCGCTTGCCGGCGCGCGAGAATCTGCCCGGCGGGCGTCTCGTACAGTCCCGGAAGATGGCGTCATGAGTCCGCGTGCCACCACACCGTTTCCGCTGGAGCTGTTGACGCTCCTGAAGAATTGCGGCGCCATGCTGGGCGCGCAAACCCTGTCGGCTTTGCTGCAACTGGGCGCAATGGTGCTGGTGGCCAAGCATTGGGGACCGGCCGGCAACGGCGCCTGGGTGGTGGCGCTGTTGCTGCCCACGCTCCTGACCACGTTCTTCAATCTTGGGATCAATGCAGCCAATGTCTATTACCTGGGCGCGCAACGTTTCTCGCTGCGCCAGGTGCTCGCCACCAATGGTCAGCTGTTTTGCGCGCTGGCCGTGGCGGGGCTGGTGGCCGGGGCGATCCTGATCGGCTTCTTCGGCGAGCGCGTTTTTCCCGGCATCGAGGCGCGGGTGTTGTGGCTGGCCCTGGCGAGCTACCCCTTGTCGCTTGCGCTGGTGCTTTTGTCCAGCGTGTTCCAGGGGCTGCAGCAATTCAAGCGGCTCAATCTGGTGATGCTGACCCAGCCGGCGCTGCTGCTGGCGGCGGTGACGCTGATGGTGCTGGCCGGGGTGACGCAAGTGGCCTGGCTGGTGAGCGCCAATCTGCTGGCGCTGGGCATGGCCGTGGCACTGGCGGCGCTGTTCCTGCGCCGCGCCGTACCCGTGCGGCAGGGCGGAGCAGGGCAGCACGCAATGCCCCCGGACTATGGAATGGACAAAGCCTGTCTCCAATATTCCCTGTCCTATGGGCACAAGGTTTATCTCAGCAATTTGCTGACCTTGTTGCAGAGCCGGGCCGATATCTTCCTGGTGAATCTGCTGATCAATCCGGCCGCGGCCGGCATCTACGCGATTGCCTTTCAGCTGGGCGAAAAGGTGTGGATGCTGTCGCATGCGATCAGCATGGTGATCCTGCCGCGGCTGTCCGAGCTGGAAGGCAATGAAAGGCGGCGCATCGAGATCACCACCATCGTCTCGCGCATGGTGCTGGCCGCTTCCGCCGTCGGCGCGCTGCTCGCCGCGGCGCTGGCCTGGCCACTGATCGGCTGGCTGTTTGGCGAGCAGTATCACGCCAGTTATCTGCCCTTCGTGCTGCTGCTGCCGGGAATCGTGGCTTTGTCTTCGGCGCGCGTGATAGCCAACGATATCGCCGCACGCGGCAGGCCGGAACTCAATCTGTACATGGCGGCTTGCGCGGCCTTTCTCAGTATTGCCGGCAACTGGCTGGTGCTGCCCCATTTCGGCATCCTGGGCGCGGCCGTGGTGACCAGCACGGTCTACTGCATCGACTTGCTGCTGAAGATGCTGGCCTACAAGCACCTCACCCATGTCTCCTTCACCAGCCTGCTGTGTCTGCGGCGCGGCGACCTGCGCGATGTGCATGGCGCCTTGAACAAGCGGCGGCCCCAGCCGGCATGAATCATGAATAACGCCGCCACCCTGCATATTCCTGCACTGCGCTCCAGCTCGGCCGGGCGCGTCGGCTGGCGCACCTGGCTGGCCGCGCTGCTGCTTGCCGTCTGGCTGCACTACCTGCTCACGCCGGCCGAAGGCGGCGGCTTTGCACTCTATCTGCGGTTTGGCCTGGCCCTGCTGGGAAGCGCCATGCTGCTCGGCACGGCCTGGCAACGGCCGTTGCTGCAAGGCCTGGCGCTGCCGCTGTGCGGGCTGGCACTGTGGATCGTGCTGATGAACCTGATGTCCACCACCTGGTGGGGCGTGATGTTTGCCGGTTTTGCGGTGATGGCCTGTCTGATCTCGGCAGCCTTTTATGTGCCCGGCTGGCGCGCCAGCCTGGTGCTGGCGCTGGACTTGCTGCTGGCGGCCTGGGTCGGCCTGTTCCTGGCGCAGTACGCGGTCTATTACCTCAATGGCAGCCTGGTCGATGTGCACCACATGCTGCATCCCTGGAGTCAGGCGCGCCTCGGCTTTGAAGGTGATGCATCCTTGCTGCGGCTGACGGGCCCCCATATCGAGCCCGGCACCTATGCCAACTGGGTGTACGGCCTGGTCGTGCTGCGCGCGCTGGTGCGCGGCAAGTGGTTCGACTGGCCGGACCTGCTGGCGGTGGCCACGACCCTGCTGTCCTTCTCGCTGTGGTCGGTGCTGGCCGGCGCGGTGTTCTTCGCCGCGGCCGTGCTGGCTTGCCTGTGGCCCTTGCGCCCGCTGCGTCTGGCCTTGCTGCTGTTGCTGTTGCTGCCGCCGGCGATCTGGCTCTGGCTGAACCTGGACAAGGGCGGCGGCGATGGATTGCAGTATCTGATGGGACGCCTGGATGCCGGCGATGGCTCGGGCGCCTCCAAGCTGCAGGCCTACCAGGGCTTCATGCGGGAGCTTGGGCATGTGCTCTTGCTCGGCACCTCGCTGGACCATGATTTTTGCCGCGGCTGCGAGTCGCCGCAGGATGCCGGGCTGGCGCTCAACCTGATGATGCGGCTCGGCTTGCCAGTGGCGCTCTTCATTGTTTTCAGCACGCTGCGCGCCGCCTGGAAAAGCGGCGGACTGCCGGCGGTGCTGGCGCTGTTGCCGCTGTGGGTAGGCAAGTTTTATGTGTTCGATCCGCTGTTTTGGCTGATTGCGGGCGTCGGCGCCTTGTCGCTGACCAAGCATCGCGCCGCCCCGCCGCGCCCTGGGCGCCGCTGAAAAGGAGCCGCCATGACGCTTCGGGAAAACCGTGCCGAAACCTTTGCCGATTGTGCCAATACGCGCTTCTCCGCCCTGTTGCCGGTCTACGCCGGCGAACAGCCGCAATACCTGTCCGAAAGCCTGGACAGCGTGCGCAAATCAAGCTGGCTGCCCTCGCAAGTGGTGGTGGTGGAAGACGGCCCGCTGACGCCGGCACTGGAGCGCGTGCTGCGGGAGCATGCAGAAAGTTTGCCGCTGCACCGGGTGCGCCGGCCGCGCCAGGGTTTGCCGGCTGCGCTCAATGCCGGCCTGGCCGAATGCGAGCATGAAATCGTGGCGCGCTGCGACGCCGACGATATCAACCTGCCGCAACGCTTCAAGCAGCAATTGCAGTTGCTGGCGGCCCGGCCCGAGGTCGGCGTGGTGGGCGCCAATGTGCGCGAGTTCGATGCCCAGGCCCTGACGCCGATGCGGGAGCGGCGCGTGCCCTGCGAGCCGGCGCGGATCTCGCGTTACGCGCGCACCCGCAACCCGCTCAACCATCCCAGCGTGATGTACCGCAAAAGCGTGATCCAGCAAGTGGGCGGCTACAGCAATCTGCGCGGCTTTGAAGATTACGCGCTGTGGCTGCGTTGCCTTGTTGCGGGCGTGCAGATCGTCAATCTCGAGCAGCCGCTGGTGCATGTGCGCGCCGGCACCGCCATGTTGGCAAGGCGGCGCGGCCTGGCCTATGCGCGCGCGGAACTGGCCATGGCCTGGTATGCGCATCGCATCGGCTTTCTCGGTCTGGGCGGCACTGCCTTGTTCATCGCCAGCCGGGTGCCGCTGCGCCTGGTGCCCGCTCCGGCGCTGGCTTCCATCTACCGCAACTTTTTGCGCGCGCAGCGATAAAGGAGCGCAACGTGTGTGGAATCACAGGATTTGTCAGCCCCAAGCCCGTGGACCTTGCGCCGCTGGTGGCGATGAACCGCCTGCTGGCCCACCGCGGCCCGGATGACGAAGGCTATCTCGCCGTGCGCGCGCCCGGCCTGGCGCCGCTGGCCTTGTCCGGGGATGACACGCCGCTGGCTTGCAGCCAGGCCGGCTTGCCTTTTTCGCCGCAGCTGCATGTTGGCCAGGCCGCCGACATGCTGGCAAACCGCGCCGTCATCGGCCTCGGGCATCGCCGGCTGTCGGTGGTGGATCTCTCGGCCGGCGGTCATCAGCCCATGTGCAGCAGCGACCGTCGCTACTGGATCGTCTACAACGGCGAAATCTACAACCACGAAGCTTTGCGCGTGACGCTGCAGGGCCTGGGCCGGCGCTTCCTGACCAGCTCCGATACCGAAGTGGTGCTGGCCGCCTGGCAGCAATGGGGGCAGGACTGCCTGCAGCGCTTCAAGGGCATGTGGGCCTTTGCGATCTATGACAGCCGCAGCGCACGGCTATTCATGGCACGCGACCGCTTTGGCATCAAGCCGCTGTACTACTGGGTCTCGGGCGAGGGCGTGTTGTGCTTCGCATCCGAGATCAAGGCATTCAGCGCCTGGCCCGGCTGGAAGGCCCAGGTCAATCCGCAACGCGCCTATGACTTCCTGGTCTGGAGCCTGATGGACCATGGCGAAGAAACCCTGTTCGCCGGCGTGCACCAGTTGCGACCCGGCCATAGCCTGTGGCTGCAGGCCGGCGCGGTGTTGCGTCCCGGCGCGCGGCTGGCCACGCAGCAGTGGTACCGCATGGCCGCGCGCCCGGTCCAATGCAGCTTCGAAGAGGCGGCCAGCGGCTTTCGCCAGCACTTCATCAAGGCGGTGGACGAGCATTTGCGCTCGGACGTGCCGGTGGGTTCCTGCCTCTCGGGCGGCCTGGATTCTTCATCCATCGTGTGCGTGGTGCAGCAACTGCTGGCCCGGCAAGCGGCGCCGCCGGCACAAAAGAGTTTTTCCGCCTGCACGGTGGAGAAGCGCCATGACGAGCGGCACTGGATCGAAATGGTGGCGCGGGTAACGGGCGTGGATTCGCACTTCGTCTATCCCTCGCTGGACGGCTTGCTGCGCGATGCCGGTGAAATTGTCTGGCACCAGGATGAGCCTTTCGGCTCGTCCAGCATCTTTGCCCAGTGGTGCGTGTTCCGGCTGGCGGCCGAATCCGGCATCAAGGTGATGCTGGATGGGCAGGGGGCCGATGAAATGCTGGCGGGGTATCACAGCTTCTTCGGTCCCCGTTTTGCCGGCCTGCTGCGCGAGCGCCGCTTGCGGCAACTGATGCTGGAGATGCGGCAGACGCGTGCCTTGCATGGCCACTCGCACCTGCTGATGGCAATGTGGACCGCCGACCTGTTCCTGCCCGAGTCTGTGCGTCACCGCATGCGGGCACTGGCCGGGCGCGCCCATGGGCAGCCGGAGTGGCTGGACCTGGAGCGCCTGGGCGCGCGGCCGGTCGATCCCAAGCGCAGCCTGGGCGCGGCGCAGGATGTGGCAAGCATGTCGCGCCAGCAGCTCACCGCCAGCAATCTGCAGATGCTGCTGCACTGGGAAGACCGCGACTCGATGGCGCATTCGATCGAATCGCGGGTGCCCTTCCTGGACCATGAGCTGGTCGAGTTTGTGCTCGGCTTGCCGGATGAATACAAGCTTGCCGCGGGCATGACCAAGCGCGTGCAACGCGCCGGCATGGATGCAATCCTGCCCGACCCGGTGCGCGACCGGGTCGACAAGATCGGCTTCCAGACGCCCGAAGAGGAATGGCTCAAATCCAGCGGCCGCGCCTTCAGTGCCCGTCTGCGCGAAGCGGTCGATGCCAGTCGCGGTGTGCTGACGCCGGCTTGCCTGCCGATGCTGGATTCGATGATTGCCGGTCGCCGCCGCTTCAGCTACACCATCTGGCGCCTGATCAGCTTTGGCGACTGGATCCAGCGTTTCAACGTCAGCCACGGGTGAGGCCATGCGAGGCAAGCGCCATCATCTCCTGTTGATCCTGCTGGCGGCTTGCAGCCTCACGGCCCGGGCCCAGGACGATGGCGCGCTCCTCACCTACAGCCGTTTCGAAGGCGGCGCGCTGCGCGTCTTCGACTTCGACGGCGCCACGCCTTTCGTCAATGCGCAAAGCGGGGTCTCCGACCTGGCGGCGCTGGTGTTCGACACCAGCGTTCTGAGCGGGGACAGGATCAGCAATTCAGGGTCGCGCAGCCCGCACATCATGAAAGTGCAGGATCCCGCGGATGGCCAGCAGGTGACGCGCGTCCAGCTTCTGCCGGGCGATCGCGGGCCGGTCGGCTTTCGTACCCAGCTCAATGGATTCCACCTGGAGCCCTACAAGACCTACGTCTACGACTTGCAGTTCAAGCTGGCCCCCGACTGGAACTTCGACATGAAGCCAGGCGCCGGACTGCTGTGGCAGTTGAAGGGCATGCCCAGGCCGGGGCAGTGGGGCAACCCCTCGCTGGCGCTGATACTCAATGGCCGCGCGCTGAGCATCGCGGTCAAGTATCCGCTTTCGGCGATGAGCGCTCCGGGCTGGCCGGCACAGCTGCGCTGGGGCGAGGGCGAATATGTGCCGGCGGCGCTGCCCACCCGCCAGCTGCAGGCCGGCCGCTATTACCGCGTACGCATCCGTTTCAACGCCGACGACCGGCCGCCGCAGTTCGGCGGCCAGGGCAGTGTGCAAGCCTGGTTCGACGGCCAGCCCTGGCTGACAAGGGAAGGACCACCCCTGCACCCCGACCAGCTTGGTCCGCACCGGATGGATTTTGGCTGGTACCAGTGGGAAGGCCAGCCCTCGGCTGTGCGTACCGTGTACTTCAAGACTTCTCATCTTTACCAGATTCGCTGACCGAGGAGGATGAATCTCATGCTGCATACGCTGATCCGCCCGCACGAGCCGCTGGCGGCACATGCGCCGCAACACGATGCCGATGCCCACGCCGATGCCTCTGCTGCGGGGGCGCCGCTGGTATCGATACTGATCGCGGTGAAGAATGAGGGCCTCTACCTGGCGCAGTGCCTGCAAAGCGTGCTGGGGCAAAGCCACACGCGGCTGGAAGTCATCGTGGTGGATGACAATTCCAGCGACGATACGCTGGCGATTGCCGAAGCCCATCGCAAGCTTGACGCACGCGTCAAGGTATTGCGCTCGGACGGCCAGGGCAAGGTGCATGCCTACAACCTGGCCTGGAGCCACAGCAAGGGCGATGTCGTCGGCTTCTTTGGCGGCGATGATGTGATGCCGCCCCAATCGCTGGAACACCGGCTGCAGGTGATGCGGCTGCACGGCAGCCGGGTGGCCTGCGGCAAGGCGCGCTCTTTCAGCACCAATCCCAGGTATCACCACATTCTCTATCCGCGCGGAGACGGGCCGAATTACAGCGGCGGCACCGTGCTGATGAAGCGCGAATTCGCCGAGCTGGTGTTTCCGGTGCCGGCGCAATTGCCCAACGAAGACCTGTGGGCGCGGCTGCATATCGAATGCTTCGCCGGCGCGTTTCCCTGGTCGCGCGAAATCGTTTCGCACTACCGCATCCATGACCGCAATTCGATGGGCTTTGGCGCGCCTTTCGAAACCAAGCGCCGCCTGCTCACGCAAAGGGCGCTTGCCTATGCGCTGTTCATCGAGCGCTACCGGTCACAGCTGGCGCCGGGCCCTTTGCGGCAGATGCTGGCATACCGGCGCCTGTTCGAATTGCGCGCCAGCGGCCGCATCGTTTCGATCCTGTTTGTGAGAAGGGTGGGTTGGCGCGCCAAGCTGTCGGCGATTTCGCTCGCCACCCCGCTTGCTTATCGCTTGCGCGTATTTTTCGAGCGTCACCTGATGGGGCGCTGAAAGCAAGGAGTCCATCATGCTGCATCTGTTCAAGAACATCCTGGTATTGGCGCCGCACACCGATGACGGCGAACTGGGCGCCGGCGGCACCATCGCGCGTTTGATCGAAAGCGGAGCCAATGTCAGCTACGCGGCGTTTTCCACCGCGGAAAACTCGCTGCGCCCGGAGTTCCCGCCCGACACCCTGACCCGGGAAGTGCGGGCCGCCACCCAGCGCCTGGGCATCCCGCCGGAGAACCTGTTCATCTGCGGTTACAAAGTGAGGGAGCTGGAGTACCACCGGCAGGAAGTACTTGACGAAATGATTGCGCTACGGCGCAACAAGTACGACCTGGTGCTGATGCCATGCCTGCACGACATTCATCAGGATCACGAGGTGATCGCCCGCGAAGGCCTGCGCGCCTTCAAGCAGAGCACCATCCTCGGCTATGAGCTGATCTGGAACAACCTGGGTTTCAACACGTCCGGCTTCATCCGCCTGTCGCGCCAGCATCTGGAACGCAAGATGTACGCGCTGCAGGCCTATGAGTCGCAGGCGCATCGTCCCTACATGTCCTCCGGCTTCATCGAATCGCTGGCGCGTACGCGCGGCGTGCAGATCGGGGCCGAGTATGCGGAGAGTTTCGAGGTGGTGAGATGGGTGGTGTAGCAGCCCGCGAACGCAGGCTGCCGGATGGCGCCGGCCGCAGCGCAAGCGCTGCGGC
>JAEVZY010000078.1 GCA_023392035.1 Pseudomonadota bacterium | reverse complement strand
GAACCACCCATGCTGCTGCCGCTGTCGGAGGAGCCGCTGCTGCCCGAGCTGCCGCCCATGCTGCTGCCCGAAGAGCCCGAAGAGCCGCCCATGCTGCCGCCCGAAGAGCCCGAAGAGCCGCCCATGCTGCCGCCGGACGAGCCGCCGCCCATGGTGCCGCTGCTACCGGAAGAGCCGCCGGCGCCGGAAGTCCCCGACGAACCCGACGCGCCGCCACTGGGCATTTCGCTGCTGCCGGAGCTGCCCGACTCGGATTTCTTCTTCTTGGCTTTGTGTTTTTCCTTCTCTTCGGTGGACATGCTGCCCGAGCTGCCGCCGGAAGACGGATAAGCACTTGAACCCGAGCTCGATCCCGAGCTGGGGCTCGGGCTGGGGCTCGAGCTGGAAGATGAAGATTGCGCCAGCGAGATGCCCGCCAGACTCATGAGAGACAGGAACAGAGCGATTGAAACTTTCTTCATGACTTACCTCCGATAAAAACGAAAAGAGTCTTCCCGCACCTGCATGGATGCGACCGACCTGCGATCAGACTTGTCAATCACGCTTCGGTTTCAATCGATACTTGAGATTTTGCTACCGCCCGTAAGCCTGCTTGCAATGCGCAGCGGACATTACTTTCCGGCCTGGCGGCGATAGGTCAGGCCGTTGACGATATCGGGATGTTCGCCGGCACGGGCGAAGTCGATCGCATCCATGCCGCGGTCGTTGCGCAGGGTCGGATCGGCGCCTTCATCCAGCAACAGTTTCACCGCGTGGATATGCCCGAGCCAGGCCGCCATCATCAGGGGCGTGGTGCGATTGGGCGACTCGGCATCGATATAGGCGGACTCTTCCAGCAGATAGCGGATGATGTCCAGGTTGCCGCTGCCGGCGGCGTAGTGCAGCGGTGTGAAGCCCGGCCGGTTCACTTCGGCGCCCTTCTCCACCAAGGCTTTCACGGCCGGCAAATTGCCGGTCCAGGCGGCAATCATCATTGCGTTGTCGCCATTTTTGGCCGTCTGCTCCAGATCAAGGTCTGTGCGAGTAAGAAGGAAGTCGAACACGTCGCCGGCCTTTTCGCGCAAGGCCAGCATCAAGGCAGTCTCGCCGCGGGTTGGCTCGGCGGCATTGATATCGAAGCCGCGCTGCAAGAGTGAGCGGATCACATTCACGCGATTCTTCCTGGCGGCATCGAACCAGTCTTCGAAAGCGCCGGCCCAGGCCAGCGGCGCGCCGGCCAGCAAAGCCGCCCCGCCGCAAGCCAGCAGCCACTGGCGACGCTTCATTGTGGCACTCCAAACAGCGTGCGGAAATTTTGCGTGCTGTGCTGCGCCACTTCTTCCAGCGATACGCCTTTCAGCTTCGCAATGAACTCGGCGGTGTGACGCACGAACGCCGGCTCATTGGTCTTGCCGCGAAACGGCACCGGCGCCAGATAGGGCGCGTCGGTTTCCACCAGCAGGCGCGACAAGGGCACTGCGCGCGCCACCTCCTGCAATTCGCGCGCGCTCTTGAAGGTGACGATGCCGGAGAAGGAAATATAAAAGCCCAGGTCCATGGCGCCTTGCGCCACTTCCATCGATTCGGTGAAGCAGTGCATCACGCCGCCGACGCCGCCTGCCTCCGGCGCCGCGCCCTCTTCGCGCATGATGGCCAGGGTGTCGGCCGAAGCGGCGCGGGTGTGGATGATGAGCGGCTTGCGGCTTTGGCGCGAAGCGCGGATGTGGGTGCGAAAGCGCTGGCGCTGCCATTCCAGGT
The DNA here is from genome assembly GCA_023392035.1 of Pseudomonadota bacterium. Taxonomy (GTDB): domain Bacteria; phylum Pseudomonadota; class Gammaproteobacteria; order Burkholderiales; family Burkholderiaceae_D; genus Lacisediminimonas. The sequence continues at coordinate 8,725 of JAEVZY010000078.1, read as the reverse complement.
CACCCTGCAGCCGATAGTAGTCAAGCCCGGTTTCGCCTATGGCCACCACTTTCGGATGCTCGGCCAGGCGCAGCAGGGTATCGAGGTCCGGCTCCGGCGTGTCTTCGTAATCGGGATGGACGCCGGCCGAGGCGTACAGGAAATCATGCTCCTCGGCCAGTTGCAGCACGCCGGGAAAACCGGGCAGGTCGACGCAGACACACAGGGCGTGCGTGACCTGGTTGTCGCGCATGCGCTGGAAGATGGCGGGCAAATGTTCCCTGAATTCAGGGAAGTCGAGATGGCAGTGGGAATCGATCAGCATGGGAGCGATTTTACCGCCCCATTGCATATCGGGCAGCGGTAGGCGGGCAGAAAACGGCGAAGCCGGTTGCAGCCGCCGTCCTTCTGCCGCCCAGGCTCCTAGGCCGACAGCGCCTGGCGGAAATCTTCCAGCAAGTCGGCCGTGTCTTCGATGCCCACCGAGACCCGGATCAGCGATTCGGCAATGCCCATCTCGGCGCGGCGCGCGGCGCCCATCTCGTAGAAGATAGTGTGCGCAACCGGGATCACCAGGGTGCGCGTGTCGCCTAGGTTGCTGGCCGGGATGGCGAGCTTGAGACGATTCAGATAGTCAAAGCAATCCACGCCTTCGGCCAGCTCGAAGCTGAACAGGCCGCCAAAGGCCTTGAACAACTGGCGCGACAAGTCATGCTGCGGGTGACTCTGCAGGCCCGGATAATGCACCGCCGCCACGCGCGGATCGGCCGCCAGCATTTGCGCCAGCGCCAGGGCATTGGCGCATTCGCGCTCGATCCGCAAGGCCATGGTTTCCGCGCCCACCGCGATGTGGTGCGCCGCCTCCGGCGCCAGCGAGGCGCCGAAGTCGCGCAGCGCCTTGGCCCGCACCTGGGCCATGCCCCACTGCGCGGCCGGATAGCGTTTGTAGTTGTCGGCGATATTGGGATAGACCGACCAGTCGTATTCGCCGGTATCGGTCAGGGCGCCGCCCAGCGCAATGCCGTGGCCGGCGATCGATTTGGTCAGCGCATTCACCACCAGTCCCGCGCCCACCTCCTTGGGCCGGAACAGATAGGGCGAGGTCATGGTGTTGTCCACCACGTACAGGATGCCGCGCTGGCGGCACAGCTCGCCGATGCGCTTCAGGTCCGCCACCTGGGTGCGCGGATTGGCAATCGTCTCCACGAACACCATGCGCGTCGCGGGCGTGAGCGCGGCTTCCACCTTGGCGACGTCGGTGGCATCCACCATGCTGACCTTGGGCCCCTGCAGATTGACCGTCTGCCACAGGCTGTTGGTATTGCCGAACAGGTAGGAAGACGACACCACGTGATCGCCGTCGCGCAACAGCGCTTGCGTCAGGGCGCCGATGGCGGCCATGCCGGTGGCAAAGCAGATGGTCTGGGCCCCGCCTTCCATCTTGCTGATCTTGTCTTCCAGCGCACTGACGGTGGGATTGCCCTGGCGTCCATAGCGGTAGCCGGGCTCGCGTCCCTGGAATACCCGCGCCAGTTGATGGGCATCCTTGTAGCCGAAGGCGACCGAAGTGTGGATCGGTTTGTGCAGCGAGCCGTGCTCGATGGGCTGCTGGCGGTCGCTGTGCAGGATGGTGGTGGTGAAGCCGTATTTTTTTTCGGTGTTCATTACAAAAGACGCTTACTCAGGAAGCCGGGCGTGGACTGTGGATGAGGCCCGCGCGCCCTCAAATTGGTCAAGCCGACATGCTAGCGCATTTGCTCCAAGCGCTGCTGCACATTGGCCTGCTGTTCGGCTGAAAGTCCGCCCACCGATTGCGCCCGCTGCAAGGCTTCGCGCGCCTCGGTGAGGCGCTTTTCCGCTTGCAGGGAAAAGCCCAGGCCCATCCACCAGGCGCCGTTTTGCGGTGCGCGCCGCAAGGCGGTGAGGTAGTAGTCGATGGCCTCGGCATTGCGCCCTTCCTTTTGCAGCAGGCCAGCCATGAAGGCCTGGTAGTCGGCCCGCTCGCGGTCATAGGGCAGGCTGCGGCCCAGGGTGTCGATGGCGGCGCGGCTGTCGCCGCGATCGATCTGCAGGCGTGCCAGGCGCATGGCGAGCGCGCCGTTGGCGCGATTCTCGTCCAGCCCTTCCTGCAGGCGCGCCATGGCGTCGTCCACCCGCTTCACCTCCACCAGCGCATTGGCCAGGTTCAGGCGCGCCTGTGCATAGCTGCGATCGAGCATCAGGGCGCGATCGAAGGCGTCGATCGCGTCCAGCATGCGTCCGGCGCGCGCCAGATCCTGGCCGCGCCGGGTTTCGGTTTCGGCTTGCTGGCGCGGCGTCGGCTCGGCGCTACGCGCGGTTTCGGATTTCGTCTCGCCGCGGGCTTCGCGCCGCGCTTGCGCAGCGTCGCCCTCGTGGCCCGCAGCCTGCCGGCTTGCAGGGACGGCGCTCGGATAATGACCAGGCGCCGGCACGGCATCCGGACTCGGCGCTGCGCTTGGCGGCACTGGCGCCTTGGCGAGCGGCGCGCTGGCCGCAGGCGCGGCCTTTGCGGCCGGTGGCGCCGGGGCCGCGGGTGCCACGACCGCAGGTGCCGGGACCACAGCGGCAGCAGGATTCTGTGCCGCGGGCGCGGCCGGCACGGCTGCAGCAGGCGGCGCAGCGGCAGCCGCGGTTTGGGCGGGCGTGGCAAGCGTCGGTGTCGGTGTCGGGCTTTCCGCCTGGGTCGGCGTGGCCGGCCTGGGCGCCTGCACACCCGGCTGCGCCGGCTCAGCCGTACTCGCGGCAAGCGGCGGCGGCAGTCCGGAAGTATCCCTGCGCACTTGCATGAACTGCCATCCACCCCACAGCGCGGCCAGCAAGCCGGCGGCGATCAGGCTTGCCGTCAACCAGGGCAGCGCGCGCGCCGGTGCGGCGGGAGCGGCGGCCGCGCGCAATTCGGCTTGCAGCGCGGGCTTGGCGGAATCGACGCCGGCTTCGGCGCGCTTGCGCGCCTCCAGGTCCAGCAGCATCTGGTTGATGACGCTCATCGATAGATCATCCAGGCAAGTGAAATGGCGAGGCCCACCAGCGCGGCAGCGCTGGCGGAGATCCAAGTCCAGGACTGGCCCGCCGTGGCCAGCGCGCTGGGCGTATCGGCCACCGCGCCGCGCACGTGGCGCGCGCTGACCGTGTCCTGGCCCTGGCCATAAGCCAGCATCAGCGATTTGTGGGCCAGGATGTTCAACAGGCGCGGCAGGCCGCGGCTGGCCTTGTGCAAGGCGCCGACGGCCCCCGGCTGGAAAACTTCGGCGCTGCAGCCGGCCACGCCCAGCCGGTGCTGGAGATAGTGCCGGGTCTCGTCAAGGTCCAGCGCGCCCAGCTCGTAGCGGAAGGTGATGCGCTGGTTGAGCTGGCGAATCGAAGGCTCTTCCAGCTTGCGATCCAGCTCGGGTTGGCCGAACAGCACGATTTGCAGCAGCTTGCGCTTTTCGGTTTCCAGGTTGGTCAACAGGCGCAGCGCCTCCAGGGTTTCCAGCGGCATGGCTTGCGCTTCGTCCAGGCACAGCAGCACGCGCTTGCCCTCCTGCGCAATCTGCAGCAGGCGCTGGTTGATGGCCTTGAGGATCTGGTACTCGTCCATCTCGCGCGAGACCGGCAAGCCCAATTCCTCGGCCAGCGCCGCCATCATGCTCTTGGGTTGCAGCATGGGATTGGGCAGATAGGCGGTGACGAAATCCTCGTCCAGCATGCCGAGGAATTTGCGGCACAGAAGCGTCTTGCCGGAACCGACTTCGCCGGTGATCTTGATGAAGCCCTCGCCTTCGCGCAGCGCGATCAGCAGGGTATTGAGCGCACGCTGGTCGTGCGGATAGGGGTGGAAGTAGCTGGTGTCGGGAGTGATGCCGAATGGCGGCTCGGAGAGTCCGAAGTGGCGGGTGTACATGGACTCTCCAGGCCCCTGGCGCATGTTCAGTCGATCTGTGCCAGGTTCAGGTTCAACTGCGAGCGCACGGCGTCTTCCAGCACCGGCTTGGGATGGTTGCGCGCGTATTCGATACGGTCGAGATAGTCGCGCGAGATGTCGCCGGTGATGTAGATGCCGTCGAAGCATGAGGCTTCGAAATTGCGCAGCGCCGGATTGACGTCGGAGATGGCGCGCTTCAAGGCATCCAGGTCCTGGTAGACCAGGGCGTCGGCCGTGATCTCGCGGCAGATTTCCTCTTCGGTGCGGCCATGGGCGATCAATTCGTCGCGGGTCGGCATGTCGATGCCGTACACGTTGGGGAATTTCACGGGCGGTGCGGCCGAGGCGAAGATCACTTTCTTGGCGCCCGACTCGCGCGCCATCTGCACGATCTCGCGGCTGGTGGTGCCGCGCACGATGGAGTCATCCACCAGCAGCACATTCTTGCCGCGGAATTCGGCGCCGATGGCATTGAGTTTCTGGCGCACCGACTTCTTGCGAATCGACTGCCCGGGCATGATGAAGGTACGGCCGATGTAGCGGTTCTTGATGAAGCCTTCGCGATACGGAAGATTGAGCTTCAAGGCCAGCTCCATCGCCGCCGGACGCGAGGAATCGGGAATCGGCATCACCACATCGATGTCGCCGGTGTTGAACTGGCTGCGGATCTTTTCGGCCAGGTACTCGCCCATCTTCAGGCGGGTGGCGTACACCGAGGCGCCGTCGATCACCGAGTCCGGCCGCGCCAGGTACACGAATTCAAAGGCGCAGGGATTCAGGCTGGGATTTTCCGCGCACTGCTGGTTGTACAGCTTGCCTTCGAGGTCGATGAAGATGGCTTCGCCCGGCATGACATCGCGCAGGAAGCGATAGCCCAGGCCTTCCAGCGCCACCGATTCGCTGGCCACCATGTATTCCGGGCCCTGATCGGATTCGGCAAAGCCGATGCACAGCGGACGAATGCCAAACGGATCTCGGAAGGCCAGCAAGCCGTGACCGGCGATCTGCGCCACCACCGCATAGGAGCCGCGCACCCGCTTGTGCAACACCGCCACCGCGCGGAAGATCGTGGCCGGGTCGAGCGAGAAGCCGCTGGCCGCCTGCTGGATCTCGTGCGCCAGCACGTTCAACAACACTTCCGAATCGGAATCGGTGTTGATGTGGCGGCGATCGTTCTTGAACATCTCGATCTTCAACTGTTCCCAGTTGGTCAGGTTGCCGTTGTGGGCCAGGGTGATGCCGAACGGGGCATTCACGTAGAACGGCTGCGCCTCTTCCTCGCTGGAAGAACCGGCGGTGGGATAGCGCACCTGGCCGATACCGGCATTGCCCGGCAGGGAGCGCATGTTGCGGGTGCGGAAGACGTCACGCACCAGGCCATTGGCCTTGTACATGGAGAAGGCATCGCCATGGTTGGTTGCGATGCCGGCCGCGTCCTGGCCGCGATGCTGCAAGAGCAGCAAGGCATCGTAAATCGACTGGTTTACCGGGCTGTTTCCCACCAGGCCAACAACACCACACATAAGCGACTCCTAGAAATTTTCAAAAATGCACATGGCTGGCAAAGTCTCCCGGCAGCCAGGGTTTGATTGTTTGTGCCGCGGTCTCCGCCAGCGGTGATAAAAGTGCGTCTTTCCAGAACGGCTGTTGCGGCAGGGAAGTCATTCCCGCCAGCAGCACCGCCGCCATGATCAACACCAGTCCGCGCGCCAGGCCGAACAGCCCGCCCAGGCCGCGGTCGGCCAGTGTCAATCCAGCGGCCTTGATCAGGGCTTCAATTGCCAGGCCGAGCAGCATCGCCAGGATGCGCACTCCAATAAATAGCGCCAGAAAGGCCACAATCAAGCGCGCCAGCTGCCCGGGTATTGCCGGCGGCAACAGCGCTGCCAGACTTTCACCATAGGCGTTGGCAACCATGAATGCCACGATCCAGCCAATCAGCGACAGGATTTCCTTGACCAGTCCGCGCAAGGTGCTGATGACGACCGAGCACACCAGCACGAAGATGACCAGGTAATCGAACAAGGTCATGGCAGGCGGTCCTGCCGTGTTTCAGTCCAGCCGCGCCTCACACCGGCACCAGGGTGCCGTTCAGGCCCAGCTTGTTGAGGCGGCTGCGCATCTTCTCCGCCTCGGAACGGTTCGGCAGCGGGCCCACCCGCACGCGGATGCGTTCGCCCGATTGGGTTGCCACCTTCTGTGTCTGGGATTTGATGCCGGCCGCCTTCAGCTTGTTCTGCAGCTCGCGCACCTTGTCGGCCGAGGCCAGGGCGGCAACCTGCACCATGTAGGTCTCGTGCTTGTCGGCTTGCGCCTGGCCGTCAAGAATGGAGCGGGCGCGGGCGTCGTCGGCCTTGTGCGCATCGGCTTTGGGCTCGGGTTTGGCTTCGGCTTTGGATGGGGACTTGCTGTCCGCCTTGGCTTCGACTTTGTTGTCGGCCTTGGCATCGGACTTGGCGTCGGACTTGGCGTCGGCCTTGGCGTCGGCCTTGGCGTCGGACTTGGCTTCGACCTTGGCTTCCGGCTTGGCCGGATCGGGCTTGGCGGCGTTTGCAGCCGCCGCAGCGCCGGCGACTGCCGCGCCGGCCGCAGCGGCAGGCACGCCAGGTTTGGCATTGGCCGGCGCCGTGGCCGAATCGGGGGTGACGATTTCCTCGCGCTGGTCCAGCGCCGCGGCTGCCGGCACGCTGGATGCGCTGGCGGCCGGCCTGGCCTTGTCCTTGGCGGGAATGTCGATGGAGATATCGGTGGGCAGCGGCTTGGGCTCGGGATCGAGGATCATCGGCAGGCCGATCACGGCCGCCAGCACCAGCGCCACCGCGCCAACCAGCCTTCTGCGTGCGCGTTGTTTTTCAGGCAGGACCGGATCGATGGGATCGGCCGCGCGTCCCTTGCGGCGCGCCTTCGGACGTGCGCCGGCGGCATCCTGCGCGGCGGGCGCAGCGAAAACGCTGTCATCCCCGGCGGCTTCCTCTTTCCGGCGTCCAAACGATAACAAACCCATCTGGGACTGCTTCCCCTGTCAGTGATGTGCAAGGTTGCGGGCTTGCATGACGCCGGCAACCGTGTAGAAGGATCCGAAGACGACAATTCTATCATCCTCACCTGCAAGGTTTAATGCGGCATGGAAAGCGTCTTGCGGCGAGGCGAAGCTTTTGATGCTGGCTTCCTGCCGTGGTTCAATGCCGGCAGTCACGTCAGCCTTCACATCGGTCTTGATATCGACCTTCACGCCCGCCTCTTTCAGCGCCGCTTCCAGCTGTTTGGCCGAAGCGGCGCGTTCGGTCGGCAAGCCCGTCAGATACCAATGATCGATGCGTGAACCCAGGCGCGCCACCACGCCGGCGATGTCCTTGTCCTGCATGCATCCGAAGACGGCATAGGTGTAGCGGTAGAAACCCATGTTGTCCAGGTTGTGCGCCAGGGTGGCCGCCGCATGCGGATTGTGGGCCACGTCAAGGATGATGGCCGGGCGGCCGGGCAGGACCTGGAAGCGTCCCGGCAGCTCCACCAGTGCCAGGCCGTTGCGCACGTCCTGGGCCGACAGCGGCAGTCGATCGCGCAGCGCCTCGCAGGCGGCCAGCGCGGCACAGGCATTGAGCAATTGATTGGCGCCGCGCAGGGCCGGATAGCCCAGTGCATTGCGGCGCTGCTGGCGACCGGCAAAGCTCCACTGCTGCTTGTCGCCCTGGTAATTGAAGTCGCGTCCGAACAGCCAGAGGTCGGCGCCGATGGCGTTGGCATGGTCTATCAGCGACTGCGGCGGCTGCGGGTCGGCGCAGATGGCAGTGCGACCGGCGCGGAAAATGCCGGCCTTCTCAAAGCCGATTTTCTCGCGGGTGTCGCCCAGGTATTCGGTATGGTCGAGATCGATGCTGGTGACGATGGCCACATCGGCATCGATGATGTTCATGGCATCCAGCCGTCCACCCAGCCCCACTTCCAGGATCACCACATCCAGTTGCGCCTTCTGGAACAGGCGCAGGATGGCCAGGGTGGTGAATTCGAAATAGCTGAGCGAGGTCTCGCCGCGCGCTGCTTCCACTTCGGCAAAGCATTCCAGCAATTGCGCATCGCTGGCGTTTTCGCCGTTGATGCGGGCGCGCTCGTTGAAGCGCAGCAGGTGTGGCGAAGTGGTCAGGCCGACCTTGTAGCCGGCTTGCATGAAGATCGATTCCAGCATGGCGCAGGTGGAACCCTTGCCATTGGTGCCGCCGACCGTAATCACCGGGCAATCAAAGCGCAGGCCCATGGCGGCCGCAACTTCGCCCACGCGCAGCAAGCCAAGATCGATCACCTTGGAATGCATGCTCTCCAGGCGCGCCAGCCAGGCGTCCAGCGTATCGGGAAGACTCATACAGCGATTTGGTTATCAAGCGCGAACGGGGCGAAGCCGGCGCCATGCCGGATCGCCCGCGTCCGTTGGTGGGCGGTTTCAGGCAATCACGTCGGCCGACTGGTTTTGCAGCAGCGCCAGGATCTGGGCCAGTTCGTCGCGCATCTTGCGGCGGTCGACGATCATGTCCACCGCGCCTTTTTGCATCAGGAATTCGGCGCGCTGGAAGCCTTCCGGCAGTTTCTCGCGCACGGTGTTTTCAATCACGCGCGGACCGGCAAAGCCGATCAGGGCCTTGGGTTCGGCAATCACCACATCGCCCATGAAAGCGAAAGAAGCCGATACGCCACCCATGGTGGGATCGGTCAGGATGGAAATGAAGGGCAGCTTTTTCTCCGCCAGCTTGGTCAGCATGGCGGTGGTCTTGGTCATCTGCATCAAGGACAGCAAGCCTTCCTGCATGCGCGCGCCGCCGGTGGCGGTGA
>JAEVZY010000023.1 GCA_023392035.1 Pseudomonadota bacterium | reverse complement strand
TATGCAAAAAGGGCCGGATTTGCATCCGGCCCTTTGTACTTTCTCGCGCGGCTTTCTACGCCGTCTTGCGATCAGGCGGCTTTTTTCTCGTCGCGCAATTGGCGCCGCAGGATCTTGCCGACATTGGTCTTGGGCAGTTCGTCGCGGAACTCGATGTACTTGGGACGCTTGTAGCCGGTGAATTGCTCGCGGCAGTAAGCCATCAGCTCGTCGGCCGTCAGGGCCGGATCGCGACGCACGACGAACAGTTTCACCACTTCGCCGGAGTGCTCATCGGGCACACCCACGCAGGCGCATTCGAGCACGCCCGGATGCTGGGCGACGATAGCTTCGATCTCATTCGGATAAACATTGAAGCCCGAGACCAGGATCATGTCTTTCTTGCGATCGACAATGCGGATGAAGCCGGTCGCATCCATGATGCCGATGTCGCCCGATTTGAAGAATCCCTCGGGCGTCATGACCTTTGCCGTTTCTTCGGGACGGTTCCAGTAACCCGCCATCACCTGCGGACCGCGTATGGCGATCTCGCCCGGCTGCCCAAGCGGTACCTCCTGGCCGTTGTCATCCAGAATTGCGATTTCGGTGGACGGCACAGGCAAGCCTATGGTGCCGTTGAACTCCTGGACGGTGGCTGGATTGCAGGTGGCCGTGGGCGAGGTTTCGGACAAGCCATAGCCTTCGGCGATAGCCAGACCGGTGACCTTTTTCCACTTGTCGCTCACCGCCTGCTGTACCGCCATGCCGCCGCCGTTGCAGACCTTCAGGCGCGAGAAATCCAGCTTGGCAAAATCAGGATGGTTGACCAGGGCGTTGTAGAGGGTGTTCACGGCCGGCAGCATATGGAACTCGTGCTTCGACAATTCCTTGATGAAGCCGCCGATGTCACGCGGATTGGGAATCAGCAGATTCATCGCGCCCAGGCGTGCGCCGAGCAGGGCGCAGGCCGTCAGCGCGAAGATGTGATACAGCGGCAAGGCGCAGACGATGGTGATCGGATCGACCTTCGGCTCCCGGTCCAGCACCGGCTTGGCCCACACCGCGTTCTGCAAGACGTTGGCAATCACATTCTTGTGCAGCAGCACCGCACCCTTGGAGACACCGGTGGTGCCGCCGGTGTACTGCAGGAAGGCGATGTCTTCATGCGAAAGCTCGACCGGCTTCAGGCTCATGCGACAGGCCTCGGCCATCACGTCCTTGTAGCGCATGGCATTGGGCAGGCTGAAGGCCGGCACCAGATTCTTCACATGGCGCACCACGAAATTCACCAGCCAACCCTTGGCGCCGAGCATGTCGCCCATGCTGGTCACCACCACATGCTTGATGCTGGTATTGGGCATCACCTGCTGCAGGGTGTGGGCGAAATTTTCCAGGATGATGATGGCTTCGGCGCCGGAATCGTTGAGCTGGTGTTCCAGCTCACGCGGCGTGTACAGTGGATTGACATTGACCACGGTGTAGCCGGCGCGCAGTACCGCGGCCAGCGCAACCGGATACTGCAACACATTGGGCATCATGAGCGCCACGCGCGCGCCCTTGGCCATTCCGCGGCTTTGCAGCCAGGCCGCCAACTGCAGGGAAAGACTGTCCAGGTGGGCATAGGTCAGATACTGACCCATGCAGCAATAGGCATTGCGGGCAGCGTACTTGCGGAAGGATTCTTCCAGCAAGTGAACCAGCGAGCGGTATTGGGTGTAATCGATCTCGGCCGGAACGCCGTCCGGGTAGGCCTTCAACCAGAATTTGTCCATTCCTCCGCCATCCTGTCGTTGTTATGGGAGAGCCGACGGTGGGTCGGCCAACAACAGATGCTATCGGTCATGGAATGGGCACGCAAGGGCTTGCGCTTCGATTGGAGCACCGGCTCCAGCCGGCTCATCATTGCGCTGCAGCGCAGCAAAGACCCCTTGGACTTATTGTCCGACGATTCCAGTTTCGCTTGATGCGATGGCCGCAGCTTCCGGTGCGTCGCCCAACTTGGCCAACTGCTGATAGCGATTGGTTTTGTCGAGGCTTGCCAACTCCTGGACTGCTTTATAGAAGCGCGGCAAGTCCTTTTCCTTCTTCAGCATGGCGCGAAAGCGCGGCACCAGGTCGTGATAGGTGGAGATGGTCGATAGATGGGCATTGGTCAGCGGGTCGGCAAACCAGCGGTCGTAGCCGGCATAGCCGTGCCAGCGCTCGGCCTTGATCACCTGGTATTCATCTTTCAAGGCCTGGAAAATATCCGCCTTGCGCTGCTTCTTGTCGGCGTCGCTGGCATCGCTGGCGTAATTCACCAGCAGTTGTTGCCGGTACTTTCCAAGCAGCGCCAGGAAATCCTTCTTGCGCGCGGTGTAGTCGGCGAACAGTTTGCGCATGCGCTCGTCGCCGTATTTTTCCATCCAGCGTTCGACACCGGCTTCTTCCACCGTCACGGCGAAAGACTCATTGAAGCGGGAATCGTCCTTGGCGTAGGCAACCTGATGCGCCAGCTCATGAAACACCAGTCGCGCCAGTTCGGCGTCGGGATACTGGATGAAAGTCGACAAGACCGGGTCGTTGAACCAGCCCAGCGTGGAATAGGCGGGTACGCCGGACACTTGCACGTCATAGCCCTGGGCGCGCAACTCATCTGCAAAGCCTTGCGCTTCGCGCTTGCTGTAATAGCCACGGTAATTGACGCAGCCGGCAATCGGGAAGCACCAATTCAGCGGCTTGAGCGACAGGGCCGGGGTGGCCACCACATTCCACAATACGTAGGGCCGCTTCAGGTCGGCATAGCTTTTGTAGCTTTCATTGTCCGGAAGACCCAGCTCGTTGGCGGCGAAGTGACGAATTTCCTTGACCTTGGTCAGCCGGTCTCTCAACTTTGCTTCAGTACCGGGATTGGCCAGCCACTCGTCGATCGGCCGCGCCTCGGACAACAAGCTCAATTGCCCTTCGACGGCTTGCGCGTAATAGCCCAGTTGGGCACATCCGGAT
>JAEVZY010000007.1 GCA_023392035.1 Pseudomonadota bacterium | reverse complement strand
TCAGGAAGTGGTGAAGAAGCAGGGCATCAAGATTGATGCTTCGGGCGGATAAGTAGAACGAAATCTGCCTGGCCCGCGGGCCAGGCAGATTTCATGGATTTCACACCTCCCCAAATCTCTTCCTCTCCACTTCCTCTTCCCTTTCCTGTTCCGGCACTTCCCGCAAGTCCCACACCAGGCCCAGTGCGGCCAGCAATTTCAAAGTCAGGTAAGTCAGATCCAGCTCCCACCAGCGGATGCCGGCGCGCGCGCAATTCATGTAGCGGTGATGGTTGTTGTGCCAGGACGATCCCAGCGACAGCAGGGAAATCGGCCACAGGTTGTGCGACGTATCCGGAGTTGAGAAATTCCGATAGCCCAGCCAGCCTGGCCGCGGCCCATGGGCAAACGCGTTGATCAGCAACGAGCCCTGCAAGGAAAGCCAGGTCGCGATAAAAAAGCCCCAGACCACGGCCGCCAAGCCGGCGTGCCGGCCGAACAGGTCAGTCCACTGGCCGAGCGCGTAGATTCCCACCATCGAGAGATAGGGAAACAGGTAATGGTACTTGTTGACCCACACCAGCTCCGGATAGCGGCTCAGATCGCGGACCGCGTCCAGATCGGTGTCGCAGTTTCTTTTGTCATGCAGCCAGCCGACATAGGCATAGAACCTGCCCTTGTTCCGAGGTGCGTGGGGGTCACGTGCCGTGTCGGCGTAGCGATGGTGCGCGCGATGATAGGCTGCCCACCACAGCGGTCCGCGCTGACCGGATGCTGCGCCGAGGCAGGCCAGCACCAATTGGAAAGCCCGGCTGGTCTTGTAGCTGCGATGGGCGAAGTAGCGGTGCAGTCCGCCTTCCCAGCCGAAGGTGCGCACAAACCAGCTGACGAGCATCAGACTCAGCAGCGCGGGTGTTGGTTGGACAAAGAAGGCCGCCAGGCAGCCGACGTGGAGGACGAGCAGGCGGAATTTGCCGATGAACGGATTTTCCGAAGTTTGAATTCCCGTGGATGGCAGCATGGCAGCGACGGTGGATGAGAAAAGTCGCCACGGTGCCACTTGCCGCGGGTGTCAACAACACTGATTAATTCGAGAGCAGGGCGACGCTGCCCGGCCAATCAAATCGGAATCAAATGGCCGGATTTTCCTGGCTGCATGCCGCCCGCTGGCCGCCACTTCCTAGACCGCCATCGGCGCCGTCAAAGCCGCGTGATGGCGATAGTCCACCAGCGTGAAGTCCGAGGGTTCGACCAGCTCCAGCCATTGCGGCGCATATTCGCCGGTCACGGCAAAGTCCGGCACCCGTTCGTTGATGGCCAAGGTCGGAAGGGGCAGCGGCTCGCGCGTCAATTGTTCGGTCAACATCTCGAGATGGTTCTCGTAGATGTGCGCATCGCCGATGAAATAGCTGAACCAGCGCGGCGCATAGCCAGTAAGCCGTCCTACCAGGTGCAGCAGCGCCGCGCCTTCGGCCAGATTGAAGGGCGTGCCCAGGCCGATGTCATTGCTACGGATGTACAGGCAGAGGGAAATTTCGCGGGTGGCCGGATTGGGCAGGAACTGGTACAGCAAATGACAGGCCGGCAGCGCGATTTCATCCAGTACCGCGCAATTCCAGCCGTGGAACAGAATGCGGCGCGACGAGGGATTGCGCATGATGGTGTCCAGGCAGTCGCGCAATTGGTCGATTGCCTTGTACAGCAGAACCTGGTCCAGGCCTTTTTCCCTGAATTGGCTGACCACGGTATAGCCGCGACTGAGCGCATCGGCGAGTTGCGCGGTGGCGCTGGCCGGCAACAGCTTGTAGGCCGGCCACTGCCGCCATTGCGCGCCATAGACCGGCCCCAGGTCATCTTCGCCGGCCCGATAGGGATTGGCCAGCCACTCGGCATTTTCATTGGCGTTCTGGTCCCAGACCTTGCAGCCGAGGGCGCGGAAATCGGCGGCGCTGCGGCTGGCGCGCAAAAAGCCCACCAGCTCGCCCACCACGGATTTGAATGCCAGGCGCTTGGTGGTCACTGCCGGAAAACCTTCCTTCAGGTCGAAGCGCATCATGGCGCCCGGAATGCTGATGGTGCGTATGCCGGTACGGTTGTCTTGCCAGCTTCCGCTGTCGAGGATGGTGCGAACGAGGTCGAGGTATTGGCGCATGCTGGGTCCCGAAGAAAACGTATTGTAGCTTTGGAGCCTGCGCTCCGCGCTTCAGACGGCATGAAATTGCAGCGCCGCCAACTGGGCGTACAGGCCGCCGCGTGCCACCAGGCTGGCGTGGGTGCCGGTTTCCACGATGCGGCCCTCATCCATCACCAGGATGCGATCGGCGCGTTGCACGGTCGCCAGGCGATGGGCAATCACCAGCGTGGTTCGGCCCTGCATGGCCGCTTCCAGCGCGGCTTGCACCAGGCGTTCCGATTCGGCGTCCAGTGCGCTGGTGGCCTCATCCAGCAACAGCAGGCAGGGATTTTTCAGCAACGCGCGGGCGATTGCGATGCGCTGGCGCTGGCCGCCTGACAAGCGCAGGCCGCGCTCGCCCAGCGAAGTGTCGTAGCCTTGCGGCAGGGCTTCGATGAACTCATGCGCGGCCGCCATGCGCGCCGCCTGCTTCACTTCTTCATCGCTGGCCTGCGGCCGGCCATAGCGGATGTTTTCCAGGGCGCTGGAGGAAAACACCACGGTTTCCTGCGGCACCACGCCGATCGCGCCGCGCAGGTCTTCCAGTTTCAACTGGCGGATGTCGACCCCGTCCAGCAGGATGCGGCCCTGCTGCGGATCGTAAAAGCGCAGCAGCAACTGGAACAGGCTGGTCTTGCCGGCGCCGGAAGGCCCGACGATGGCCACGGTTTCTCCCGCGCGCACTGTAAAACTGGCGTCTTTGATCGAAGGCAGGCCGGGGCGGGAAGGATAGGCGAACCCGACATGTACCACTTGCAAGGCGGCGCCACCGCTGGCGCAGGCCGGCAAGGCTTGCGGCTCTGCCGGCGCCTGAATGGCCGGGCGCGCCGCCAGCAATTCCAGCAGGCGTTCGGTGGCGCCGGCCGCGCGCTGCGCTTCGCCCAGCACTTCCGACAGCGCGCCGATGGCGCCGGCGACGATGGTTGCATACAGGATGAACTGGCCGAGCTGGCCCACGCTCATGCTGCCCCCCAGCACCGCATGCGCGCCCAGCCACAGCACAAAGACGATGGCGCCGAACACCAGCAGGATGGCCAGCATGGTCAGCCAGGCGCGCGCGCGGATGCGGCGAATTGCGGTCACGAATGCATCTTCCACCGCGCCGGCGAAACGGCGCGATTCGGCCGCTTCCCGCGTATAGGCCTGCACCGTGCCCATGGCGTTGAGCATTTCCCCGGCCAGCGCGGAGGCGTCGGCCAGCCGGTCTTGCGAATCGCGCGAGAGCTTGGGCACGCGGCGCCCGAACACCACGATCGGCACCACCACCGCCAGCAGCAAGACCAGGATGATGGAAGACAGGCGCAGGCTGGTGACGAACAACATCACCATGCCGCCGGCGAACAGCAGGGCATTGCGCAAGGCCATGGATATGCTGGTGCCGACCACCGCCTGGATCAGCGTGGTGTCGGCGGTGAGTCGCGACAATACTTCGCCGGTGCGCATGGTCTCGAAGAACACCGGGTCCTGGCGCAGCACATGGCTGTAGACGGCATTGCGGATGTCGGCCGTGACCCGTTCGCCCAGCCATGAGACGGCAAAAAAGCGCGCCGCGGTCGCCAGCGCCAGCAGCGCGGCCAGTGCGAACAGCGCAATGAAGTAGACGTCGATGTGCTGCGGTTGCGCACGTGCCGCTTCGCCGAAACCGAGATCGATCATCTTGCGAAACGCCACCGGTATCGCCAGGGTGGCGCCGGCCGCCAGCAACAGCGCCAGGCCGGCCAGCACAAACTGCCGCTTGTAGGGCGCCAGGAAAGGGACAAGGCGCAACAGGGTCGCCAGTCCCGGGCGCGGCGCAGGTTCGACGTGTTCCGTGCTCACGATTTTGCACTCATAGTTTCAAAGCCTTGTGGTAACCGGTCAATTCCAGATAGCCGCGTCCCAGCCGCTGCCCGGCGCGCGTCACCGTGACCGCGCCTTCCCAATAGACCGAGCCGGTGGAGAGGCGCGAATCCAGTTCCTGGTCATCCTGCAGCGGCGAAAGTTCCCATTGCAATTCGCCGGTACGAAAAATTCCCGCCACCGGATAGCTGGCGCCGGTGCGTGGCGAGCGCCACTGGCGCGTCGGCGTGAAGCTGACTTCGCCTGGACTGAACTGGCGCAGCCGGCCCTCGCCATCGCGCAAGGCGGCATGCGCCCACAGCGCCTGGCCCTGGCGGTTGCGAATGCGGAACATCATCAGCGCACCGCCATCGTCCAGATTGATGCCGGCCCAATCCCAGCCGCTGGCGCGCTCATCCAGTACCGTGCTGGACCATTCATGATCCAGCCAGGCGCTGCCTTGCACCGTGTCGGTCTTGCCCTGGCGGGCGATGCGTCCCGTCACCCTCAGTTGCGGTTCGCTGTAGTAGTAGCTGGCCTGTTCCGGACGCGGCCCCTTGCGCGAAAAGCCGGCTTCGCCCTGCAGCAGCAGCGGCTGGGTAGGGGTGAACTCCAGGTCGAGGCCGAAATCGCGGGCCCCGATGGACGTGCGGTAAGACCCGCTTTCGGTCCGCAGCAAGGTCCAGTTGTCGAGCTTGACGTCGGTATTGCCGGCACGGGCATACACCAGCTCGAAACCTTCGCGTGCGCTTTTCTGATCGTGCAGCAGCTTGCCGGCCTTTGGGTCGGACAGTGCGGCATGAGCGAAGATCAATTGCTTGGGAGCGAAACGGCTGGGGTCGGCGTCGTCATGCGCGCTGCGCGAGCGGAAGAAGGTCACCTGGAAACCGAGCGTTTCCTTGCGGCTGGTTTGCAGCCAGCCGGTGATGTACCACCACTCGGTGCGAAATTCAGGATGGGCGCCGAAGTCGCGCGGGAATGCAAGTTTTCGTCCCGGCAGGACCGCCGCGAATTCCGGCGCGCGCGCCAGGGCGCCCAAGGGGCCGAGCAACAATGCCGCCGCCAGCAGCGTGCGCCGCATTGGCTGTTGCGGCTTGGACGTGCGCATGCGCGCCTTGGGTTTGGATGCGGATTTCATGTTCGACCTACCAGTCATCGCGCACCGCCTTCACCGCTTCGCCGGCCACCGCCAGCCGGCCCGAGAGCAAGGCGGTCAGCACCGCCGAGACCAGCAGGGCCACGGTGACCGCGATCAGCATCTGCCAGGGCATGTGCAATTGCATGGTCCAGTGAAAGGATTGCGGATTGACGATGAACACCAGGATCAGGCTGATGCACCAGCCAAGCAGCGCGCCGACCGCCACGCCGATGGCAGTCAGCAACAAGCCTTCGCAGGCCAGGAGAGACAGTATCTGCCGGCGCGACAATCCGAGATGGCGCAACATGCCGAATTCGCGCATGCGCGCCAGGGTCTGGGCGCTGAAGGTGGCGGCAATGCCGAACAGGCCGATCAAAATCGCGATGCCTTCCAGCAGGTAGGTGACGGCGAAGCTGCGGTCGAAGATTTTCAGGCTGAGGGCGCGAATCTCGGCCGGCTGGGTGATTTCCAGCCCGGCGCCAAACGGCAATTGGCGCAAGGCGCGCTGCACCTGGTCGGCGCTGGCATCGCGCGCCAGCCACAGCGCGGCATCGTTGGCCAACGGGTCGCCGCTCAGCTTGCGGTAGTCCTTCAGGCGGATCTGGATGGCGCCGCTTTGGCGCGCATAGTCGCGCCAGATGCCGGCCACGAATACTTGCGAGCTGCCCTGGCCGATCGGCAGGCGCAGCACTTGGCCTGGGCGCCAGCCATACAGATCGACCATCGCTTCCGAACCCCATACCGGGACCGTGCCGGCCGGCGCAGGTCCGGCCTGCACGCCAACCAGCGGCAGCGATTTGCCGGGATCGTCGTCATCGATCAGGCGCGCGATCAGGGCCACGGTCGGGCGCGCGGGATCGAGGTTGAGCTGGCTCACGCGCTGGAATCCCACTTGCGCCACGCCGGCCACCTGGCCGATCTGCTGCTGCTGGGGCGGCGTCAACATTGCACCTTCGCCGGCCGCCGCGCGCACATAGAGGTCGGCGGCGAGCAGATGGCGCAGCCAGTCATCCACCGAAACCCGGAAGCTCGACACCATGATCGCCATTGCCACCATCAGCGAAAAACTGGACAGCACGCCACCCAGGGCAATGGACGCCTGGTTGGGCGCGTTGGCCAGGCGGTTCAAGGCCAGCATGGGCACCGCGTTTCGGCCCAAAGCAGCCAGCCGCGAGAACAGCCAGGCCGCCACCCGCGGCATGAGCGCGATGGCGCCCACCAGCAGCAAGGCCACGGCGACATAGCCCCAGATCGGCAACTCACCCATGGGCGGCAAGCGGGTCAGCAAGGCGCCGGCCGCCAGACACAGCAAGCCGGGCCAGGG
>JAEVZY010000369.1 GCA_023392035.1 Pseudomonadota bacterium | reverse complement strand
CCTCGTGATCCGTGCCTCTTCCACGTGCCGGCCCTGGATGCGCAGGCACGGCGTGCGCTTCCAGCCGTCGCTGGCGGGCACCCTGCACCTGTCGCGCACCAACGCCTTCTTCATGGGCGGCGGCAAGGCGCTGGTGAATGCCTATTACCGCAGCGCCGAAGCGCTGGGGGTGGAGATCCGCTATGAGGCGCCGGTCGATCGTCTGGAGCTGAAAGACGGGCGCTTTCTCGCCGCCTGGTGCAAGGGCCAGCGCATCGAAGCCAAGACCTGCGTGCTGGCGGCCGGTGGTTTCGAATCCAATCTGGAATGGCAGCGCGAAGCCTGGGGCGAAGTCAACGGCGAATGGCCGGCCGACAATTTCCTGATTCGCGGCACCCGCTACAACATGGGCGTGCTGCTCAAATTCATGATGGGCGCCGGCGCCGACATCATCGGCGATCCGACCCAGAGCCATTGCGTGGCGATCGACGCCCGTGCGCCCAAGTATGACGGCGGCATCTGCACCCGCGTCGATTGCGTCTCGCTGGGCATCATGGTCAATCGCAATGGCCTTCGCTTTTACGACGAAGGCGAGGACTTCTGGCCCAAGCGCTATGCGATCTGGGGCCGGCTGGTGGCCCAGCAGCCGGGGCAGATCGGCTATTCCATCATCGACAGCCGGGCCATTGGCCGCTTCATGCCGCCGGTGTTCCCCGGCATACAGGCGCAGAGCCTGCAAGAGCTGGCCGGCAAACTGAAGCTGCCGGTGGAGACGTTCATGAAGACGGTGCAGGACTTCAACGCCGCCTGCCGTGTCGGCACTTTCGACCATGCGGTGCTGGACGATTGCCATACCGAAGGCCTGAGCCCGGCCAAGACCCACTGGGCTTTGCCGCTGGAAAAGCCGCCTTATTTTGCCTATGCCCTGCGTCCCGGCATCACCTTCACTTACCTGGGCCTGAAAGTGGATGAGCGCTCGCGCGTGCACTTCGGCGGCGTGGCCAGCGACAACCTGTTTGTCGCTGGTGAAATGATGGCCGGCAATGTGCTGGGCAAGGGCTATACCGCGGGCGTGGGCATGGCGATCGGTACCGCCTTCGGCCGCATCGCCGGCACCGAGGCCGCGCGTGCCGCCGCCGCCAGCAAAGGAGAACAACGTGCAGCAGCTTGAAGCGCTGGTGGAAGACGCGCGCGGCCAGGCCCAATTGCGGCTGGTGCCCAAAGTGGTGGATGCGGAAGAAAACGAAGTCGCGCGCCAGCTCACCATCTGCAATGCCTGCCGCTATTGCGAAGGCTTTTGCGCGGTGTTCCCAGCCATGACCCGGCGCCTGGAATTTCCCAAGGCCGATGCCCATTACCTGGCCAACCTGTGCCACAACTGCGGTGCCTGCCTGCACAACTGCCAGTACGCGCCGCCGCATGAGTTCGCGGTGAACATTCCGCGCGCCATGGCGCAGTTGCGGGTCAAGACCTATCAGGACTATGCCTGGCCGGCGGCTTTCGGCGCCCTCTACCGCAACAACGGCTTGATGCTGGCCGGCGCACTGGCGGGGGGATTGGCGTTCTTCCTGATGATCACCCTGGCCCTCACCGGATCGCTGTTGCATGAACCGCTGCAGGGAAATTTCTATGCCATCTTCCCGCATAACACCCTGGCCCTGATGTTCGGCCTGGTATTCGGCTATGCGGTGCTGGCCCTGGGCTTGGGCGTGCGCCGCTTCTGGAAGGGCGTGAGCGAACCGGGTTTCATGGACAACGCCAGCCCGGCGGCGGCCGGTGAAGCCGCGCACGATGTGCTGCGCCTGAAGTACCTGGGCGGCGGCCATGGCGAAGGCTGCAACGAGGCGGACGATGCCTATACCCTGGCGCGCCGGCGCTGCCACCATCTGACCTTCTACGGCTTCCTGCTGTGCTTTGCCTCCACTTCGGTGGCGACCCTGTACCACTATCTGTGGGGCTGGCATGCGCCGTATCCGCTGTTGAGCCTGCCGGTGGTGTTGGGCACGCTGGGCGGCCTGGGGCTGGTGATCGGGCCGATTGGCTTGCTGCGGCTGAACCTGAAGCGTCATCCGCTGCACGGCGATCCGGCCCAGCGGCCGATGGACCGTGGCTTCATCCTGCTGCTGTTGTTGACGTCAGTGAGCGGCCTGGCCTTGCTGGCCTTGCGCGATACCTCGCTGATGGCTGTTATGCTGGCGATCCACCTGGGCGTGGTGATGGCCCTGTTCCTCACGCTGCCTTACGGGAAATTCGCCCATGGCATCTTCCGCAGCGCGGCCTTGCTGAAATGGGCAATTGAAAAGCGCATGCCGAGCCGCTTGAAACTGGGCGACGATTAAGCGCAGCTTGCTTCCTCCTGCGGATTGCCCGAACGGCGTGCCCTGTGCACGCCGTTCCCGCTTTTGGCTTGAGCCGCCACAGGGCGAATTGCACGAGCGTGCTAATTTCTGCGGTATAGTTCCCTCCCAAGCCTCCCGCATCCAACAAAAGGAAGAGACATGACCGCCGAATACAAGGTTGACGGCAGCGTAGCCGTCATCACGCTCAACAATCCGCCTGTCAACGGCCTGGGACACGCCACCCGCAGCGCGATTGCCGAAGGCATCCGCGCCGCCGAAGAGAACAGCCAGGTCAAGGCGGTCATCATCACCGGCGCCGGCAAGGCCTTTTCCGGCGGCGCCGATATCCGCGAATTCAACACGCCAAAATCGCTGCAGGAGCCGACCCTGCATTCGGTGATCCGCATCATCGAGAATTCCAGCAAGCCGGTGATTGCCGCCATCCACTCGGTGGCCATGGGCGGCGGCCTGGAACTGGCCCTGAGCTGCCATTACCGGGTGGCCGTTCCCGGCGCGCAAATCGCCTTGCCGGAAGTGAAGCTGGGCCTCTTGCCCGGCGCCGGCGGCACCCAGCGCCTGCCGCGCGTGGTGGGACTGGAGACAGCGCTCAACATGATCGTCTCGGGCAATCCGGTGCTCTCCGAAAAAATGGCCGACAGCGGCTTGTTCGATGAACTGGTGCAGGGCGATCTGCTGCAAGGCGCGAAAGCCTTTGCCGAAAAAATTGCAGACAAGCGTCCGCTGCCGCTGGTGCGCAACAAGAAGATCGACTATCCCAATGCCGAAGCCTTCCTGCAGTTTTCGCGCAATACGGTGAAGGTGGCGGCCGGTCCGTTCCCGGCGCCGCTCAAATGCGTGGAAGCGATCGCGGCGGCGGTGGCCGGCCCCAAATTCGAAGACGGCATCAAGGTCGAGCGCGAACTGTTCCTGCAGCTGGTGCAGACGCCGGAATCCAAAGCCCTGCGCCATGCCTTCTTTGCCGAGCGCGCCGCCAGCAAGATTCCGGATGTGCCGGAGGATACCCCGCAGCGCCAGATCAAGAGCGCGGCCATCATCGGCGCCGGCACCATGGGCGGCGGCATTGCCATGAATTTCGCCAATGCCGGAATCCCGGTCAAGCTCTTGGAGACCAAGGCCGAAGCGCTGGAAAAAGGCCGGGCCACCATCCGCCGCAATTACGAAAACACCATGAAGAAGGGCAAGCTGACGCAGGAGAAGTTCGACCAGCGCATGGCCCTGATCAGCGGCACGCTCGACTATGCCGACATTGCCAATGCCGACATCGTGATCGAAGCGGTGTTTGAAGAGCTGGGCGTGAAGGAAAGCGTGTTCAGGAAGCTGGATGAGGTGATGAAGCCGGGCGCGATTTTGGCTTCCAATACTTCCACGCTGGACTTGAACAAGATCGCCGCCTTCACCAAGCGGCCGCAGGATGTGATCGGCCTGCATTTCTTCAGCCCGGCCAATGTGATGCGCCTGCTGGAAATCGTGCGCGGCGAGAAGACCGGCAAGGATGTGCTGGCCAGCGCCATGGCGCTGTCGAAGAAGATCAAGAAAGTGGGCGTGGTCTCGGGCGTGTGCGATGGCTTCATCGGCAACCGCATGATCGAGCAATACAGCCGCCAGGCCGGCTTCCTGCTGGAAGAGGGCGCCTTGCCGGAGCAGGTGGACCGCGCGATTGAAAAATTCGGCTTTGCCATGGGCCCGTTCCGCATGGGCGCCCTGGCCGGCAATGACATCGGCTGGGCGATCCGCAAGCGGCGCTATGTGGAAAAGCCGGAAGTCAGCTATTCCAAGACCGCAGACCTGCTGTGCGAGATGGGCCGCTATGGCCAGAAGACCGGCGCCGGCTGGTATGACTACAAGGCCGGCGAGCGCAAGCCGATCCCTTCGCAAGTGGTCAATGACATGGTGGTCAAGCACTCGGCCGATCTGGGTGTGGAACGGCGCAAGATCAGCGATGAGGAAATCGTCGAGCGCCTGGTGTATGCGCTGGTGAACGAAGCGGCGCTGATCCTGGAAGAGGGCATTGCCTTGCGTGCTTCGGATATCGATATGGTCTATCTCACCGGCTACGGCTTCCCGCTGTTCCGCGGCGGTCCGATGCTGTATGCCGATATCGTCGGTTTGCCGAATGTGCTGATGGCGATCGAGAAGTTTGCCAAGGGCCGGCATGGCGAGGCTTGGCAGCCGGCGCCGCTGTTGAAGAAGTTGGCGGCGGAGGGGAAGGGGTTCAATGGTTGAGGGGCTGTACCTTCTGCGATTGCTTCCTTGATCGCCCCCCACGGATTGGCTTGCAAGCCAATCCGTTTCGCGAAGCGCGAAGCGGTGCTTCGCGAAACCCTTTGCTCTACCAGTAATTTTCAGTAATAAACTGCCCCGGCGTCATGCGGCGTACCGGGCGCATGCCGCGCTCATGCAGCAGGCCGCGCATGTCGTCGATCATTTGCGGATTCCCGCAAAGCATGACGCGCGCCGTGGCTGGATCGAGGGTGGCGCCGGCGGCCGCTTCCAGTGCGCCGCTTTTCAGCAATTCAGTCAGGCGGCCCCGCAAGACGCCCGGGCCCAGGCTGCTGTCGCGGGTCACCGCCTGCACCAGTTGCAGACGGCCGGGACTGGCGCCGGCCAGGGCCCGCAATTCCTCTGTGTAAGACAGATCGGTCGCATGCCGCGCCCCATGCACCACTACCACCCTTGCGAATTCTTCCCAGATCGCGCCATCGCGCAACATCGAGATATACGGGCCGAGTCCGGTGCCGGTTGCCATCAGCCACAAGGACTCGCCATCGGTGAAGCGGTTGGCGGTCATGTAGCCGAACACCTGCCGGTCCAGGCCAATGCGCTCGCCAGGCTGCAGCGCTTTGAGGCGGGTGGTAAACAGACCGCCGGGGACGATCACTCCGTAATACTCCAGCGCCTGCTCCGCAGGGCCGGATACCACGGAGAATGCGCGCCACAGCATATTGCCATGCGCATCCGGCAAGCCCAGGCGCGAGTACTGGCCGGGCACGAATTGATATCCCGGCGGGCGCGACAGGGTGAAGGACAGCAGGCTGTCAGTCCAGTAATGCAGCGACAGCAAAGTTTGCCAATCAAACTTTTCCAGGGTGTTCATCGCGCTCCCTTGATGATTCGACGTCGACGATATTGTCCGGCAACATTGTCCTCCACATCAATGGAGAGCGCGAAGCGGCACTTGGTTCAGCGCC
This sequence comes from Pseudomonadota bacterium, assembly GCA_023392035.1. Taxonomy (GTDB): domain Bacteria; phylum Pseudomonadota; class Gammaproteobacteria; order Burkholderiales; family Burkholderiaceae_D; genus Lacisediminimonas. Next base: position 3,362 of record JAEVZY010000369.1, on the reverse strand, counting down.
CGGTTGGAGTATCCACTTGCGGCGCAAGGGCTGCCGCGGCACTTTCCCCGCTCTGCCAGCACCTAAGCTTCAGGGCAGCCACCATTTAAGACGATGAGCAAAATCCTCCTGCTGGAAAAAATCCACCCCAATGCGGTCACTTATCTGCGCGAACACGGCTACACCGATATCGAGCAGGTGCCGCGTGCGCTTTCCGGCGCCGATTTGCGGCATGCGCTGGAGGGCGCGGCGGCGGTCGGCATTCGCTCCAATACCCACTTGACGGCCGAGTTGCTGGCGGCGGCCAGCAGCCTGAAAACCATAGGCTGCTTCTGCATCGGCACCAATCAGGTCGATCTGGTCGCTGCCGCCCAGCATGGCATTCCGGTCTTCAATGCGCCGTACTCCAATACCCGCTCGGTGGCCGAGCTGGTGATTGCCCAGGCCATCCTGCTCCTGCGGCGCATTCCGGAAAAGAATGCCAAGGCCCATCGCGGCATCTGGGACAAAAGCGCCATCGGCGCCTATGAGGTGCGCAACAAGACCTTGGGCATCATCGGCTACGGCAACATCGGCGCCCAGGTCGGCATCCTGGCGGAAAGCGTGGGCATGCAAGTGCGCTATTTCGATCCTGAAAGCAAGCTGCCCCTGGGGAATGCGCGGCCGCTGCCGCTGAACGAAGTGCTGGCCGACGCCGATGTGCTCACCTTGCATGTCCCGGGCGGTTCGGGCACGCACCTGCTGATCAATGCCCAGCGCCTGGCCATGATGAAAGAAGGCGCGGTTCTGATCAATGCCTCGCGCGGCGGGGTGGTGGACATCGATGCCTTGCACGCCGCCATCCTGGAAGGACGCCTGGCTGGCGCGGCGCTGGACGTGTTTCCCAAGGAACCCAAGAGCGAGAAGGAGGAATTCGTCTCGCCCCTGCGCAGCCTGGACAACGTGATCCTGACCCCGCACATCGGTGGCAGCACGGAAGAAGCGCAAGCCAATATCGGACGCGAGGTGGCGGAAAAACTGGTGCGGTTTTTATCGGCCGGCACCACCCGTTCGGCGGTCAACTTCCCCGAGATCGCACATCAGGCCAAGGAAGTGGTGAGCCGCATTCTCAACGTGCATCGCAACGAGCCGGGCGTGATCGCACGCATGAATGCCGAATACGCAGCCCTGGGCTTGAACATCGTCGCCCAACATCTGCAGACCCGTGGTGCGATTGGCTATGCGATCACCGATGTGGACGAACCGATACCGCCCGAGCTGATGCAACGACTGTGCGGCGCGCCGGCAGTGATCCGCTGCCATCTGATCTGACGGGAACTCTGGCCTGGGGGTGGTCCCCTATCGGCTTTATCAGAGGAGTCGACATGGCCTATCCCGCTGGTGCCCATTCTTGTGTCCATTTGCAGGTCTGCCCCGTCACGCCGCCTGGCCAGGCGGAGCAGACGCCGATGTGGATGGCGATCTGGCCTTGCGTGCACAGTGCGAACCGGGCCGGCGTCAACGTCGGCATGCCGCAAACGCCGGCGCCCTTCAACCAGGAGAAGATGCGCAGCCAGGCGGCGCCGGCGCTGCGGATACTGCAACAACAAGGCAGCGTGGCGCCATCCTGTCGCGGCGCCGCCTGCAGCGCGGATGAATTCATCGAATCGATCACGACGCGCTTTCAGCTTCATCAGCGTGGCGTTGGCGGTCAGGAAAAACTGAAGGGAAAACATGTGCTGGTACTGCTGCCCGAGGGCGATCCCCAGGCCATCGCCAGCATCAACTGGCTGCTGGACCAGCACGCTGAATTTTCCGGGCGCGGCGGCCGGGTCATCCTGAACGAGCAGGCGATTGCCTGGCTGAAGAATGATCGTGGCGCAATACAACTTGATTCGGTCAATGCGCCGACTTACAAGGCGGCTGCGCAGGGCCTGGAAAAGCTGGAACGCGAGATTGCCGAGTTGGTGAGACGCGAAAAGCTGGGTGCGCCACCGGCCTTTGCAGGCGCCAGTTTTCAACAGCTCAAGCAGCAATTCGCGGCATGGCTGAAAAAGGCAAAGACCATTGAGGCGCTGACTGAGCTGAACAATCAGTCGCTGAAATTCAGCCAGTTGCTGCAGATCGTTTCGGACCACGCTGTGAACAACATTCTGCAGTTGGGAATGAAGGATGGATTGACCATCTCCGTACTGGCCGGCGCGCATGCGCAGTGGGCGACCATGCACGGCCAGCAGTTGCGCGGACTGATCGTTTCGCCCGCCGCGCAGTGGAATGCAAAAGAGTTGACAGCCAGTCTGCGTGGACGCGGAGTGCTCGTCGAATTGCGCGATCTGAAACACCAGCCGATTCCCGATCAGCAACTGCTGAACCGCAAGCTGCTGGTGGCGGTGCTTGATGGCGAAAACCCGCAGCAGCTCACCGATCGGGCGTCGCACCTGGTGGCCGGGCTGGTCAATCACCCCTCGGGCAAGGTTCCGGTGACTGTGCTTTCGCTGGCTGACAGCCTTCCGGTCTACAGTCAGGGCCAACTGACACGGGTGCTGGACGACCCGATACTCGAGAAGATACTTCCTGCTGTCGCCTACTTCGACGCGCTGGCCACTGAGCTGTTGAAGCTGATCAGGGAAAATTCGAGCATCAAGGAGCCCTTGCCGGAGAATGCCCGTGAAAGCCTGGATTTCAAGTCATTCGCCACCGTGGCCAGAGGGTATGTGGATGCCTTTGCGAGCAAGGACAAACGCAAGGAGGGCTACAGGCTGCTTGAAAGCCTTGAGAGCACCTATCCCAAGGTGATCGACTTGCAAGTGCAACGTTGGAAAGCGATCTTTGCTGCCGCCAAAAAGCTCATGGAGCAGAATTCATCGGACAAGGGCCTGTACATTTTGCCCCTGGTTGGAAACCGCGCTGTGTCGCCGCTGGCTCTGCTGGGCGAGACGCCTGAGCTGGCCAAGCTTGCCGAATGCACGGTGATGACCAGGGTGGAGCCGGTCATGGTCGCGCTGCCCCTGACGCCAGACGTCAAAGAGATGTGAACCGGGGCAATGGTGGCCCACGGCGGCCGCCATTGCCCATTCACTGGCGCATGGTCACCAATGCGGATTCACAAGCGCACGGACAACTGCAGCACAGCCAGGAAGTCACCTGCCAGTTGCAGCAATTCGCCGTCGCTGCTGCACAGTCCGAGCAGGGTGCGCACTTCGCTTGCCGGCACGGCCAAGAGTGAAGCGCCTCCGGCGCGCTGCAAGCTTCCACGCATATCAGCCAGCTGGCCAAAGATGCCGCGCCACCAGGCCTGGACCTGCATCAGTAAATCGCGCTGGGCTTGCCCATAGGTCGCCAGCAATTTGCGCCCGCCGGTGCGCAGCGTTTGATCGCTCAGACCTTCTATCAAGGGCGAGGCC
>JAEVZY010000086.1 GCA_023392035.1 Pseudomonadota bacterium | reverse complement strand
CGTGGCCGGCCTGTCGGCCGGCACCGGTTCCGCCTTCGCGCTGTTGCCGACCCAGAATGCCAGCGGCAACTGGATCAAGGTGGTGCAGCGCCTGCCGGTGCGCATCGAGCTGGATCCGAAAGAACTGGCCCAGCATCCGCTGCGGGTGGGCGTATCCATGCGCGCCAAGGTCGACGTCACGCCGCAGTCCGGTGCGCCGGTAACCCAGGCCCGCAGCCAGCCGGCTTACGTGACCAAGGTGTTTGACGCCGCCCACCGCGATGCCGCCGCCATGGTCGCCAAAATCATCGCCGCCAATGCCGGTGGCGAGGCGCGGAGCGCGCAATGAGTGCAGCTCCGGCGCGCCCGGGCGCGCTGCCGCCGCTGGAGGGTTCGCAGCGCCTGTTCGGCACCATCGCCTTGTCGCTGGCGGTGTTCATGAACGTGCTCGACTCTTCGATTGCCAATGTGTCGATTCCGGCCATCTCCGGCGACATGGGCGTGTCGCCGCAGCAGGGCACCTGGGTCATCACCTCCTTCGCGGTGGCCAATGCCATCTCGGTGCCGCTGACCGGTTGGCTGACCATGCGCATCGGGCAGGTCAAGCTGTTCAGCGGCGCCATCCTGCTGTTCGTGCTGGCCTCTTTCCTGTGCGGTATCGCCCCCAGCATGGAAGTGCTGATCGCGGCGCGCATCCTGCAAGGCGCGGTGGCCGGGCCGATGATTCCGCTGTCGCAGGCGCTGCTCTTGTCGAGCTACCCGCCGGCCAAGAGCGGCATGGCGCTGGCCTTCTGGGGCATGACCACGCTGGTGGCGCCGATCATGGGGCCGCTTCTGGGCGGCTGGATCTCGGACAACTACACCTGGCCGTGGATCTTCTACATCAACATCCCGATCGGCATCTTCGCCGCCTGGGCCAGTTGGCAGCTGTATCACAAGCGTGAGTCGGTGGTGAAGAAGCTGCCGATCGACAAGGTCGGACTGGCGCTCCTGGTGCTGTGGGTCGGCTGCCTGCAGCTGATGCTGGACAAGGGCAAGGAACTGGACTGGTTCAGTTCCGGCGAGATTATCCTGCTCGGGGTGCTGGCGGTGGTGTCCTTCATCTACTTCGTGATCTGGGAGCGGGGCGAGGCGCATCCGGTGGTGGACCTGTCGCTGTTCGCCGGCCGCAACTTCAGCTTCGGCGTGATTGCCATCTCGGTCGCCTATGGCCTGTTCTTCGGCAACCTGGTGATCCTGCCCCTGTGGTTGCAGACCACGCTCGGCTATACCGCCACCGAGGCCGGCATGGTGATGGCGCCGGTGGGCGTGCTGGCGATCATCATGTCGCCGATCGTGGGGCGCACATTGCCCCGCGTGGATGCGCGCATCATTGCCAGTTGCGCCTTCGTGGTGTTTGCGCTGGTGTTCTGGATGCGCGCCCACTTCAACACCGAAGTGGATACCTGGACCCTGATGGTGCCGACCATCATCCAGGGCGGAGCGATGGCGATGTTCTTCATTCCGCTGACCTCCATCATCCTGTCCGGGCTGGCGCCGGAACGCATACCGGCGGCGGCCGGGCTGTCCAACTTCGTGCGCATCATGTTCGGCGGCATCGGTACCAGCATTTCCACCACCCTGTGGGAAAACCGCAGCAGCTTGCACCATGCGCAGTTGGCGGAAAGCACCGGCAGCCACAACCAGGCCTTCACGCAATCGCTGCAAACGCTGACCGCGCAGGGCTTGCCCGAGCCGGGTGCGCTGGCGGTGCTGGAACGCCAGATGTCGGTGCTGGCTTCCACGCTGGCGGCCACCGATATCTTCTGGATCTCCGCCACCTTGTTCCTGGCGCTGGTCGGCCTGATCTGGCTGACCAAACCGATGCGCTCGCACGCGCCGGTGGATGCGGGCGGGGCGCATTAGCATGGGCTCCAGGGGTCTGGCTGAAAGCCGGACCCCACTCCGTGAGTTTTTCTCACCCGGCTTTCATTTATCTGCATCGACCGTCGCGGCACGCGACGTATACTCCTTCGCATAACACGAGTCCCCGGACCCCAGGTCCGAGAAGGAACAACCGAAGGAGACAATGTATGCATGCAAGTGCTTCACCCCTCGTTCGCTTCAAATGTGTTGTCCGCAAGGCCATGCTTCCCGCCCTGGCCGCGCTTTCCCTGTTGCCCGCGGCCCGGGCGGCCGATCCGGTCGAGGTCAGGGTCGGCACCAATAACGTCGTTTCCGACGCGCCTTTTTTCATTGCGAACCGCAAAGGATTTTTCGCCGAGCAGGGGATCAAGGTCAGCTTCGTGACTTTCGATGCCGGCCCGAAGATGATCGCGCCCTTGGGCACGGGCCAGCTTGATGTGGCCGCCGGTGCCTTGTCGGCCGGTTTGTTCAATGCCGCCGCGCGCGGCATCAACATCAAGGCGGTGGTCGACAAGGGCTCCACGCCGAGCGCCTATGACTATGTGCCGATCCTGGTGCGCAAGGCCCTGGTGGATTCCGGCAAGATCAAGAGCTTCAAGGACTTGAAAGGCTTGAAAGTGGCCGAAGCCGGCAAGGGCGGCTCGCAAGCCTCCAAGCTCAATGAAGCGCTCAAGAGCGCGGGCCTGGCCTACAAGGATGTGCAGCACGAATACCTGGCCTATCCGCAGCACGTGACGGCGCTGCAAAATGGCGCGGTGGATGCCGCCATCACCACCGAGCCTTCGGCGACGCAGGCGGTGGAGCGCGGCTACGCCGTGCGCCTGCCGATGGACAAGGTCTATCCGGATCAAGCCGTGGCCGCGCTCTTCTACAGCGGCCAGTTCATTGCCAAATCGCCCGATGTGGCACGCCGCTTCATGCTGGCTTACCTGAAGGGCGCGCGCATGTACAACGATGCGCTCAAGGATGGCAAGTTCGCTGGTCCCGCCGCCGAAGAAGTGATCAAGATCCTGGTCCAGGACAGCAACGTCAAGGACGTGGCGCTGTACCGCAAGATGACGCCGGCCGGCATCCATCCCGACGGCCACATCAATGAAGCCAGCCTCAGGAAAGATTTGCAGTTCTACCGCGAACAGGGCTACCTGGAAGGCACGGTGACGGTTGAGCAGGTGCTCGATACCAGCTTCGTCAACGCCGCCTTGAAAGAGCTGGGTCCTTACCGCCGACGGGATTAGCGCAGGAGAACAGAATGGCAGAAAGCGATGCAATCCAGGGTGGCGCGCCGCAGGGTGGTGCCCCGTTATGCGGTGTCGATCCCTTTTCCGACGACTACATACTGAATCCCTATCCCCTGCACGCGCAATTGCGCGATGCCGGGCCGGTGGTGTGGCTGGAAAAGTGGCAAGTGTTTGCCTGCGCCCGCTACAGGGAAGTGAAGGCGGTGCTGGAAGATCCGGCCACCTTCTGCTCCGGCGCGGGCGTCGGCATTGCCAACTTCCACAAGGAGCCGCCCTGGCGGCCACCGAGCATGGTGCTGGAAACCGATCCGCCGGATCACACCCGCAATCGCGCCGTGATCAGCCGCACCTTGTCGCCGGCGGCCCTGCGCACTTTGCGTACGCGCTTCGAGGAAGAGGCGGTCAAGCTGGTGGAACGCCTGCTCCAGCGCGAAAGCTTCGATGCCGTCAAGGACATGGGCGAAGCCTTTCCGCTGAAAGTGTTTGCCGATGCAATCGGCATCCGGCCCGAGTTCCGCGGCCACCTGATCGCCTACGGCAACATGGTCTTCAATGGCATGGGCCCCAAGAACGCGCTGTACGCGCAGGCCATGGCCAATGCCACCGAGGTGGCGGCCAAGGTATGGGAAGCCTGCCAGCGCAAGAATCTTGCGGATGACGGCCTGGGCATCCATATCTTCGATGCGGTCGATTCCGGCATCCTCACCGACGAGCAGGGCGCGACCCTGGTGCGCTCCTTCATGTCGGCCGGGATCGACACTACCGCCAATGCGATTGCCACCGCCATGTGGCTGTTCGCCAGTCATCCCGAACAGTGGCAGGCACTGCGTGCCAATCCCGATCTGGCGCGCGCGGCATTTGAAGAATTGCTGCGCTTCGAGTCGCCGTTCCAGACTTTCTTCCGCACCACCACGCGCGAAGTCGAGATCGGCGGCATCCGCCTGGCGGCCGATGAGAAGGTGATGGTCTCGCTGGGCGCGGCCAATCGCGATCCGCGCCAATGGCAGGAACCGGATCGCTTCGACATCACCCGCAGCACCACCGGCCACGTCGGTTTCGGCGCCGGCATCCATGGCTGCGTGGGGCAGATGATCGCGCGCCTGGAACTGGAAGTCTTGCTGCGCGCCCTGGCGGCGCGGGTCTCGAGCATCGAATTTGCGGGCGAATCGCGCAGAATGTTGCACAATACGCTCCGCGGCTTTCAAAGCCTGCCGGTCAGGTTGCGTGCCTGAGGCGCTGAAGTCCGCACCTGCAAACTCTGACCTGTTGATTGATGCCCAAGATTACCTATATCCAACCGGACGGCGCCGAGCAAGTGCTTGAAGTGGCCAACGGAACTTCCCTGATGCAGGCAGCCATTGCCAATGGCGTGCCGGGCATCGTTGCCGAATGCGGCGGCTCGGCCATGTGCGCCACCTGCCACGTGTATGTCGAACCCGAGTGGCTGGAGCAGTTGCCGGCCATGGACGCGGTGGAACAGGAAATGCTGGATTCGGTGGCCGACGAGCGCCTGCCGGAGAGCCGCCTGTCCTGCCAGCTGCTGGTCAGCCCGCAGCTGGACGGCCTGAAAGTCCGCCTGCCGAGGACCCAGGTATGAGCGCCCCCGTCATCATTGCAGGCGCCGGACAAGCCGGTGCCCAGGCCGCGGTTTCGCTGCGCCAGGAAGGCTATGTCGGACCGATCATCCTGGTGGGCAATGAAGTCGCGCTGCCTTATCAGCGTCCGCCCCTGTCCAAGGGTTTCCTGAAGGCGCAGGTGGATGAAGCCGGACTGCTGCTGCGCGCGGAAAAAGTCTATGTCGACAATACCGTGGATGTGGTGCTGGGCGAAAGCATCAGCGCCATCGACCGCGCCGGCAAACGCCTGAAACTGGCCAGCGGCCGCGAACTGGAATACAGCCATCTGGTGCTGGCCCTCGGTTCGCGCAACCGCCGCCTGCCGCTGGAAGGCGCCGAGCTGGATGGCGTGGCCTACCTGCGCGACCTGGTGGAAGCGCGCTGGCTGAAGGAGCGCCTGGCAAGCGCAAAGCGCGCGGTGGTGATCGGCGGCGGCTTCATCGGCCTGGAATTTGCCGCCTCGGCGCGCGCGCTGGGACTGGAAGTGACGGTGGTCGAAGCCGCACCGCGGCCGATGTCGCGCGTGCTGTCGGAGCAGATGTCCAACTTCATCAGCGCGCGTCATGAAGCCGAAGGCGTGAAGGTGCTGACCAATCAGGGCGTGCGTCGCCTGGTGGGCGCCAATGGCCAACTGACCGGCGTGGAATTGAGCGACGGCCGCGTGCTGGAAACCGATCTGGCCGTGATCGGCATCGGCGTGCTGCCCAATGTCGAACTGGCGCAGGCGGCCGGCCTGGAAATCAGCAATGGCATCGTGGTCGATGCGCTGCTGCAGACTTCGGACGCCGCCATTTCCGCCATCGGCGATTGCGCCGCTTTCCCGACGCCCTTTGCCAATGGCCTGATGCGGCTGGAATCGGTGCAGAACGCGGTCGACCAGGGCCGCGCCGTGGCGGCCCGGCTGGCCGGCAAGGCGGCTGCACCCTTCACCGCCGTGCCCTGGTTCTGGAGCGAGCAATACGACATCCGCCTGCAGATGGCCGGCATCACGTCCGGTCATGACCAGGTGGTGTTGCGCGGCGACCCGGCCAGCAATGCCTTCTCGGTGTTTTGCTACAGGGGCGGCAAATTCCTTGGCGCGGAATCGGTCAACAAGGCGCAGGACCACATGGCGGTGCGCAAACTGCTGGGCGCGAATATCGAATTGACGCCGGAACAGGCCGCCGATCCGGCCTACGACTTGCGCGCGGCCGGCGCCAAGGCGGGTCGTTAAGGCGTCAAGGCGTTCGGCGTTGGGCGTCAGGCGTAGAAGCGTCAACGCCGCAAGGCGCCAACGCATCAAGCATCTGGCGCCCGCAAGGGCGCCATACCCCTAGGTTCGCCGGTGGCCGTTACAAGCCACCC
>JAEVZY010000077.1 GCA_023392035.1 Pseudomonadota bacterium | reverse complement strand
ACGATGCACACATCCACCTGCAGATCGGCATCAAGGGGCGGATAGTCACCCAGCTCTGCCGTGTCCATCCACAAAGAGGTCGAACCGCCTGGCTTGTGCATCGTGTGCTCCCGTCGAAGATTTCCTGGGTTGGATTGCGCCGGATGGGGGCCGTTTCCCGCCAGCCTTTGCGCTGCGCCCATACCAGAACCGAAAAGGCTGTCTTCAGGAAACCAAGCGCCGCGCCGGGTGTCTCAATCAGGATGCGAATAGACAATTTCCAAAGAACATCGTTCGAGTTGCATCAGGTCCGGCATGCCCCATGGCTTTTGGCCGGACTTGTTTTGCTGGCCGCGCTTTCGGTGACCTGGGTCTTGTACGAAGCGGCCCGCCAGGAAACGCTGGAAAGCCATCGCAGCGAATTCCAGTCCCGCGCGCGCGACCTGGGACAACGGCTGGAGCAGCGCATGGGCACTTACGAACAAGTGCTGCGCGGCGCCCAGGGTCTGTATTTCTCCTCCCAGCAAGTCTCGCGCTGGGAATTTGCCGAATACATCCGCGCCCTGCGTCTGGAAGAAAACTATCCCGGCGTGCTGGGCATAGGCGTGGCCGATATGTTCCCGGCCTCTCTGCTGCCGGCGCATGAGGCGCAGATGCAGACCGAGGGTTTTCCCGAGTACCACGTATGGCCGGCGGGCGAGCGTCCGCTCTATACCGCAATCACTCGCATCGAGCCGTTTGAAGGCGTGAACCGCAACGCCCTCGGTTTCGACATGTTTTCCGAGCCGGTGCGGCGCGCGGCGATGGAGCAGGCGCGCGACACCGGCCGCGCGGCGCTTTCGGGAAAGGTCACCCTGGTGCAGGAAACCCACGACAGCACCCAGCCCGGCATGCTGATGTATCTGCCGCTGTACCGCCAATGGATGCCGACCAGCACGCTGGAGGAAAGGCGCGCATCCTTCATGGGCTGGGTGTATGCGCCGTTTCGCATGAATGACCTGATGGCCGGCCTGGGCGCCACCCGGCCGGGCGAATTCGCCATCAAGCTGTTCGACGGCGAATCGCTGGCCCCCGCCAACACCTTGTTCAACTCGGACCAGGGCGCCCCGCCGCGCCAGTCCTTGATGCGCAACGTCGAGCTGCTCAATGTCGCCGGCCACCCCTGGACCCTGGTAGTCGATTCGCGGCCGGCCTTCGAAGCCGAAGCCACCAGCGGCAAGCCGGTCTACACCGCCGTGGCCGGCATCGCGCTGTCGCTCTTGCTGTCGCTGCTGATTTTCCTGCTGGCCAGCGGCCGGGTGCGAGCGGTGCATCTGGCCAACAACATGACGCGCGAGTTGCGCAACGCACGCGACGAACTGGAAGTGCGGGTGAAAGAGCGCACCGCCGACCTCCAGGCCAGCAACGAAAAACTCTCGCGCAATATCAGTGAGCGCGCCAGTATCGAAGCCGATCTGCGCGCTTCGCGCGAACGCCTGGCTTCGGTCTTCGACGCCGTCAAGGACGGCCTGGTGGTGCAGTCGCGCAATGGCAGCTTCGTGGAATTGAACCGCTCGGCCGAGAACATCCTGGGCCTGAAATCGAACCAGGTGCCGGCCGGCCATTCGCTGTCCGACTTCGTGGAGACCGTGCATGAAGACGGCACCAGCTTCAACCCCGAACTGCATCCGGCGCGCGTATCGGTGGAAACCCACAAGCCGCAGCGCGATGTGGTGATGGGCCTGATCCGCCCCGACGGCAGCCAGCGCTGGGTGTCGATCAATACCGAGTTGCTGTTCGACAGCCAGGGCGAAGTCGATCTGGTGGTCAGCAATTTTTCCGACATCACCGACAAGAAGGCCTCGGAGGAATTGATCTGGCACCAGGCCAACTACGACGCCCTCACCGGCCTGCCGAATCGGCGGCTGTTCCAGGAACACCTGGAAACCGAGATGAAGAAGTCCGAGCGCTCCAACCAGCCGCTGGCGCTGATGTTCCTCGACCTCGACCACTTCAAGGATGTCAATGACACCCTGGGACACGACATCGGCGACGTCTTGCTGAAGGAAGCGGCACGCCGCCTGCGCAGTTGCGTGCGCGCCTCGGATACGGTGGCGCGCCTGGGCGGCGACGAATTCACCATCATCCTGTCCGAGCTGGACAGCCTGTCCAGCATTGCCGTGGTGGCGCAGAACATCCTGCAGCGCATGTCCGAACCGTTCCAGCTCGGCATCGATTCGGCCTATGTCGGCGCCAGCATCGGCATCACGCTGTTTCCGCAGGACGCAACCGATGTGGAAGCCCTGCTCAAGAACGCCGACCAGGCGATGTACAGCGCAAAGAACCAGGGCCGCAACCGCTACCGCTACTTCACCGAGTCGATGCAGCAGGCCACCGCCACCCGCATGTGGGTGGCCAATGAATTGCGCACGGCGCTGGCGCGCGGGCAGTTCCAGCTGTTCCTGCAACCCATCGTCGATCTGGTCGACGGCAAGGTCAGCAAGGCCGAGGCACTGATCCGCTGGCGCCACCCCAGCCGCGGCTATATCGATCCCTCGGTCTTCATCCCGATCGCCGAAGAGACCGGCGTGATCGTCGAGATCGGCGACTGGGTGTTCCAGGAAGTGGCGGCGCAACTGCAGCGCTGGCGCGCCCAGCACCGGGAAGCGCTGCAGATCAGCATCAACCGCAGCCCGGTGCAGTTCCGCACCCGCTCGGGCGGCGGATCGTGGGCCGATTTCCTGCGCCGCATCGGCTTGCCCGGCTCGGCCATCGCGGTGGAAATCACGGAAGGCCTGCTGATGGACCCCAATGCCATGGTGATCGACCAGTTGGCGGAATTGCGCGATGCCGGCATCCAGGTATCGCTGGACGATTTCGGCACCGGCTATTCGGCCATGTCCTACCTGAAGAAATTCGATATCGACAATCTGAAAATCGACCAGTCCTTCATCCGCAATCTGCGCGAGGATTCCGAAGACATGGCCTTGTGCAAGGCCATCATCGTCATGGCGCACGAGCTGAACATCAAGGTGATCGCGGAAGGTGTGGAAACCGAGGAGCAGCGCCAGTTGCTGGCCGGTGTGGGCTGCGACTATGCCCAGGGCTATCTGTTTTCGCGGCCGGTGCCGGCGGGGGAATTCATGCGCTAGGCGCCGGCCTTGCTGAGATTCTCACCGCTAGCCGAACTTCCAAACTCGAGGCGAATGCGCGTGGGATAGTGCAATTCGATGCCCGCCCAACACCCCCTCTCCTCGAACATTGTTTTTGTTTGTTTTTGATTTCCTAACCCCTGCACAGTTTTGGACGTGCGCTAATCCCTGACGCTGCCGCAGACCGCGGCAAAGTCCCAGATCAGTCAGGAGATTGGATGAGCGCGCTTCTTCTTTTCCGCGCCGCGCACGGCCGCCTTTTTACGGTACGGATGATCAGCTCATGGCTGACATCGGTCCTGCTTGTCGCCTGCAGCGCTCACGCGCAGATCATCGCCGACCCCAATGCGCCGGGACGCCAGCGTCCCACCGTGCTGGCTGCACCCAACGGCCGGCCTCTGGTCAATATCCAGACCCCCAGCGCCGCCGGCGTCTCGCGCAACAACTACATCCAGTTCGATATCGATCCCAACGGCGCCATCCTCAACAACAGCCGCAATGCCACGCAGACCCAGCTGGGCGGCTGGGTCAATGGCAATCCGTGGCTGGCCACCGGATCGGCGCGCATCATCCTCAACGAAGTGCGCAGCAACGATCCGAGCAAGCTGTTCGGCCCGCTGGAAGTGGCGGGCCAGCGTGCGCAGGTGGTGGTGGCCAATCCTTCGGGCATCACTTGCAATGGCTGCGGCTTCATCAATGCCAGCCGCGTCACCTTGACGACTGGCCAACCCGTGTTCGGCGCCCAGGGCAGCCTGGAATCCTGGC
>JAEVZY010000211.1 GCA_023392035.1 Pseudomonadota bacterium | reverse complement strand
AAACCCGCATCCAGCGCCAGGGCGACCAGTACGTCATCAATGGCAAGAAGTGGTGGATTTCCGGCGCGGGCGACCCGCGCTGCAAAATCTTCATCTTGATGGGCAAGACCGACCCGGATGCGCCGCGCCATTCGCAGCAGTCGATGATCCTGGTGCCGGCCGACACGCCCGGCGTGAACATCAAGCGGCCGCTTCCCGTATTCGGCTATGACGATGCGCCGCATGGTCACTGCGAAATCGATTTCGTGGATGTCAAAGTGCCGGCGTCCAACATCCTGCTGGGCGAAGGCCGTGGCTTTGAAATTGCCCAGGGGCGCCTGGGCCCGGGCCGCATTCACCACTGCATGCGTTCCATCGGCGTGGCCGAGCGCGCGCTGGAATTGATGTGCAAACGTCTGAACAGCCGCGTCGCCTTCGGCCGCCGCATTTCCGAGCAGGGCGTGTGGCGCGAGCGGATCGCCGACGCCCGCATCCAGATCGACACCGCACGCCTCTTGACCCTGAAGGCCGCCTACATGATGGACACCGTCGGCAACAAGGTGGCCAAGGCCGAAATCGCCATGATCAAGGTGCTGGCACCCAATGTGGCGCAGAACGTGCTGGACATGGCGATCCAGGCGCATGGCGGCGCCGGCGTGTCGGACGTGACGCCGCTGGCCGCGCTGTGGGCGCACAACCGCACCCTGCGCCTGGCCGACGGCCCGGATGAAGTGCATCGCAATGCCATCGCCAAGCTGGAACTGGCGCGGCATATTGCGCTGCCGGGGAATGCGCTGGAAGAGATGCCGGTAACGCGCGGATCCTGAACCGGCACTGAACCAGCACTGAACCAGTACCCGTCAGCAAAAAAGGACGGCTTGCGTTACGCTAAGCCGTCCTTTTCCTTTTCACTTCCAAATCCATTTTGCCCATGATCGACGTCTACACCTGGCCCACTCCCAACGGACACAAAGTCCACATCATGCTGGAAGAATGCGGTCTGCCTTACCGCGTGCATGCCATCAATATCGGCAAGGGTGACCAGTTCCAATCCGAGTTCCTCGCCATCTCCCCCAACAACAAGATTCCGGCCATCACCGACAGCGAAGGTCCGGACGGCCAGCCGATTTCGCTGTTTGAATCGGGCGCCATCCTGGTCTACCTGGCCAGCAAGGTCGGGCGCTTCCTGGGCGAGACCGACCGCGAGAAGTACAACACCCTGCAGTGGCTGATGTTCCAGATGGGCGGCGTCGGACCGATGCTGGGCCAGACCCATCATTTCCGCATCTATGCGCCAGAAAAAATCGAATACGCCATCAACCGCTACTCCAATGAAGCCAAGCGGCTGTACGGCGTGATCGACAAGCAATTGCAGAAGTCCGAATGGCTGGCCGGCGACCAATACACCATCGCCGACATCGCCACCTTCCCCTGGCTGCGCTCCTGGCAAAACCAGGGCATCGACTGGAACGACTATCCGCATGCCAAGCGCTGGTTCGACACCATTGCGGCCCGTCCGGCCGTGCAGCGCGGCGTGGCGGTGCTGGCCGATGCCAGGAAGCCGCTGCATGACGACAAAGCCAAGGAAGTGCTGTTCGGGGCGACCCAGTACGCCAAGCACTGAGCGCTGCGTCCGCCCGTGAAGGCTGCGGGCGGACATCACATTTATTGCGCTGCGAAGCCCGCTCGGTCATGACGCGGGCGGCAAAGGCATCCAGCAGATCGACCTGGCGGCCTTGCAGATCAAGCGGGCGCACATGGCTCACAAGACGCTTGCTGTCGATCGAATTGCCGAAATGCAATTCGCCCCCACTTGCCGCAGAACAAAAGCCCCGCACTTTGCGGCTTCTGGCGCGGCTCCATCCCCCGCCGCTGATGACGCCCGTCAAATCAGCCCACCTTGCACCCATGAGAATAGGAACGACCCGAAAGCCGGACGTTTGAATCCGGTAGCAGAGGGCTTTCTCTTCGTACGCAAGGACACCAATGAATCGCGATCCGCATGTCTCCGAACCCATGCAGTGGCCTCCCTCCAATGGCAAGACGGCCCTGATCACGGGCGTCACCGGCCAGGACGGCGCCTATCTGGCCGAGCTGCTGCTGTCCAAGGGCTATACGGTGCACGGCATCAAACGCCGCACTTCGCAGATCAACACCAGCCGCATCGACCACCTTTACCAGGACCCGCACGAGAGTGCGCGCCGCCTGGTGCTGCACCACGGCGACATGACCGACAGCAGCTCGCTGATCCGCATCATCCAGCAGGTGCAGCCGGACGAGATCTACAACCTGGCCGCGCAAAGTCATGTGGCGGTGTCCTTCGAAGAGCCGGAATACACCGCCAATTCGGACGCGCTGGGCCCCTTGCGCATCCTGGAGGCGATCCGCATCCTCGGCCTGGAAAAGAAGACCCGCTTCTACCAGGCTTCCACCTCCGAGCTGTACGGCCTGGTGCAGGAAATTCCGCAGAAGGAAACCACCCCCTTCTATCCGCGCAGCCCCTATGCGGTGGCCAAGATGTATGCCTACTGGATCACGGTCAATTACCGCGAAGCCTATGGCATGTATGCCTGCAACGGCATTCTCTTCAACCATGAAAGCCCGCGCCGCGGCGAGACCTTCGTCACCCGCAAGATCACGCGCGCCATGGCGCGCATCGCGCTCGGCCGCCAGGACTGCCTGTATCTGGGCAACCTGGACTCCAAACGCGACTGGGGCCATGCCCGCGACTATGTGGAAATGCAGTGGCTGATGCTGCAGCAGGAGCAGCCTGACGATTTCGTGATTGCCACCGGCATGCAATACAGCGTGCGCGACTTCGTCAATGCCGCCGCCGCCGAGCTGGGCATGAAGCTGGGCTGGCGCGGCCAGGGCGTGCAGGAGGAAGGCTATGTGATCGAACCCGGCCCCCATGGCGGCTGCCAAGCGGGCGAGGTGGTGGTCAAGGTCGATCCGCGCTATTTCCGTCCGACCGAGGTGGAAACCCTGCTGGGCGATGCCAGCAAGGCGCATCGCCAGCTGGGCTGGTCGCCGCGCACCCGGTTCGAAGACCTGGTGGCGGAAATGGTGAAGAGCGACCTCGATGCCGCCCGCAAGTATGTGCTGGTCAAGGAGAACGGATTTGCAGCCTATGCCCACAACGAGTGAGAGCGGCGCGGCGCCACGCATCTACGTCGCCGGCCATCGCGGCATGGTGGGCGCGGCCATCGTGCGCGCGCTGCAGGCGCAGGGCCAGACCGATCTCATCACGCGCAGCCATGCCGAGCTCGACCTGTGCAACCAGGCGGCGGTGGAAAGCTTCTTCGCCCGCGAAAAGCCGCAACAGGTCTACCTGGCGGCGGCCAGGGTGGGCGGCATCCACGCCAACAACACCTATCCGGCCGACTTCATCTACCAGAACCTGATGATCGAGGCCAATGTGATCCACGCCGCCTGGAAGCATGGCGTGGAGCGGCTGCTGTTTCTCGGTTCGTCCTGCATCTATCCGTGCGACTGCCCGCAACCGATGCGCGAGGAACACTTGTTGAGCGGCACCCTGGAAGCCACCAACGAGCCCTATGCCATCGCCAAGATCGCCGGCATCAAGCTGTGCGAGAGTTACCGGCGCCAGCACGGCTGCGATTTCCGCAGCGTCATGCCGACCAATCTTTACGGGCCGGGCGACAACTACCACCCGCAAAACAGCCACGTGTTGCCGGCGCTCTTGGCACGTTTTCACGAAGCGAAACAGAGCGGCGCCCAGAGCGTCACCATCTGGGGCAGCGGCACCCCGCGGCGCGAGTTCCTGCATGTGGACGACATGGCCGCGGCCAGCGTGTTCGTGATGAATCTTTCCCGCCGGCGCTACCAGGACGCCACTCTGCCGATGCTGTCCCATATCAATGTCGGCAGCGGACAGGAGGTGACGATACTGGAAGCCGCGCGCATGGTGGCGCGCGCAGTCGGCTTTGCCGGCCGCATCGAAAACGACCCCGGCAAGCCCGACGGCACGCCGCGCAAGCTGCTCGACAGCAGCCTGCTCGCGCGGCTGGGCTGGCAAGCCGGCATCTCGCTGCAGGAGGGACTGGAAGCGACCTATCGCGATTTCCTGCAGCAGGACTGCCCGCGCAATTTGTCCGGCGCTGCGGTGGCGGCATGAGGGAAACGCAATGACGGAAACCATGTTGAGCCCGATGGAGATACTCGGCGTGTCGCTGGCGCTATTGCTGGCGCTGCCGATTCTCTTCGGCTTTTGCCTGCGTTCGCCCAAGCTGGTGGTGACGGCCTTCATCGTGCTGCTGTTCTGCTTCTCTTCGTCCAACTGGGGCGTGGAAGTGGGCGGCATGACCAATATGTACACGCGCGGCACCGGCATCTTCTATGTGCCGCTGGTGTGCCTGGTGCTGATGGTGGCCGGCGTCGCCGCCGCGGTCAGGAAACTGGCCAATCCGGGCCAGCCGCAACTGGCGCTGCCGCTGGCGCCCTACATGGCGGCCTTTGCCTTCATGATGGCGGCCCATGTGGCGATCGGCTTGTCCGCGGACATTTCCTTCTACGACATCATGCACAACAACGGTGTCGTCAACTGGATCTACATGTTCATCTTCCTGGCCATGGTGACCATGGCTTTTCATACGGAAGATGACAAGAAGAAGCTGCTCTACCTGTTCCTGGCGCTGGCCGCCATGCGCGCCGTGTTTGGCCTGGCGCGCTACATCTTCATGGGCGGCGACGACGCCAACCCCTACCGCAATTTCGAAAAGCTCGACATCAAGATCTTCTACTTCGACATCGCCGACAACTACGTGGCGGCGCTGGCGGCCTTCATCATCGCCTGGCTGCTGGTGGCGCCGCGGGTCAGGATTTCGCTCGGCCGGCGCATCTTCCTGCTCGGCTTCCTGGCGCTGGAAGTGGCGGCCGTGGCGCTCTCCTTCCGCCGTTCCTCGCTGATCGGCCTGGGCCTGATGTTCATGCTGCTGTTCGTGCTGCTGCCCTGGCGGCGCCGCATCTTCTTTGCCGTGCTGGCTTCGGGCGCGCTGGCCGCGACCGCCTTCACTTTCTTCCAGCAACGCCTGAAGTTCAATGTCGACAAGGGCGGCATCCTGCAGTCGATGATCTATGACGTCGCGCCCGACAAGAACATCAACGCCAGCCGCTGGTACGAACTGTATGCAGCCGCCAAGAGCATGGGCGACAACTGGCTGTTCGGCCTCGGTTCCTGGGGCACCTATGAAGGCGATCGCGCCACGCTCGACTACCACTTCGGCAAGCTCGATTTCGTGCACAGCGGCTTCGGTCACATCGTGCTCAAGACCGGCGTGGCGGGACTGGCGCTGTTCCTCGCCATGCTGGGCGCTTTTGCGGCGCACTACCTGCGCCATCGTAAATATCTGCAGGGCAATTCACGCTTGCTGGCCGATGCCGGCATGGCCAGCCTGCTGTTCTGGCTGCCGACCCTGCTGGTGGGCACGCCCCTGATCGAATTCCGGACCATGTTGATGTTCGGCCTGTCGCTGGCCCTGGTGTATGTCGCCACCGGCCCTGAAACTTCACGGGTGCCTGTCTATGCTGTGGCGTAATTCACTCTGGAACCTGTCGGGCTCGGCGCTGCCGGCGATTGCCGCGCTGGCGACGGTGCCGCTCCTGATCCATGCCCTGGGCGTGGAAGGCTTCGGCATCGTCACCCTGATCGGCTCCGTGATCGGCTATTTCGGCGTGCTGGACGTGAACCTCTCGGCCGGCGCCATCAAGTACCTGGCCGAATCGCATGCGGCCAACGACCGCAAGCGCTTTGCCGAAACCTTCTGGTTCGGCGCCATGTTCTATGGCGGTCTCGGCGTGCTGGGCGCGGTGGCGATCTTTCTTTCCTCGTCCTGGCTGCTGGACCGTTTCTTCCACGTTTCGCCGGCGCTGCATGCCGACACCGTGCTGGCCCTGAAGATCGGCGCCATCGGCTTCGCCCTGACCCAGGTGCAGAACTACCTGATCACGGTGCCGCAGGCGCTGCAACGCTATGACCGCTCGGCCCAGACCGAAGCCTTCTTCGGCATCACGGTGAATGTCGCCTCGGCCCTGGTGGCCCTGGCCGGCGGCGGGATTGCCGGCGTGATCGGGGTGCGCGTCCTGGTCTCGCTCACCAATTCGCTGTGGCTGGTGCGCCTGATCCGGCGCCTCGGCGTGGAGCTCGCCTTCTGCCTGCCGGGGCCGCAAGTGCGCCGGTCCATGACTTCGTTTTCGGCCTATGCCTATCTGTCCAAGCTGGCGTCCACCCTGCACCAGCATGGCGACAAGCTGATCATCGGCTCGCTGCTGGGACCGGTGGCGCTGGCCTTCTACACCGTGCCCGCCACCCTCGCCTCGCGCGCGCTCGGGCTGACCTATCGCCTGTCCTCGGTGATCTATCCGCGCGCCTCGGCCCTGGCCGCCACCGACCGCATGGATGAATTGCGCCGCACCTATCTTGCCGCCATGCGCCACATCACCTACATCAACCTGGTGGCGCTGGGCATGATCGTGCTGGCCGGCGAGGAATTCCTGCGGCGCTGGGTGGGCGAGGAATTCGTCGCCGCCGGCTACCCGGTGCTGGTGCTGATGACCATCGCTTTGCTGGTCGATTCGCTGACCAATATTCCTTCGCTGGTCAACGACGCGCTTGGCCATCCGCGTATCACCGGCCGCTTCGCGCTGGCGCGCACCGGCATCGGCCTGACCCTGGTATGGGCCGGCTGCGAGCTGTCGGGCATCGTCGGCGCCACCGTCGGCCATCTGGTGGCCACGCTCCTGATCGGCGCCACCTTCATCTGGTTCGTGCACGGCCGCACGGTGCCGGTGGAATTGAAGCAGACCCTGCGCGAAGGCTGGGGCCGCAGCACCCTGGTCGGCCTGCTGGCCTTCGGCCTGGCTTGGCCCTGCACCATGCTGCTGCCGCAGGGCATCACCGGCACGGTGGCCGCGGTCGGCATCGGCCTGGCGGCGCTGGTGGTGGCCTATATCGCATTCATTGCCAGCATGGACGAGCGGGCGGCAATGATGACCGTGGCCCGCCGTCTGGTTTCCTGAGCCCGGATAGGAGGACGCTCGATGCGTATCTTGATGGTCAGCGAAGACGTGCCGGCGGCGGCGATGGGCGGCCTGGCCAAGCACGCGCTGACCCTGGCGCGGGCGCTGCGAAGGGCCGGTCATGAAGTGGACTTCCTGGGCTCGGGCGAATGTTCGCTGGAAGAGGCCGGCGGCGAAGCCGATTTCGGCGGGCGCTTCATTCCCGAATTGCGCGGCCACTACGCCGGCTGGAAGGAAGTGAAGCTGGGCGTGTACATGCCGCCGCGCCGCGGCTGGCTGGCGCGCAATCTGGCCAGGAGCATCATGCGCCATGCGCGCAACTATGACGTGGTGCATTACCACGGGCACATCCCCAATGTCGCCCTGCACATTCCGCAGGACGTGAATTTCGTCCAGACCCGGCATGACCAGGGCAGCGAATGCCTGCTCAACACCCGCTTCGTGCGCGGCCAGGTCTGCACCACCAGCGATCCCATGGCCTGCGCTGGCTGCCGCAGCGCCCATCCGAACCTGGCGCAAACCATGGTGTCGGCGCTGGCGGTCAAGATCTACCGGCGCGAAGTGGCGCAAGCCTTCCGCCGCCACAAGACGGTGTTCGTGTCGGACATGCTGCGCTTCAATTTCACCCGCACCATGGGCGCCGGCCCGTGGGGCGTGACGGTCCACAATTTCATCGACCGCGAAGCCTTGCTCAAGACCTATCCCGGCGCCGCGCCGCGCGAGGACGACAAGCTGTCGCTGTTCATCGCCGGCAAGCTGTATCCGGCCAAGGGCATCGAAGCCTTCCTGCGCGAACTGGCGCCGCGCCTGCGCCCGCATGTGCAGCTGAGCATTGCCGGCGACGGCAGCGATGAAGCGCGGCTGCGCGCCGAATTCGGCAGCGAGCAGGTGCAGTTCCTCGGCTGGTGCAGCCAGGACCAGGTGCTGCGGCGCACCGCCGCCGCCGATGCCGTGATCGTGCCTTCGGTGTGGGAAGAGCCCTGCGCCACCACCATACTCGAAGCGCTGGCGCTGGGACGCGCCACCTTCGCCCTGGCGCGCGGCGGCACGCCGGAATTGCGCCGCTATGCCGCCCCCGGCCAGTTGCGCCTGTTCCCCGACATGGCCTCGCTGGTGTCGGCCGTGCTGGAACACCAGCCGGGACCTTCTTATCCGCCGGTCAGCCAGGACGCCGGCGTCGAACGCGCCGTGCAGAACCTGCTGGCACTGTACCGCCTGCCGCCGGGCGGCTTCGGCGCGCGCCAACCCGAAATGCAAACCATCAGCAGGAAACCCGACGCATGTCTCTGAGTTTTTCCATCGTCACCTGCACCTGGAACAGCGCCGCCTGGCTGCCGCAATGCCTGGCCTCGGTGCTGGAGCAGGATCATCCGCAAGTGGAAATGATCTTCGTCGACGGCGGCTCGACCGACGGCACGCTGGAGCAGATCCGCGCCTTGCCGCGCCCGTATCGCCTGCTGACCAATGTCACCGGCGGCATCAGCCGCGCCATGAACGCCGGCTTGCAGGCGGCCTCGGGCGAGGTGGTGGCGCATCTGCATTCGGATGACTACTACCTCGATGCCAGCGTGCTGTCGCGCGTGGCGCATGAGCTGCAGAGCCAGCGCCGCGAATGGCTGTTCGGGCGCATCCTCTCCGATATCGATGGCGTGTTGCGGCCCGAAGGCTGGCGCGCGCCGCGCTTCACGCCGCGCGCCCTGTTGCGCGGCAATTTCATTCCCCATCCCGCCACCTTCGTCAAGCGCAGCCTGATGCTGGGGGCCGGTGGCTTCGACGAACGCCTCAAGTACGCAATGGATTACGACCTTTGGCTGAAACTCTCGCGCCTGGCCGAGCCGGCGCAGCTGGATATTCCGCTGGCAGTGTTCCGCGAGCATGCCGGCAGTCTTTCCACCCGCAACCGGCTGGCGGCGATGGAAGAAGATTTCCGGGTGCGCCTGGCGCATGCCGGCCAGGCGCCGATTCAGCGCCTGATGCATCACCTGCGCTACCAGGTGCGGCGCCACCGCTTGCAGGCGGAGGTCGGCAAATGATGCGCATGCGACAGGAGGAACCCGGCCGGCGCAGCGCCTGGCGCGACGGCTCGACCTGGTTGTCGCTGGTGCTGGCAACGGTCGGCCGCAGCGAGGAACTGGTGCGCTTTTTCGAGGCGCTGGCGGTGCAGGACTGCAGCGGCGTGGAAGTGATCGTGGTCGACCAGAACGTGGACGCCCGGCTGGCCGCGCCGCTGGCGCTGGCGCGCAGCCATGGCATCACGGTGCGGCACCTGCTGCACCACCCGCCCAACCTGGCGGCGGCGCGCAATGCCGGCGTGGCCGCCGCGCGCGGCACCTGGCTCGGCTTTCCGGATGACGATTGCTGGTATGACCCGCTGCTGCTGCAGGTGCTGCGCCAGCGCATCAAGGCGCCGGACCGGCCCGAGGGCCTGGTGATCCACTGGGTGGAACAGGGCGAGCCGCCGGTTGCGCTGCCCACGCTGTCCTGGGAGCGCTCGGCTGCATTTCGCGATGTGCCGGTGGCTTCCATCACCATCTTCATCCGCCGCAGCCTGTTCGAGCGGGTCGGCGGTTTCGACGCGCGCCTGGGCGTGGGCCAATGGTTCGGCGCCGGCGAGGAAACCGATCTCATCATGAGCGCCCTGCGCGCCGGCGCGCTGGTGGCCTATGAGCCGGCCGGCAAGGTGCATCACGCGCACAGCCCCGGCCAGATCGCCTGCACGCCGAGTGCACGCGAGGCGGCGCGCAGCCGCGCCCGCGGCACCGGCGCGCTGTATGCCAAGCATGGCCTGTCGCCCTGGGTGATCCTGCGCGGCCTGTTGTCGCCGATCCTGCGCCCGGTCCTGAAAGGCGCGATCGGCCCCGATCTGGCGCATGGCATTGCGGTCATGCGCGGCCGCCTGGATGGCTGGCTGGGTTGGCGACGGCGTCAGCATTGACTTGGCAGAACAAGGGCTGCGAACTGCAGCGGCGAACTGAAGTGGGCGAAAGCGAGGGCGAACTGAGGCCGCACAAGCGCGGCGCTGAAATCCCGCGGCTTATGTCGATCCGCAAAACCGGTGCAAATCGCCTTGCCTACACTGGTACGCATTTCGCCAAAAAGGATTGCCGTAGAGATGCGGCGAGCCTGGCCGAACATCAGAACTCATGGAAAGCTCCTCGATGCTGAAAATTGCCGTCGTCGCGAACACACCGCCGCCCTACCGGGTGCCGATGTACAACCGCATCGCCCATATTCCAGGCGTGGATTTGCATGTCATCTTCTGCAGCCGGCGCGAGCCCAACCGCTTCTGGGATTTGCCGCCCTTCGAGTTCACCCACACCTTTTTGCCGGAACACTTCATTGCCCGCGGCGAGCGCTACATCCATCACAATCCGGAAGTGTTCGCCGCCCTGCGCCGGGTGAAGGCCGATGTGATCGTCACCGACGGCTTCAATCCGACCCACCTGTACGGTTTCCTGTATGCCTGGTTGAAGGGCATTCCGCATATTCCAATGACCGACGGCACCGATGTTTCCGAACGCAGCCTGTCCAGCCTGCATCGCATGGTGCGCCGCTTCATCTTCCCCCGTTCGGCGGCCTTTCTTTCGGCCAGCCTTGGTGGCAAGCGCCTGTACATGAGCTATGGCATCGAACCGGAACGCTGCTTCCTGTCGCCGCTGTGCGCCAACAACGCGGCTTACCTGCCGCCGCTCGCGCTGCCTGAAAAGCGCTTCGACTATATTTTCTGCAGCCGCTTCGAGCCCGGCAAAAGCCCGCTGTTCGCGCTCGACGTGGCCGCCGAAACCGCGCGCCGCCTGAAGCGCCGGGTGCGCATCCTGTTTGTCGGCTCGGGCAGCCTGGAGAACGCCTTGCGCGATGCCGCCACCCGCTATACCGACCACGTCGACTCCGAATTCCACGGCTTTGCCACCCAGGGCGACCTGCCGGGTCTGTACCAGTCGGCACGGATTTTCCTGTTTCCGACCCTGGCTGACGTCTGGGGCGTGGTGGTGAATGAAGCCTGCGCCGCCGGCCTGCCGGTGATCGTCTCGCCCCATGCGGGCGTGGTCAATGAGCTGGTGATCGATGGCCAGAACGGGCACGTCTGCGACATCGATGCCCGGCAATGGGCCGAATGCGCCCTGCCGCTGTTGACCGACGAGGCGCGCTGGAATGCCTACTCGCGGCGCAGCCTGGAACTGGTGTCCAACTACACCTTCGATCCCGCGGCCGCCGGCGTGGTCGAGGCCTGCAAGCTGGCGCATGAGCGCGGCACCCGTCCCTCCGGCAGCGCCAGCGGCAAGAAGCAGCGCATGCCGGTATCCGATCGCCAGCCGCTGGATTACCGCATGGCCTATACCGATCCCATGGTGCGTGCCGACAACCGGCGTGGCGGCAAGTCACCGGGTTCGTCCTGAGCCGAGGTGAAGCATGGCGGCGCTTTTCACTTGCTCGATCGACGACGGTCATCCTGCGGATCTGCGCATGGCGGAATTGCTGAACCGGCACGGCATCGCCGCCACCTTCTACATCCCGGTGCGCAACCGCGAAGGCTACAAAGTCTTGCCCGGCGCCGAACAGCGCCAGCTCGACCAGCGCTTTGAACTGGGCTCGCATACCCTGGACCACTGCTTCCTGAAATCCTTGCCGGCCGACGATGCGCATTACCAGATTGTGGAAGGCAAACGGCGGCTGGAAGATACGCTGGGCCATGAGGTGGCGGGCTTTTGCTATCCCGGCGGCAAATTCGGCGAGCGCGATCTGCAGATGGTGAAGTCGGCCGGTTTCCGCTATGCGCGCACCACCGCCAACCTGCACCCCGGCCCCGGCCAGGACGCCTGGCGCATGCCGACCACCTGCCAGTTCTATCCGCATGCGCGCAACGTCTATGTGCGCAACTTCGCCAGCCAGGGCGAATGGGGCGAAAGGCGCGCGCTGCTGCGCCTGGCGCTCAAGCACGAAGACTGGCTGGACCGCATCCACGCCATGTTCGACCACGTGTGCCAGAACGAGGGCGTATTCCATCTCTGGGCCCATTCGCGCGACATCGACCAGTTGCAGGCCTGGGACCAGCTGTCCTCCTTCCTGGCGCATGTGGCGGGCCGGCTGCCGCCGGCCCAGCGGGTGGAAAACGGCCAGCTGGCGCAGATGTCGTATTGAAAGCACGCCGCAGGCCTCAGCTGAAGGTAGAGTTGCTCTCCTTCGGGTCGACCTGCCACTCGAAGTTGGTTTCATTGCCTTCCTCGGCCTCATCGCCTTCGGCGGAGTTGCCCGATTCGGTGCTGGGCGTGGACGAAGGCTCGCTCAATTCCTGCAGGTGCGGCAAGCCCGCGCCCGGGCGCGAGGGTGAGCTTGCGCGCGCATCCTCGACGTCGGCGGCCGGCTGCTGCCCGGCTTGCTCCGGTGAGTCGCCGGTCGCGAGCGCGCCGGCAGGCTCCTGTCCCGCGCCCGGCTCGGGCGCATTCCGGGGCTCGGGCTCAGGCCCGGGCGCATCCTCGGCCCCGTCCCCGGGCTCGGGCTCAGTGGCCAAACTGCGCGCCAGGAAATTTTCGATGCGCGGCAACTCCTCCTGCAAGGCGGTATCGAAGTCGCGCAAGGCCTGCTCCAGCAGTTCCAGCAGGCGCATCGGCTGTGCGATGGCGGACTTGGCCTTGCCCTCGGACAGGGCGAACCAGTACACCGCTTCCATTTTGCTTTGCGGGGTTCCGATCCCGTAGTAATAGCTGCGCGCCAGATGGAACTGGCCGTCGGCATTGCCCTTCATCGCCGCCAGCTGGAACATCTGCAAGGCGATATTGGCGTCGCTCGCCTGCACGCACCAGCCGTGCTCGTAGCACAGGCCCAGCCGCCACATTGCATCGACATGGCCGCTGGTGGCCGAGCGCATGTAGAGCTCGACCGCCGCCGCCAGATTGGTCTGCACGCCGCTGCCATGCCACAGGCACCAGGCCTGGGCGAAGCTGTGTCCCTGTTCGGCCGCCGCCTGGAACCAGCGGGCCGCCTTGCTGCGGTTTTTTTTGACGCCGCGGCCGTCGAGATAGCACAGGGCAAGATCGTTCTGCGCCTCCGCACTGCCCTGCCGGGCCAGGGCGCGCACAGCCTGGTAGGCACGCCGGGCGGATTGCCGCGCCGGCGGCGGCGCCGGCTCGCCTTGCGCTTCCCCGCTTGCGCTGTCGCGATCGGTCGCGAGCGGCGCACCGGTGCCTTGCCCGCTGACGCTGGCAGTGGTGGTGGTGGTGGTGACGCTGGTAGTGGTGAGGTTGGTGACCGGTTCCGGCTCCACGCTCGAGCGCCGTGGGGCATGCAAGGTCGGCGCCGGGTCCGGCCCTTGCGTTTGCCCAGTGCCGGCGCGATTCGCGTCATCCCGGGCATGCCGGGTTCTGATGTCGTCTCCTACATGCATGTTTTCGTCTCCGTAAACCCAAGACCCGCGACGCTGAGTTGCGGCTGCGCCGCGGCGGTTCAGGAGCGCCCCGAAAAATGCCGGGGGAGATTGCGCAGGGGCGCTTGCCCCGGCGCCCTTCTAAGCCTTCCTGAGCATCAGAAAGAAAACCGCCTTCGGTCCGAACAGGCGGATGTGACCCAGGTCGCTCCTGGGCTGGCCCGGCAGCAGGCTGACCAGATGCTTCAGTTCGCGCGCGCTCAACAGCCGCCGGCTGCCGGCCGCGCCGCCCGCCAGCCGCCGCCAGAGCCCGGTCGGCAACCAGTGCAGCAGCGGCAGCAGGCTCTCCATGTCCAGCGGATGACGGCGGTTGGCCACGCTCAGGAAAACGCCTTTCTTCGCCACCCGGTTCAATTCCTTGAGCAACTCGAACTGGCGCTCGAAACTGCCGGCATGCTCCAGCAGGTTTTCGCCGTAGACCCAGTCGAACTCGCCATCGGCATACAGCAAGGGGCCGCCGTCCGCGCGCGCATAGCGGCCGCGCTCGGCCATGCCGCCGTCCAGCACGCAGGCAATCGCCGGGCCGCGGGCGGCCGGCCCGAAAGACAAGGGCCGATCCGGCATTCTGCCGCGCATGCCGACCTGCAGCACGCTGCCGCCGCCGCCTTCTTCCAGCCAATCGGCAAACGCCGCCAGCAGCCGCTCGCGCTGTTTATGTGCCAGGCGCGAACGCGCGCCGGGTGCGCCCGCCAGCTGCCCGATTTCCGCTTCCAGTGGATTCACGACCGCCTCCCATTCCAGACCAGGGAACAGTGTGCGCGGGGCTGCCTGCGCCATGTTGTGGCGGAACAAGACGCGGTTTGTGCGCCACGCCGCGCGCGGATCGAAACAGCCCCGGTCTTGAGGCGGCTTAAGCCGTTCCACCAGGAGCGCGGCCAGCTTGAGCCCAGTCATAACGGCGCCCACACGGGAGAGGTTCAATGATTCCAGAGCGCACCACACGAATCCGGTGCAAGACGACCAATGAAGATACTCATCGCGCACAACGCATACCAGCACCGGGGGGGTGAGGATGTTGTGGTGGATGCCGAAATTGCCCTGTTGCGAGACAACGGCCACGAGGTATCCACCTATCGCCGGCACAATGACGAACTGCTGGAGCATCCCGGCACGGCGCTGACCTCCGCCATCTGGTCGCGTCGCACTTCGTCGGATGTGGAGCAGGAAGTGGCGCGCAGCCGGCCCGACCTGATCCATGTGCACAACACCTTTCCGCTGATCTCGCCTTCGCTGTACTGGGCCGCCGCGCGTCACAAGATACCGGTGGTGCAGACCCTGCACAACTTCCGCATGCTGTGTCCGCAGGCGATGTTCCTGCGCCAGGGCAAGGTTTGCGAGGATTGCATGGGCAAGATTCCGTGGCGCGCCGTCACCCGCAAGTGCTATCGCTCCTCCGCCGCCCAGTCGGCGCTGCTGTCGGGCATGCTGATCGCCCACGACACCCTGGGCACCTTTCGCGAGAAAGTGACGCGCTACATCGTGCTCAATGACTTTTGCCGCGCCAAGTTCGTCAAGGGCGGCCTGCCCGGCGAGCGCATGTGCATCAAGCCCCACTTCGTGGCCCGCGCCGCCGGCATTCCGGACTGGAGCGCACGCCGCGGCGGCCTATTCGTGGGCCGGCTGTCGCCGGAAAAAGGCATCGAAGTGCTGGTGCAGGCGCTGTCCGGCCTGCCGCGCAGCCTGCGCGTGCTGGTGGCCGGCGGCGGCCCGCTGCAAGAGCGCGTGCGCGATTTCTTCGGCGACGATTTCCTGGGCTACCTGGAGCCGGCCGAGATCGCGCGCAGGATGGGCCGCGCCCTGTATGTGGTGGCGCCCAGCACCTGCTATGAGACCTTCGGCATGGTGGCGATCGAAGCCTTCGCCGCCGGCACCGCTGTCATCGCCAGCCGCCACGGCGGACTGGGCGCGCTGGTGCGCGATGGCGAGACCGGCCTGCTGGTCGAACCCGGCGACGCCGACGCCCTGGCCGACGCCCTGCGCTGGGCCGAAAGCCATCCCGAGGAAATGAAACGCATGGGCCAGGCCGCGCGCCTGGAATATGAACGCCATTACACACCGCAAGCCAATTACCGCATGCTCATGGAAATCTACGACCAAGCCATCCACGCCGAAATGGAGACCTGCCATGCCGCCTGAGCGACAACGGCGGGCGGTGCTGACCGCACGCATCGATGTGCTGGACTGGGACCAGGCGCTGCAACGCATTTCCGAATGGGCCGCGGCGCGCCAGTCGCGCTATGTCTGCATCTGCAATGTGCACTCGGTGGTGAGCACCACGCGCGATGCGGCCTTCCGCCGCATCGTCGACGGCGCCGACCTGTGCACGGCCGATGGCGCGCCGGTGGCCTGGGCTTTGCGCCGCCTGGGCCATGCGCAGCAGGAACGCATCAACGGACCGGACCTGATGTGGCGCTACCTGGCGCTGGCGCAGGAACGCGAACAGGCGGTGTTCTTTTATGGCAGCACGCCCGAAACGCTCGACAAGCTGGCACGCGCCGCGCGCCGCGCCTTTCCCGGCTTGCGGCTGGTCGGCCTGCATTCGCCGCCCTTTCGCAGCCTGACCGAAGCCGAGCAACAGGCCGAAGTGGATCTGATTGCGCGCTCCGGCGCGCAAGTGGTGTTCGTCGGCCTGGGCTGCCCGAAGCAGGAACAATGGATGGCGCAGCAGCGCGGCCGCATCCAGGCGGTGATGGTGGGCGTGGGCGCAGCCTTCGACTACCACGCCGGCACCGTGGCCCGGGCGCCGCTCTGGGCCCAGCGCAATGGCCTGGAGTGGCTGTTTCGCCTGCTGGCCGACCCGCGACGCCTGTTCAAGCGCTACATGGTGACCAATACCCTGTTCATTCTCGGCATCGGCCGCCAATTGCTGTTCAAGCGCGCCGACAGCTGATTGCGCTGAGTACGCCAGGCGGGTTCAGGGGCTGGCGCGTCCCTGGGCCGCGCCGACCTGCCACTTGCGCGCCTGCTCGCGGCCGGCATCCAGATTGTTTTCCAGGCGAGAACGCACATCCTGGCCCAGGCTGCTGCGCCAGCTCGACCAGTCCACCACGCCCTTGCCCGCCAGCTCGGCAAAATTCTTGCCGCTGCCGACGTAGAGATTGTCCTCGTACTGGGCGAACTGGGCGTTGGTCTTGCCGTCGCGCGGACTCCACAGACGATAGGTGACTTCCTTGCCGCTGCTGATGAAGAGGTTCTTCAGGATCCGGTTGCGGCTCACGTATTCCTTGCCGGTTTCATTGAACAGGATGTGTTCATGGGTGGAATCGGCCATCACGTTTTGCGTGATCAGGTTGTTGTAGCCATTGTGGATTTCCAGCGCGCCCGGGTTCTTCTGCAACAGGTTGCGCGCCACCGTCACGCCATTGGCCGAGTCATCCAGGTACACCCCGTAGGCGTAGCGCCCGGCCAGGTTCCTGACCGTATTGCCTTCGATGCGCACATTGAGCGCCTGCTTGTCCGGCGCGAAGGTGTAGATGCCGCCGCAGTCGGAAAGGATCTGGCAGGCGCGATCCACCACATTGTTGGTCACCACCGCATCCTTGTGCACGCGGATGCCGATATACGAGGCATTGCTGATGCGGTTGTTGTGCACCCGCGCGCCGCTGCTTTGCTCGAAGCTGATGGCGCCGCGCGAGCGCTTGGGCATGCCGACCATGCCGGTGTTCTCGATGCTGGAATTGATGACGGCCACATCGCTGATGCCATAGAAGCCCAATATGCCGTTGTGCATGGCATTGCTGATCTTCACCGAATCCACCAGCAAGCCGCGTCCGCCGGCAAAGATGCCGTCCTGGCTCAGGTTGCTGATCTCCACATTGCGCACATGCAGATTGCTGGCGTCGCCGGCATTGATGCCATAGGCGGCGGTATGGATGCGCACATTCTCGATGGTGATGTTGCGGCTGTGCTCGGCATCGATGCCATTGGCGCGCGGCGCTGCCCAGACCCGTCCCTGCGGCGACTGGCCGTCCGGCGCCCACAGATAGAGCCAGCCATCCTGCCAGGCCCATTCGCCGGGCGAATCCAGCATCCACAGCTTGCCTTCCACGTAGAACTCGGTGTCGGGCTTGGGATCGAAGGCATCGCCCTGCTTCGGCGCGAGCACGATGGCGCCATTGTCGTATTCGGCAACCGTCCGGGTTTCGATCATCCATTCTTCCGGACGATAGACCACGGTGGCGCCGGCCAGATCGGCGCTCGGCAATTTGGCGTTGATGCGCGACGGCGAATCGCTGCGCCCGCGCGCCCAGGGCTTGTTGGGGTAATGCGCCAGCGCCAGCGGTTTGTCATTCCAGGTAAGGATGGCGGGCGGATATGGCAGCGCTGCGATCCAGATGTTGTCCTTTTGCCGACCCCAGCCCTTGACCGGCTGGCCGGGACTGATGGCGGCCCTGCCGCAACTGCCTTCGGTGCGCACGGTGACATTGCTGCGGTTGTTCAGATCCAGCGTGCCGTAGTACTGCCGACCGCAATGCAGGCTGATTGTGCTGTTGCTGGACACCGCTTGCGGCAGCGGATGCAATTGGATGGCGCGCGCCATGCTTTGGTCCGGCTGCTGGTCGGTGTCGGGATTGCGTGACTTGTCCTTGGCATGTGCACTGCACAGGCCAAGGGCCAGGCCCAGCGCGAGGCAGGTGGCGGCGGCGGGGCGGCGAACAGATGTGCGCATTGGACTTCCTTCCTGAATGTTTCTTCCTGGTCAGAAGAATGCGGCAACGGCTTCGGGCCTTGTTGGGCTGCGTCAGCAAAGTCGCATTTTGTGCGGACTGGTCCGGGCGCGAGGAACCATTCCCGGGCGCAGTTACGAAATCGCCTGGTTGAATTTGGAGACACACGTGACAAAGCGAGGGCACCAAACCTTCGCTGAGTACAACTGGAAGATCCAGCACTGCGAACCCATTGTGGCCGCGCTCCACGTCCACACAAAACCAAATCGGAGTCCCCATTGAGCAAACGTGCAGGTGAATTCACTTCCGGGCGCGATGTGTTGAGGCGCACCGCCTCGCTGTCCGGCGCCCTGCAATCCGCGAAAGGGCGAGCAAACCCTGATGAGCTTCCCGCCGCGCCGCCAAGTGCGCCCACGATGCGTACGCGACAGCCGGACCCGGTTGCCCAATTGCGTACCGACTATTCGGAGCTGATCGTCGCGGCCCAGAACTGGCAACTGCCGCTCCCGCGTCAAGAGGGTTCACCTTCTTGCGTGCTGGCCTATCGTGGCTGGCGCACACTGGCGATCGAATTTGCCCGTCTTCCCGATCCGCGACCCTTGTTGCGCTTGCTGAGGTGTGTCGGCGCTTTGGACCGAGCCTCGTTCTGCCTGAAAGTGGCGGTGATTCGCTCCCTTCCCGAATCGCTGCGGCTCGAATTGGCTGCGCTGGAATCCTTGCTGCTCAACGAATACACGAACAGGAAAAATACGCAGCCGGCCACGCTTTCACCGCAATCCCACCGCGAGTATCTGGGCCTGCGCTGGGGTTTGGATTTTATCGCTGACCCACGCTGGGGAGCGACGGGCCATCTGGTCAGCTCGGTGGTCAAGGAAGACTGGCACAAATCGCTGTGGGCGCTGCATCGATGGAAGCTGAGGCCGCGCACCGATTGGGACGGCTGGTGCGAGATGATCAAAATCCATCCGCAAGGCCTGACAGATTTGACGCTGGACCTGGCAATCGTCATCGACGAAGACAAGGCAAGCTTCCTGGCCAGTTGCACCCGCCTGAAAACCCTGCGCTTTGCGGTGGATGCCGGGCAAAAGGGGGAACAGAAGCCAGACCTGGCCTGGCTTGACCGCCTGGCGCAACTCAAACGTCTGGTT
The DNA here is from genome assembly GCA_023392035.1 of Pseudomonadota bacterium. GTDB lineage: Bacteria > Pseudomonadota > Gammaproteobacteria > Burkholderiales > Burkholderiaceae_D > Lacisediminimonas. The sequence goes on along the minus strand of JAEVZY010000211.1, from coordinate 3,341 downwards.
CTGCCCGCCAGTGTGGCATTGAGCCGCGTGCCGCCCGCCACGCTGTCACGCCTTTCGCTGCTGGCGCTCACCGCTGTTGATGATCCCCATGAACAGCAATCCATTCCATCTGCGCTGCCACAGGCAGCGCAATTGCAGCTGGTGCTGGGCGCCGAACAGTCTTTGCCTGTGCTGCAGGGGCAGTTGTCGGCACTTTCGGTGCACAAACTGGAACGCGAGGTTTCGCAGAGTTTGCCGCAATCCCTGGTGAGGCTCGAAGTACTTGATGTGGACAGGAACGTGAAGAGCCCTCTGCTCGAGCTGAAGCATTTGTCGGAGCTGGTCCTGGGTGGCAACTTCCAGCAACTGGTATATCTCAACAACGTCCTGGCCGCTCCGAACTGCAAGCTGCGCGTGCTGTGCATGCGCCGTCTGCCAACCGGCGAGCATCAACTTGGGCTGCTCAATGCACTGCATAGCAACCGTTCCCTGGAAGAGCTGAGCCTGGACAGCCTGCACGGCCTGAACGCAGCCAACCGGAATATCATCCCGACGTTGGCGGCCATGATCAGGGCTCACCCGCGCCTGCAAAAACTGAGCGTGAGACTGGGGAAGCTCTATACCAACAACGATGCCATCACTACCGTGCTGGAGGCGATTCGCGCCAATCGCAGGCTGCTGTGGGTGAAGTTGGACTTGATGAAGGAGACAACCCTGAGCGCGCATGAAGAGTTCAAGATACTCGATCAACTTCAAGCGCTGATGCCGGCCAGCCGACACCTGTTGCGCTTCGAGTATTCGCTTGGCAGTCACCGTGAGCAACTGGGCAACTGGCGCTACTGAAGGCCGGCATACCGAAGCTCCAAAAAGAAAGGCCGATCCCGAACTGCGGACCGGCCTTTCACTCCCCTACCCTGGTGCGGGAGTTGGGAGCCTGCTCCAGGCTCCCTGCTGGCGTCTTACTTGAACTGCCAGGCGCGCACGTAGTTCACTTCATACGAATTGCCCTTGCCCTGCGGCGTGGAATCGTCGCCCTGGCCGCTGGCCGAGCCGAACCACAGGTCGAGCATGATGTACATCGGATCGCCCATGGTGACCTCTTGCGAGAACACTTCCTGGCCGTCGAAGTAGAAGGTTTGCCGGTTGGCTTCCCACTTCAAACCGTACTTGTGGAAGCCGGCCGAAAGGTCAGGCGTGGAAATCATCTTGAAGCCGCCGTTCACGTTCTGGTCTTTCCAGATGGTGGCGCCGTAGGCGGTCGGGTGCAGGTTGGCGTCCGACCAGCCGCTGTCCGGGCCACCGCCCGCATAGGCTTCCATGATGTCGATTTCAGGGCGACGGTTGTCGATATGGTTGAACAACCAGAACGCGGGCCAGGTGCCTTTGCCGACCGGCAGCTTGGCTTCGATCTCGAAGTAACCATAGGTCTGGTAGTACTTGCCGTCGGTGTCGATGGTGCGGTTGAAGAATTGGCCAGCGCTGTTCTTTTGCGGCCAGATTTTCAACCTGCCGTCTTCCACGGTGTAGTTGTTGGTGTCGGGCGCGCCTTCGTACCAGATCTTGTCATTCCAGACGCCGGAGTTGAAGGAATCGAATTCGTCGGCGAAGGTCAGGGTGTAGCTGTTGGCGTCCTGGCCAGCCGGACCGGAAGCGGCGCTGCTGTTGCTGGGCACAACCGCCCCCGAGGACGAGCCCATCACGCTGCCGGAGCCGGTGCCGGCGTCGCCCCCGCCGCCGCCACAGGCGGTCAACAGGGCTGCAGCCATGGCAGCAGCGGTGGCAGTCTTGAGGAGGGTGAGGGATGCGTTGGTCATTGTTTCTCTCTCTTTATTTCTCAGGCTTTTCAAGGCTTGCGCTGAATCAACGCAAAGGTCCTGCTCTGAGGCTTTCCCGGCGGAATTGGTTCCGCCCGGAAAAAATGAAGAGAGGCAATGACGAGGGGAAATTGGCAAGCAGTTTTGCCAGAGCGACTAGCCAGGAAGGCTAGATGTCTTGCTCACAGAATCCGAAAAAATCCTTGCGGCTCAATGGCTTGAGAAACCCGCGGGAAAGACGCCCACTACCTTTGGCACTTGCCCGGCCGACCACGAAAAAATCTGCGATTTATTTTCTGAAGCCAAGCGGGGAGCCGCTTTTTTGTGCTCCCAATTGTTCTTTTGTCGGCGCTATTGATTCCAGGTGTGCAAGCGATTTGTCGAGCGGACTTGCAGCCTTGCCACGCTCGGAAATTGCTGCCGGCCGGGGCGATGCAAAAGCATCATTGAGTACAGCGCTGTTCGGCATTTGCCCATGCGGCGAGCGCGTGAATTCTGACTGCACGCTGAATTTTGTAGCGGCATTTCCGACCTTTGAGCATTCGCACTTTTCGTCACAGGCAAAACCCCAGAATGGCCATGTTGACAACATCGAAGGGGGACGAAAAGTGATCGGGATACGACATGCATGGGTCATGGTGGCAGCGCTGGGTCTGGCCGCCTGTGGTGGCGGCGGCGATGCGCCCTTGGCCGGGGCGACCTCGGGCGTCAATACCCAAGGCACCGGCAGCAATACAGGTACCAATACAGGTACCAACACCGGCACCAACACCGGCACCAATACCGGCACCAGTAGCGGCGCAATGCTCAAGCTGGTGGCAAGTCAGGTCCTGATCTCGGGCACGGCCTTCAGTTTGTCCCAAATCCAGTCGGCCGATGGCGCCGGGCCGGCACGGCGCAGTGACTTTTCGCCCATGATCTCCTTCGGCTTTCGCGTGCAGGCCAACAACCGGCCCACAGCCACCGGCACCGTGGTGCACACGCCTTTGCTGCTCAGCATGAAACAGCGCGCGGCCGACGTGCTGCCGGGCGAGCAACCGCAAATCTTCCAGTTCGTCTTTCCCAATGTGGATATGGTGGTCAGCGCGGACCATGATGTGGTGAGCGCCAGCTTCCCCGCCGGCGCCAAGGCCTGGGCCTATTACAGCGATCCGTGGCGGGAAGTCGTGGTGGGCTCATCCAGTCTGGTGACCAACGACCTGATCTCGCTGCAGCCGAGCGCCGATGACACCATCAGCGACCTGTTGAGTTTTGCGATCGATCCGCTGATGCGCGACATCATCAACAATTCGCCGGCGGCCGATCACTCGATCTGGAATGGCGTGGCGCCCATGCATGGCACCTTCGACACCTCGATCGTGATCGGCAACGCCACCATGGAAACGGATGCTTTCGTGCCGCTTCCCACCTCCACCATCAGTTTTGCCGGCACCAGCGCCGGCCTGCCCGCCGTCAGCGGTGCCACCTTGAGCGGCGCCTTGAAGATAGCGGCGGACTGAACCGGCTGTGCGGCGGTGCGCGGCCCTAATGGCCCTTCGCCCCGCCCGA
>JAEVZY010000072.1 GCA_023392035.1 Pseudomonadota bacterium | reverse complement strand
CCGCACAGCGCGACGGCTATCTGGAAATCCGGCGCCAGCTGCGCGAACTGGCCGGCCAGTTCAACGGCAAGCTGCTGCTGGTGCACCAGGGAGATGGTCGTACCAAGGCCGGCTTGCGCTGGCGCGGCAATGTCGGCGAACTGGTGCCCTGGGCGGGGGTGACAAAAGTCAGTGTGCAAGGCCGCAACAACAGCTTGCACGCCAGCGAAAGCGAATGAGCGCCAGCCGCAGCTGACGCCCTGTTTCGGATTTACTGCAGGGGCACGCTGCGGAATTGATCGCCTTCGCCCTCGTCATCATCGCCCTCATGGTGGTGATGATGACCATGCGGTCCGTGCACGTGTCCATGCGCAACTTCCTCGGCGCTGGCCGGCCGTACCGACACCACATCCAGCTCGAAGCGCAAAGCCATGCCGGCCAGCGGATGGTTCCCGTCCAGCACCACCTTGTCGTCGGCAATGTCGGTCACGGTGAAGATCACGCTGTCTTCGTCCGGGCCGGCGGTGTCGGGCGCGCCTTCGAATTGCATGCCGACTTCCAGCGGCGAAGGCAGGCGGTCACGGCTTTCCATGCGTACCAGCTCCGGGTCGTATTCGCCGAAGGCATCTTGCGGCTCGACCTGCACCTGGATTTTTGCGCCGACGTCTTTGCCTTCCAGTGCCTCTTCCAGCTTGGGCAGCGTGTTGCCGTAGCCGCCGTGCAGGTACACCATCGGCTCGCGGCTTTCTTCGATCAGATTGCCCTGCGCATCGGACAGCTTGTAATTGAGGGTGACCACTACATCCTTGGCGATCATGATGAAACGTCCTTTGCGTGCTTGTTTGGAAAGAGGCCAGATTATACGCGCCGCCCGCGCGCGCTTTCGGGGCGCAAGGGCAAGCAATGGCAAATGACTTGGTGAGACCGGCCGGCGCCACCATGATTCCGCCGCGAGGCCGCCCCGCGTGCAATCTATAATGCGCCCATGAAAAAATTTACCCTGCTGGGCGGCATGACGCCCGCCCGCTTCCTGTCTGAATACTGGCACAAGAAACCACTCCTGATCCGCCAGGCGATTCCCGATTTCCGTGCGCCCATTTCGCGCGAAGAACTGTTTGCGCTGGCCGCCAGTGACGAGGTGGAATCGCGCCTCATCAGCCATGCCGGCGGCAAATGGAAGTTGAGCCACGGCCCGATTGCGCAGATGCCCTCCCCCGCCAAGCGCGGCTGGAGCACGCTGGTGCAAGGCGTGAACCTGCACGACGAGCGCGCCGACGAACTGCTGTCGCGCTTTCGCTTCCTGCCCGATGCGCGCTTGGACGACCTGATGATCAGCTATGCCACCGACGGCGGCGGCGTCGGTCCGCATTTCGATTCCTACGACGTGTTCCTGCTGCAAGCGCATGGCAAGCGCCGTTGGCAAATCGGCCGTCAGCGCGACTTGTCGCTGGTGGAAGGCTTGCCGGTAAAAATCCTGCGCAATTTTCAGCCGGAACAGGAATACACGCTGGAGCCGGGCGACATGCTCTACCTGCCGCCGCAGTATGCCCATGACGGCGTAGCCATTGGCGAATGCATGACGTATTCGATCGGATTTCGGGCCGCGCCCTGGCAGGAATTGGCCGAACATTTTCTGCAGTTCATGGCAGATACGGTTGAGCTTTCCGGCCGCTATGCCGATCCCGATCTTGGCGCCAGCAAGCGACCGGCCGAAATACCCACGAGCATGCTGGAGCGCGTCAACCAGGCCTTGAGCCAGATTCGTTTCGAGCGCGACGATACCGATCTCTTCCTCGGCGAATATCTCTCCACACCCAAGCCGGAAACCTTTTTCAAGCCGCCGCAAAAAGCCTTGAACGCAGCGCGCTTTGCCGAGACCGCGGTCAAGCGCGGCCTGCGCCTGTCTCCACGCAGCCGCATGCTGTACGCGGGACGCCGGGTGTACATCAATGGCGAGTCTTTCGACACCTCTCCAGCCGACCGCAAGACGCTGCGCCTGCTGGCGGACCAACGCGCCCTGCAAGGAGAAGAATTCAGTGCCGCGAGTGCGGACGTGGCAGAAGCCCTGCACGCATGGTATGGCCACGGCTGGCTGCTGCTGGGGGCCAAGCGCGAGGGGCAAGGCCATTGATGGAGGCAGGCTGGGGACGGCTTTTTTGAATGGAAAGGCTTGCAACGCGGTGCAGCGTGACTGGCTTGCCACACTTGCTTACAAGCTCCTTACTGATTGGCAATTTGTGTTGTGCGTCCGCAATAAGTTTTCAGCTATAATCTTCGGCTGGTAAGTTTCGCCGGGACATTCCGATGCCTTGACGAAAAACCAGCGAGCGATAATTACCGGTAATTAGTCATCGTTCATTATTGTCTGACCTCTGAGGATTAAACATGAAAAAAACGCTGTTGATCGCTTCCCTGTTGGCCGTTGCCCTCGCCGCTTGCGGCAAGAAAGAAGAAGCCGCTCCGGCTCCTGCCGCTGCTCCGGCTGCTGCTCCCGCTCCGGCTGCTTCCGCTCCTGCTGACGCTGCTGCTCCCGCCGCTTCGGCTCCTGCTGCTTCGGCTCCGGCTGACGCTGCTGCCGCTCCGGCCGCTTCGGCTTCCGCTGCTGCTTCGGCTCCCGCTGCTTCGGCTCCGGCCGCTGCCGCTCCGGCTGCTTCGAAGTAATCCAGTTTTACTGGACGAAAAGCCGGTCCTTGATGGACCGGTTTTTTTTCGTCTGTCGCTTTTGAAATCGGGCGCCGGGATTGGCGCCATGAGCAATCTCAGGCCACGTCAAGCCAGCCGAATCCCTCTTCCTGGCAGGCGATCATGACTTCGGTGCCACGGTCGTTCAAGGCTTGCACCAGCGCTTGGCGCGCCAGCTCGGGCGTGTTGTTCTGCTTGGATAAATGCGCGCCCACCACGCGCTTGAGGCGGCTTTGGTCGAGCGCCGCCAGGATTTCGCCTATGGCCCGATTGGAGAGATGGCCGAAAGGCCCGCCGATGCGCCACTTGAGCGAAGCCGGATAGCTGGAATCGCGCAGCATCTGTTCATCGTGGTTGCACTCCAGGACCAGGGCATCGCAACCGCCCAGCATCTGCACCATGTGGGGTGTGGGTTGTCCGGCATCGGTCAGCACACCGAGCGAGCGCGCGCCATCGCCGATTACGTATTGCACCGGCTCGCGCGCGTCATGCGGAACGGTATACGGACGCAATTCCAGGTCGCCTATGGCCAGGCGATCGCCATCGCGGCAATAACGGATGTCGACCTGGTTGGTATCGTGCCGCACCGCTTCCCAGGTGCCGTGGCTGATCCAGACCGGCACCCGATGGCGGCGCGCAAACTTGAAGACGCCGCCGACGTGGTCGGAATGTTCATGGGTGACGACGATACCGGACAATTCGCCCGGCAGCACCGAGAGGCGGGCCAGGCGCCGCTCACACTCGCGCAAGCCGAAGCCGCAATCGAGCATGACGGTACTGCTGCCGGCACGAATCAGAAGCGCATTGCCTTCACTGCCGCTTCCCAGGGATGCAAATTTCAAGGGATGACTCCATTGCGGCGCTCGCGCGGGCCGTGCCCGACCGGCCTCACGCTTTACTTCAACTGATCGCCCAGCAAGGCCAGGATGCGGTCCGCCGTCTGCGAAGTATCCGGCCGGCCGTCATTGTTCAGCACCGACACCTGGCTGGCGTCGCCGCTGCCCTTGACCTGTACCCGATAACGCTGGGCGGTCTTGGTATCGTCCTTCTTGGAAGAGAACAGGCGCGAGAACAGGCCGCCTTCTTTTTTCCTGGCGTCCTGGTTCTGATCAACATAGCGCACGAAATACATGCCCTGGTTGCGGTCACGGTCTTCCACCGTGAAGCCAACCCGATCCAGTGCCAGGCCGACACGGCGCCAGGCGCGATCAAAGCTTTCGCTCACTTCGACATAGCTGCCGCCGTTGCCGCGCACCACGCGCGAACGGCTGGCGGCCGGCGCGGCGCGTGCCATTTCCTGCTTGGCCTTGACTTCATCGCTGCCCAGGCGTGCCATCAGGCGACCGGTGAATTCGGCTTCCAGTTCGGGATTGGAAGGCGTGGGCTGCCAGACGAAGTTGTCGCCCGCAACGCCGCCCGTGGAGACTTCCTTGGCGCCGCGATGGCTGATGTAGACCTCGGTCCAGCCGTCGCCGCGACGCTCGAGGCGGGTACGGAATTTATCGCGTTCGCCAGTCGAGTAGACCGAATCGAAGACCTTGCCGACGGTGCGGCGAATGATGTCTTGCGGGATCTTGGCGCGGTTCTCGGCCCAGTCGGTTTCCATGATGCCGGCTTCCGGCAATTCGGTGTTGATCAGGAAGCCGTTGTCCTGCCAGAAGTCTTTCAGCTGCGGCCACAGGTCTTCAGGCGATTTCTTGACCAGCAGCCAGCGCTGGTTGCCGTCGCGCTCGATGCGCATGTCGGGCGTGTCTTTCGGCGCCACATCCTGGCGCGAAGCCACCGGCACCGTGCCACGGTTGGCGGCCAGACCGGAGGCGGTGGCCGTGCCTCGCGCCGATTCGGGCAGCACATAACGGCTGTCGTTTTGCAGCTGGCTCAGATCGGGCGGAACCTCCAGATTGGCGGTGGGACGCTTGCCGGCGCTCTTGTAATCGATTTTCTCGCCTTCAAACAGGGGGCCCAAAGAAGTCTGGACCGAGCCGCAACCGGCCAGTGCAAGCAGCATCAGGACAGGCAGCGTGCGCAGGCCAGCGCGCGGCAATGCGCCTGTGGAACGACGATTTCTCATGGTAGTAGCGGGAAGTAAAGCGGGCAGGCCCGGATTGAAGCTCGTTATTGTAATACACCCGATTCGCGCAATGCCGTACGGACAGTCGCGTGCAAGCCCTCGGAAAGCGGCGCCAGCGGCAGTCGCATGCCGGGACCGATCAAGCCCATTTGCTGCATGGCCCATTTCACCGGGACCGGATTGGGCTCGACGAAGAGCTTGTCGTGCAAGGGAATCAGGCGGTTGTTGATTTCGATGGCGCGGGCAATTTCGCCAGCCATGGCGGCCGCACACAATTCATGCATGGCGCGCGGGGCGACATTGGCCGTGACCGAGATATTTCCCTTGGCCCCGCAAAACATCAAGGCCATGGCGGTCGGATCGTCGCCCGAATAGACGGCGAAGGACTTGGGCGCGCGTCGCATCAGATCGCTGCCGCGGCCCAGGTTGCCGGTCGCATCCTTGATGCCGACGATGCCGGGCACCTCGGCCAGGCGGACGATGGTGTCGTTGGACATATCGGCCACGGTGCGGCCGGGAACGTTGTACAGGATCGAGGGCAGATCGACCGCTTCGGCGATGGCGCGGAAGTGGCGGTACATGCCTTCCTGGGTCGGCCGGTTGTAGTAGGGCACCACCTGCAGCGAGGCGTCGGCGCCGACTTCGCGCGCGAAGCGGGTCAGTTCGATCGCTTCGGTGGTGGAGTTGCCGCCGGTGCCGGCAATCACTGGGATGCGCTTGGCCGTGTGCTGCACGGCGACCTTGATCAGCTCGCAATGTTCTTCCACCGATACCGTCGGCGATTCGCCGGTGGTGCCAACGATCACGATGCCGTCGGTGCCTTCGGCCACATGCCAATCGATCAGCTTCTTCAGCCCTGGCAGATCGAGACTGCCATCGGCGTGCATGGGGGTGACGATTGCGACTAGGCTTCCCTGGATCATGGCGGTGGTATTGCTTGCAAGAGAGTAAAACCGGATTGTAGCGGAATGACCGTCCAATGCCCAATTATCGGGCAGGAGGATCAATCAGTTCAGATTCAAGTTGCCGCCGTCGGTGCGGCGCGCGACGCAGATTCTTTGCACCCGCGCAGGTTTGGGTATGGTCACGGTGCCGTCCTCATAGGCCAGCACATGCAGGCCCGGTCCGGCCTTGGCAGTCAGCTCCAGCAGCTCGCCGGGCGCCAGCAGGAAAGCCGGATTGGAGGGCTTGCCATGCTTTTCATTGCCGAGCGCGAACGTCTCGTAGATCAGCAAACCGCCCTCGCCCAGGCTGGCAAACAGCTCGGGGAACAGCGGCCGGTGCAGGTAATTGGTGACGACGATGCCGGCCCAGCGTTGCGGCTGCAAAGGCCAGTTGGCCTGGGACCGCGCTTCGGACAGGGGAAGCTCGAGGTCGGCATACGCTGTGGCGATGGCGGGCAGGCCCAGCTTGTCCACTTCCGCCAAGGCTTCGCGATTGCGGTCCAGCGCCAGCACGCTGTGTCCCAGGCGCGCGAACAGGGCGCTGTGGCGACCGCCGCCGCAAGCCAGGTCCAGCAC
>JAEVZY010000162.1 GCA_023392035.1 Pseudomonadota bacterium | reverse complement strand
ACATTGCGCTGTCGGCAGGCAGCGTGGCCGGCGGCGACGACAACCTGGTCATCAACGGCCCGTTGAACTCACTGGGCGGCAACATCACGCTCTTTGCCGGCAACAGCATGAACATCAATGCCAACGTGGCCACGCTGGCGCCGGGCCTGGCGCAGTTCACGGCGCCATCGATCAGCTATGCGCCCGGCGTCACCATCACGGATGCCAGCGGCAGTATCGTGCCGGTGGCCGTGCCGCCAGCGGTGCTGCTACCCGGGTCTTTCGGTTCGACCAACCAGTTGCCGGTGCAGCAGGCGGTGAACCGGGTGGTCACCCTCATCAATACGTCGACCTCGCCAACGCTCGATGCAGGGTCGTCAGGGCAGTCGTCAGTGCAGTCCACGGTAGATGACTCGAAGAAGTCGTCGACCGGCGATCATACCGGCGGCAGCAGCAAGGATTCGTCAGGAACCAAGAGCTCTTCTCCCACCAAGATGTATTGCAACTGATGTGCCCCATCGCATGGCTTCTCCGGCCGGGCGCCGCTTATCAGGACTCCGTATGAAATCGTTAAAAATCCCAGCTTGGACAAGCATGACGCCGCGACCGGCGCGGTGGTGGCTGGCGCTGGCGCTGCTGGCCGCGCTTGGCGCCGCGCAGGCGCAGGTGGTGGGCACGGTGACGCACCTGTCCGGCCTGCTCACGGTGCGCCATGCGGATGGCAGCCGCGGCCTGCTGGCGCGGCAGTCATCCATACGCCAGGGCGACACGCTCATCACCGAGCGCGAAACCTATGCTCGCGTGCAATTCGTGGACAAGGGCGAGATGGTGCTGCGGCCCACGACCGAAGTGGTGGTCGCAAAATACGCCTACGATGAAAGCAAGCCGGAGAGCGATGCGGTAGAGATCAAACTGGTCAAGGGTAGCCTGCGCGCGGTGACCGGGCTGCTCGGCAAGCGCAACCACGATGCAGTCAAATTCGAGACGCCAGTGTCGGCCGTCGGCATTCGCGGCACCACTTTCATTGCGCAGTATGTCCCGCCCCCGCCGACCAACATCGGCGGTGGGCTGGCACCGCCAGCCGGACTGCCCGGCGCCAGCCCATCAGTACCCGGACTGCCCGTGACGCCCGGCGCCAGCCCACCGACCTCCGGACTGCAGTCGCCATCCGTACCGCCGCCGCTGGCGCCCGGCTTGCACCTGCAAGTCACCGATGGCGCGATCATAGTGACCAACTCGGGCGGCTCACTGGGCTTTCAAGCGGGGCAGTTCGGCTATGTGCCAAGCGTGAACACACCGCCCGTGATCGTGCCGTCGAATCCGAACATCCAGTTCACTCCGCCGCCCAGTTTCAATACTGGTTCGACCGGACCAACCGCTGCGACCGGCCCCGGGCAAGGGGCCGCAACCGACTGCATAGTGCGCTGAGCGGAAATCAGGCGACTTCCCGCTCCTGCGCAAAACTCGCGGCCGATTCCATGTCGACCGCCACGATGCGCGAGACGCCCTGCTCCTGCATGGTGACGCCGATCAGTTGCTGCGCCATCTCCATCGCGATCTTGTTGTGCGAGATGAACAGGAACTGCGTCTGCGAAGACATCCTCTTCACCATGTTGCAGAAACGCTCGGTGTTGGCGTCGTCCAGCGGCGCGTCCACCTCGTCCAGCAGGCAGAACGGCGCGGGATTCAACTGGAACATCGAGAACACCAGCGCCGTGGCGGTGAGCGCCTTCTCGCCGCCTGACAGCAGGTGAATGGTGGCGTTCTTCTTGCCCGGCGGCTGCGCCATCACCTGTACGCCGGAATCGAGAATCTCTTCGCCGGTCATGATCAGGCGCGCATTGCCGCCGCCGAACAGCACCGGGAACAGTTCGCCGAAATGCTGGTTGACCTTGTTGAAGGTGTCCTGCAACAGCTCGCGGGTTTCGCGGTCGATTTTCTGGATCGCGTCTTCCAGGGTGTTCATGGCCGAGGTCAGGTCGGCGTTCTGCGCATCGAGGAAGTTCTTGCGCTCGGAGGCTTGCGCCAGCTCGTCCAGCGCCGCCAGGTTGACCGGCCCCAGGGCGGCAATGGCATTGGTCAGGCGCGTGACTTCACCCTGCAGCCAGGAGGCGCGGGTGTCGCCGGACAGCTTCTCCGCCAGCGCCGCCTCATCCGCCTGGGCCTCGGCCAGTTGCTGCGCAAACTGCTCTTGCGCCAGGCGCGCCGCCTGCTCTTTCAATTGCAGTTCGGTGATGCGATCGCGCAGCGGCTGCAGGCCGCGTTCGTTCTGCATGCGCGCCTCTTCCTGGTGGCGCAGTTTCTGCGTCAATTGATCCAGTTCGTGGCGGGCATCGGCCAGGGCGCGTTCCTGGTTGCTGCGCTTGTCCAGCAATTCCTGCAGGCCGGCCTGGGCCGCCTGGTCGTCCAGGCTTTCCAATTCCAGCTGGCCCTGCTCCATGCTGGCGAACAATTGCGCTGCCTGGGCCAGGGCGGTGGCGATGCTGCGCTTCAATTCCTCGATGCGGTTGCGGTGCGATTTCTCGGCGAAGCTGGCTTCCTGCGCCCGTCGCTCCAGTTCGCGCAAGCGCTCGCGGGCATCGTTCAATTGCTGTTCGCGTTGCAGATAGGCGGTCTGGCCTTCTTCATGCTTTTCCTGCAGGCTGGCCAGCTCGATATCCAGTTCCTCGAATTTGGCTTCGGATTCGGCGCGGGCCTGCTGCTGCTCGGCTTCCTGGGCCGTGATCTCTGCCAGGTCGGTGGAAATTTGCGTGCTGCGCTGGTTGAAGCGTTCCTGCACTTCGGCCTGGCGCATGGTTTCGATCTGCAGCGCGTGCGCGGCCTGGGTCAGCGTGGCCACTTGCTGGCGCATTTCGCCCAGGCGCTGGGTGGCCTGGGTCAGCGCCGCCTCGGCGCGCACCCCGCCGGTGCGCGCTTCGTCG
>JAEVZY010000121.1 GCA_023392035.1 Pseudomonadota bacterium | reverse complement strand
GTGCATGGCCATGCCGCTGGCGCATTGCACCAGCGGTTCGACGATCAGCGCGGCGATCTTGTCGCCGCGCGCCTGCAGCAGCTGTTCCAGATCGGCGGCGGCGCGGCGGGCGACATCCTGCGCGCTTTCGCCGGGCGCGGCCTGGCGCGCATCCGGGCTCATCACCACATGGGCGCGCTTGAACAAGTCGCCATAGGCTTGGGAAAACAGCGGCACATCGGTCACGCCCAGCGCGCCCAGGGTTTCGCCGTGATAGCTGCCGGCCAGGCAGACGAATTCCTGCTTCTGTTCCAGGCCGCGATTGCGCCAGGCGTGGGCGCTCATCTTCAAGGCGATTTCCACCGCCGAGGCGCCGTCCGAGGCATAGAAGCAGTGCCCCAGCGCATGGCCGGTGAGCGCCGACAAGCGCTCCGACAAGGCCACCACCGGTTCATGGGTGAAGCCGGCCAGCATGGCATGTTCCAGCGTATTCAATTGCTCGACGATGGCGGCATTGATGCGGGGATTGGCGTGGCCGAACAGGTTCACCCACCAGGAGCTGATGCCATCCAGCAAGCGCCGGCCCTGCTGGTCGATCAGCCAGGCGCCTTCGCCGCGCGCCAGCGCCACCAGCGGCAGGCTTTCGTGCTGCTGCATCTGGGTGCAGGGATGCCAGACGCTGGCCAGGCTGCGCGCGGCCAGCGCCGGGATCGACGCGTGTTCCACTGGCTTCACGCCTGCCAGCGCGCTTTGCGCTTGTCGAGGAAGGACTGGATGCCTTCCCGGCCATCGCTTGACGCGCGAATGTCGGCGATGCGCTCGACGGTATCGGCCACCAGCGCCTCGTCGATCGCGCGCCCGCCGACGTCGCGCACCAGTTGCTTGGCGGCGGCCACCGCTTGCGGACTGGCGGCCAGCAAGGCTTGCACGATAGCGTTCACCGTTTGCTCCAGCTCTGCGGCCGGCACCACTTCATGCGCCAGGCCGCATTCCTTGGCACGCTCGGCGGTAAAACGCTCGGCGGTGAGGAAGTAGCGGCGCGCTGCCGACATGCCCATGGCCCGGATCACATAGGGCGAAATGGTGGCCGGTATCAAACCGATGCGGGTTTCGGAGAGGCAGAAATGGGCGGTGTCGGCCACCACCGCGATATCGGCCGCCGCCACCAGCCCGACGCCGCCTGCGTACACATCGCCCTGCACGCGCGCAATCACCGGCTTGGGACAGAGGGCGATGGCGCGCAGCATGGCGGCCAGCTGGGCGGCATCGGCCAGGTTTTGCTCGCGGCTGTAGCCGGCCATTTTCTTCATCCAGTTCAGATCGGCGCCGGCGCAAAAAGCCGGCCCCTGCGCCGCCAGGATCACCACCCTGATGGCGGAATCGTCGCCAAGCAACTGGAAGGCCACGCTCAATTCCGCGATCGCGGTTTCGTTGAAGGCGTTGCGCAGATCGGGACGATTGAGCGTGATGGTGGCCAAGGGCCCGTCCCGCTCCAGCGTGATGGTTTGATAGTCAGTCATGAAGATTCCTCACAGCTCACATGCGGAACACGCCAAAGCGCGTGTCCGCAATCGGCGCATTGAGCGCGGCTGAAATCGACAAGCCCAGCACGCGCCGGGTGTCGGCCGGATCGATCACGCCGTCGTCCCACAGTCGGGCGCTGGCGTAATACGGATGTCCCTGATGTTCGTATTGTTCTCGTATCGGTTGGCGGAAGGCCTGTTCTTCCTGCTCGCTCCAGCTGCCGCCGCGCGCTTCGATGCCGTCGCGGCGCACGGTGGCCAAGACACTTGCGGCCTGCTCGCCGCCCATCACGGAGATGCGCGCATTGGGCCACATCCACAGCATGCGCGGAGAAAAGGCGCGGCCGCACATGCCGTAATTGCCGGCGCCGAAACTGCCGCCGATGATGACGGTGAACTTGGGCACGGCGGCGGTGGCGACCGCCGTCACCATCTTGGCGCCATTGCGGGCAATGCCTTCGTTTTCATACTTGCGTCCGACCATGAAGCCGGTGATGTTCTGCAGGAACACCAACGGTATCTTGCGCTGGCAGCACAGCTCGATGAAGTGCGTGCCCTTCAAAGCCGACTCGGAAAACAGGATGCCGTTGTTGGCGATGATGCCGACCGGCATGCCATGCAGATGGGCGAAGCCGCACACCAGGGTGCTGCCATAGCGCGCCTTGAATTCGTCGAATTCACTGGCGTCCACCAGTCGCGCAATCACTTCGCGCACATCGAAAGGCTTGCGGGTGTCGGCCGGGATGATGCCGTACAGTTCGGACGCCGGGTATTTGGGTTCGCGCACTTCGCGCAGGACCAGCTCGTGCTTCTTCTGCCGATTCAGATTGCCGACGATGCGGCGCGCCAGCGCCAGCGCATGCATGTCGTCCTGCGCCAGATGGTCGACCACGCCCGACAGGCGGGTATGCACATCGCCCCCGCCCAGGTCTTCGGCCGTCACCACTTCGCCGGTGGCGGCTTTCACCAGCGGCGGGCCGCCGAGGAAGATGGTGCCCTGGTTCTTGACGATGATGGATTCGTCGCTCATGGCCGGCACATAGGCGCCGCCGGCCGTGCAGGAACCCATCACCACTGCGATCTGCGGAATGCCCTGGGCCGAGAGATTGGCCTGGTTGTAAAAGATGCGGCCGAAGTGCTCGCGGTCGGGAAACACCTCATCCTGGTTCGGCAGGTTGGCGCCGCCGCTGTCCACCAGGTAGATGCAGGGCAGGCGGTTCTGCTCGGCGATTTCCTGCGCCCGCAGATGCTTCTTGACCGTGACCGGGTAATAGGTGCTGCCCTTGACGGTGGCGTCATTGCAGACGATCACGCACTCGCGCCCGGCCACGCGGCCGATGCCGGTGATGATGCCGGCGCACGGCGCTTCGTTGCGGTACATCTCATACGCCGCCAATTGCGAGAATTCGAGAAAGGGCGTGCCGGGATCGAGCAGGGCTTGCACCCGCTCGCGCGGCAAGAGCTTGCCGCGCCCGATGTGCTTGTTGCGCGCCTCTTCGCCGCCGCCCAGCGCCGCCTGCGCCACCTTCTGCCGCAAATCGTCCACCAGCGCCTGCATGGCCTGGCTGTTGGCGAGAAATTCCTCGGAACGCGGGTTGAGCCTTGTATGGATCGTCGTCATTTTTTCTGCTCGGGGAAACTGCCGTCCACATACCACCACTTGCCATCTTCCAGCACGAAATTGCTCACTTCATGCAGGCGCTGTCCCTGGCCGTCAATTCGATAGCGGGCCACGAATTCCACCACGGCCCGACTGCCGTCCTGGCTATGCCGCCGCACTTCCAGGCCCAGCCATTTCACCGCCTCTTGCAACAGCGGCGGCTGCGGTCGGGTCGAGGCGTGCCAGGTGGCCAGCAGATAATCTTCCCGTCCCAGCACATAGGCGCTGTAACGCGAACGCATCAGGCTTTGCGCATCCGGCGCGGCCAGGCCGTCATCCAGAAAGCGGCCGCAGCAGCTGGCGTAATCGGCGCCGCCGCAGGGACAGGCTTCAGTCTTTGCTTCAGTTTTGCGCTTCAAGCTTTCTTCGCTTTCTCGACCACTGGCGCGCCGGCCGCTTTCCAGGCCGCGAAGCCGCCTTCCATATCCGCCACCTGGGCCAGGCCCATGTCCATCACCGTGGCCGTGGCCAGCGCGCTTCGCCAGCCGGCGGCGCAAAAGAAGATGAATTCGCGCGGCTCGGAGAAGACCGGCTTGTGGTACGGCGAAGCCGGATCGACCCAGAATTCAAGCATGCCGCGCGGCGCATGGAAAGCGCCGGGCACCACGCCTTCGCGCTCCAGCTCGCGCACGTCGCGCAAATCCACCAGTTGCACATGCGGATCATCCAGCTTGGCGCGCACTTCGTCTACTGTGTATCGACGAATTCGGGCCTGGGCTTGCTCGACCATTTGTGCGCTGGTACTTGGAGCGGACAAACGTTCGCGTCCAGCGAGGAAAGCTTCGAGTTGGGGGAAGCGATCGAAGCCCCAGAAAGGCTCGCCATCGACCAGGACAAAGGGGGAGCCGAACACGCCGCGCTGCACCGCTTCCTCATTGTCGCGCTTCAGTTGATCGCGGATTTCCGGGCTGTTGGCGCCTTCGGCCAGTTCCTGCGCATCCACTCCAAGCGCGGCGGCGATCGCCAGTACCTTTTCCGGCTCGCTGATGTTGGTGTTGTCGACGAACAGCGCGCGAAATACGGCTTTGGCGAAAGTCACCGCCAAATCGTCGCCGCGGGTCTTGCGCAGCCACAGCATGGCGCGCGCCGCGACCTGGGTCGGCAAGGGGAAGACGTCCGGCATGCGGAAGTCGATGCCATGGAAACGCGCGCTGCGTTCGAAGTCATGGCGCGAGTAAGCACCCTTGACCGGGATTTCCGTCAGCGGTGCGCCGCCGGTGGTCTTGAAGATCACGCCCAACAGCACCGGCCGCCAGATCACGCGCCGGCCATGGCGGCGCGCCAGCGCGTCGATGGCGGTGGACGCCATGTAGCCATAGGGCGAAGAAAAATCGAAGAAAAACTCGATGTCGGCGGCCATGCCGGTCTCCTTGTGTTGGGGCTGTGATGTTGTTGTTTGTTGGTTCAGGCCAGGGCCCGGGCGATCAGGATTTTCTGGATATCGCTGCTGCCTTCATAGATCTGGCACACCCGCACGTCGCGGTAGATGCGCTCCACCGGAAAATCATTCACATAGCCATAGCCGCCATGGATCTGGATCGCGGCCGAGCAGACTTTTTCCGCCATCTCGCTGGCAAACAGCTTGGCCATGGCAGCTTCCTTCAAGCAGGGCCGGCCGGCATCCTTCAGGCTGGCGGCATGCCAGATCATTTGCCGCGCCACTTCGATTTCGGTGGCCATCTCGGCCAGGCGGAATTCAATCGCCTGGTGGCCGATCAAGGGCTTGCCGAAGCTGCTGCGTTCCTTGGCGTAGGCCAGCGCCGCCTCGAACGCGGCGCGCGCCATGCCCACCGCTTGCGCGGCGATGCCAATGCGCCCACCCTCCAGTCCGGAAAGCGCGATCTTGTAACCCTGGCCTTCTTCGCCGATCAGGTTTTCGGCCGGGATGCGGCAATCTTCGAACAGGATTTGCGCGGTGTCGGATGAATGCTGGCCGAGTTTTTCTTCCAGCCGCGCCACCACATAGCCCGGCGTATCGGTCGGCACCCAGAAGGCGGAGATGCCGCGTTTTCCCGCGCTCTTGTCGGTCACGGCCATGACGATCGCCACATCGGCATGCTTGCCGCTGGTGATGAATTGCTTCACGCCATTGAGCACGTAATGCGCGCCGTCGCGGCGGGCGCTGGTGCGCAGGTTGGCGGCGTCGCTGCCAGCATGCGGCTCGGTCAGGCAGAACGCGCCCAGCATGCGGCCGGCCGCCAGCGGCTGCAGCCAGCGCTGCTGCTGTTCCGGATTGGCGAAGTTCAGGCCAATGCTGCACACCGGGCAGTTGTTGACCGAGACGATGGTGGAAGTGCCGCCATCGCCGGCCGCGATTTCTTCCAGCACCAGGGCCAGCGACAGATAGTCCAGCCCGGCGCCGCCCTGCTCTTCGGGAACGGTGACGCCGTAGCAGCCCAGGGCCGCCAGGCCGGCCAGCGCTTCGCGCGGAAAGATGCTTTCGCGGTCCCAGCGCGCGGCGTGGGGCGTGATTTGCTCGCGCACGAAATCGCGCACGGCATCGCGGATCATTTCATGTTGGGGCGTCAGCAGCATGAAGCAGGAGACCTCGCTGAGTGGGTCGAAAACCGGCGCAGGCGCACCGGCGCTACCAAGGCATGACCCTGCCGTTGTGATCGATGAAGCTGCCGGTGTCGCCCAGGGTCAGGGTGGAGATGGCGCGCAGCATGCCGGAGACGCTTTCCGTCACCGACAGCGGCGCCGAAGGTCCGCCCATGTCGGTGCGCACCCAGCCGGGGGAGATTGCCAGCAGCGTGGCCTTGGGATAGTCCATCGCGGCCGAGCGCACCGTCATGTTGAGCGCGGCCTTGGAGGCGCGATAGACCCAGTGATCGCTGGACTGGGCGTCGCCGATGCTGCCCATGCCGCTGGTGAGGAAAGCGAAGTGGCCGCGCGCCGCTTCCACCGCCGGCGCCACCAGCGGCATCACCTGCATCGCGCCCAGCACATTGGCATGCATGACGGCGTCGAACTGGCTTTGCTGCGGCGGTTCGGACGCGCCGCTGGTAGGTCCGTACACGCCGGCCACATACAGGGCCAGGTCGAGCTTCACCCCATCCAGCGCCCAGCCCAGGCCCGACAGGGTCTGCGGCTGGGTGACATCGAGCTTGATCGCCGTCGCGCCGGCCGCCTGCAGGTCGGCAATTGCGCGGTCTTCACGCGCCGTGGCCTGCACCTGCCAGCCGCCGGCCAGCAGTTGCCGCACGAACTCGCGGCCAATGCCGCGTGAAGCGCCGATGACCAGGGCGGTCGACATGGCGGGTCCTGTTACACCAGTTCCACTGCCACGGCCGTGCCTTCGCCGCCGCCGATGCACAGCGTCGCCACGCCGCGCTTGCCGCCGGTTTTCTTCAGGGCGCCTAGCAGGGTGACGATGATGCGCGCGCCGGAAGCGCCGATCGGATGGCCGAGGGCACAGGCGCCGCCGTGGATGTTGACCTTGTCATGGCCGATCTTGTGCTCGACCATGGCCGCCATCGGCACCGCGGCAAAGGCTTCGTTGATCTCGAACAGGTCGACTTCGGCGGTGCTCCAGCCGACTTTGCTGTACAGCTTTTCAATCGCGCCGACCGGCGCGGTGGTGAACCAGTTCGGCGCCTGCGAATGGCGGGCGTGGCCGAGGATGCGCGCGATCGGCGTGCAACCCAGGCGCTTGGCGGTGGATTCGCGCATCAGCACCAGCGCGGCCGCGCCATCGTTGATGGAAGACGACGAGGCGGCGGTGATGGTGCCGTCCTTCTTGAAGGCGGGCTTCAGGGCCGGAATCTTGTCGAGCTTGGCTTTGAGCGGACCTTCGTCCTTGTCGATCACCACTTCGCCGGCGCGGCCCTTGACCGTGACCGGCGCGATCTCCCATTGGAAGGAGCCGTCGGCGGTGGCGGCCTGGGCGCGCTTCACCGATTCGATGGCGAAGGCGTCCTGCGCCTCGCGCGTGAATTGGTACTTGGCGGCGCAGTCTTCGCCGAAGGTGCCCATGGAACGGCCGGCTTCGTACGCGTCTTCCAGGCCGTCCAGCATCATGTGGTCGTACATCATGGCGTGACCCAGGCGGTAACCCCCGCGCGCCTTGGGAATCAGGTAGGGCGCATTGGTCATCGATTCCATGCCGCCGGCCACCACCACTTCATTGGTGCCCACCAGCAGCGAATCGTAGGCATACATCACGGCCTGCATGGCCGAGCCGCACATCTTGGACAGGGTGACAGCACCGGCAGACGTGGGAATGCCGGCCTTGATCGCGGCCTGGCGTGCCGGCGCCTGGCCCTGGCCGGCCATCAGGCAGTTGCCGAAGATGACGTCGTTGACCAGATCCGGCTCCAGCCCGGCGCGTTCCACCGCGGCACGGATGGCGACCGCGCCCAGGTCGTGCGCGGCAAGAGAAGAGAAATCGCCCTGGAAAGCGCCCATGGGGGTGCGGGCGGCGCCGACGATGACAATCGGATCATTCATGCTGGGAACTCCTGTGTACGTTGCAGTGCAAAATGGTGAGGATACACCTACATATGGGGCTGGCCTCAGGCGCTGCCAGTCTCTGCGAACAACTCGCGGCCGATCAGCATGCGCCGGATCTCGCTGGTGCCGGCGCCGATCTCATACAGCTTGGCATCGCGCCACAGGCGGCCGGTGGGGTATTCATTGGTATAGCCGTTGCCGCCCAGGGCTTGAATCGCTTCGCCCGCCATCCAGGTGGCTTTTTCGGCGGAATAGAGAATGGCGCCGGCGGCATCCTTGCGCAGCGCGCGCACCGCTTCCGGCGTCTTGGCACGATCGCAAGCCTGGCCCACCGCGTACACATAGGCGCGGCAAGCCATCATGGTGGAATACATATCGGCCAGCTTGCCCTGCATGAGCTGGAATTCGCCGATCGGCTGGCCGAATTGCTTGCGTTCATGCACGTAAGGCACGGTGACATCCATGCAAGCCGCCATGATGCCCAGCGGTCCGCCGGAGAGCACCGTGCGTTCGAAGTCCAGACCCGACATCAGCACGTTGACGCCGCGGCCCAAACCGCCCAGCACGTTCTCGGCCGGCACTTCGCAGTCTTCAAACACCAATTCGCCCGTATGCGAGCCGCGCATGCCGAGCTTGTCCAGCTTTTGCGCGACGGAAAAGCCCTTGAAGCCCTTTTCCACCAGGAAGGCGGTGATGCCGCGCGGACCGGCTTCCAGGTCGTTCTTGGCATAGACCACCAGCACATCGGCGTCCGGGCCATTGGTGATCCACATCTTGCTGCCGTTCAAGACCCAGCGGTCGCCCTTGAAGTCGGCGCGCAGGCGCATGTTGACCACGTCCGAGCCGGCATTCGGTTCCGACATGGCCAGCGCGCCGACGTATTCGCCCGACACCAGCTTGGGCAGGTATTTGCGCTTTTGCTCTTCGCTGCCATTGCGGCGGATCTGGTTCACACACAGGTTGGAATGGGCGCCGTAGGAAAGACCGACCGAGGCCGAGGCGCGCGAGATTTCTTCCATGGCGACGATATGCGCCAGGTAACCCATGCGGCTGCCGCCGTATTCCTCTTCCACCGTGATGCCGTGCAGGCCGAGTTCGCCCATCTTGCGCCACAAGTCCATGGGGAACTGGTCGCTGCGATCGATTTCGGCGGCGCGCGGCGCGATTTCGGCGGCGGCGAATTGCTGGGTGGCTTCACGCAAGGCGGCGATGTCTTCGCCATGGTCGAAAGTCAAACCGGGAAGGTGGAGCATGCTGGTCCTCGTTGAGTGTCGGGGTGCCGTGCTGCGCAGATCATAAACCGGCAAGTGACGTTTACGTTAACGTAAATTCGCGTCAATCGCCCATACCGTATTTCTACCGGGGTCAGGCCACTTTGCGACTGCGCCCGGTGCGGCTGGCGGCGGGCTTCTCGGCCGGCTTGGCCTGGGCCAGCAGGCGGCGGCAGTTTTCCTCATGGGTGGCCAGTTCGGCAAGCGTGATTTCGATGTCTTCACGCTGCTGTTCCAGTACTTCGCGATGCCGTGTCAGGATATCCAGAAACCGGTTCAGCTGCGGCACGGAATCCTTGGGCGACTCGTACATATCGACCAGGCTTTTGATTTCGGACAGAGTGAGCCCCAGCCGCTTGCCGCGGATGGTCAGCTTGAGCCGGGTGCGTTCACGCGCCGAATACACCCGGGTGCGCCCGCCCGCGCCTTCGCGCTTGGGACTGATGATGCCCTGGTCTTCATAAAAGCGGATGGCGCGCGGCGTGATGTCGAATTCGCGCGCCAGTTCAGTGATGGTGTAGGTGGGCATGATCGGTGGCCGTGATCCTCTTGGACGCGAATCCTCAGGCTGACTTAGAATGTGCTGCAGTTAACGAGCAGTTTACGTAAACGTCAACGCATTCTAACCTCAGCCGCCCGCCTGGCAAGCCCTTCCCGGAAACCCCATGAATCACCTTGAAGCCCAGCTCGACTATCCCTTTGGCGACACCTTGCCGGACACCGGCACCGTGATGGAAGTGGCGCCCGGCCTGTTCTGGCTGCGCATGGCCCTGCCCTTCGCCCTGAACCACATCAACCTGTGGCTGGTGGACGATGAACTGGATGGCCAACGGGGTTGGACCATCGTCGATTGCGGCATCGCCACCGAGCCCACGCGCGCGGCCTGGGAACAGGTATTCGAAACCGCCCTGCATGGCCGCCCGGTCTTGCGCGTGATCGCCACCCATTACCACCCTGACCACATGGGCCTGGCCGACTGGCTGTGTGAAAAGTGGAAGGTGCGGCTCTGGACCACCGCCGGCGAATACGCCGTGGGCCGCATGATGTCGGCCGCCCTGCCCGGCTACAACGGCCCATCGATGGTGGAGCACTATGTGGCCAATGGCTTGCCGCGCGAGGCGGTCAACAAGGTCGGCGAGCGCCGCAGCTATTACGCCAACCTGGTGCCTTCGGTGCCGGCCACCTACCGCCGCCTGCAGGACGGCACGCGCTTTGCGATGGCCGGCAACACCTGGCAAGTCATCACCGGCTTCGGCCACTCGCCGGAACACGCCACCCTGGTCTGCGCCGAGCGCAAGCTGATGATTTCCGGCGACATGGTCTTGCCGCGCATTTCCACCAACGTTTCGGTGCAGTGCTATGAACCGGAATCCGATCCGGTGAAGCTGTATCTGGATTCGCTGGGCAAATTCGCCGGCCTGCCGGCCGACATGCTGGTGCTGCCCTCGCACGGCAAGCCCTTTCGCGGCTTGCACACCCGCATCCGCCAATTGCGCGAACACCATGCCGAACGCCTGGAAGAAGTGCTGGCCGCCTGCCGCGAAAAGCCGATGACGGCCTGCGACATCGTGCCCATCATGTTCAAACGCGAGCTGGATGCGCACCAGCTTTCCTTTGCCCTGGGCGAGGCGCTGGCGCATCTGCATGCCTTGTGGTTCGAGGGCAAGCTGGTGCGCAGGCAGGATGAAGGCGGGGTGTATCGCTTCACGGCCAAGTAAACGAATGCCAAGAGTGACCGCTACTGATGGCAGCGCAAATGCGCGTCGTCGACACTCAATGCATGGGACGAATCAATCCGCGAAGATTTGTTGAACGGCTGATTCCCGCAACATGCTAGGTGGAAGACGAAAAAAAACGCGCCGGAGATGGCGCGTTTTTTTGTGTAGCGAAAGAAGTACGGATTACTTCTTCCCGCCTTCCTTCGCCACCCGCTCCACCAGATGGCTGGCCACCTGCAAGGCCGCATTCTGCAAAGTCGCTTCCGGCTGGTTGCCCATCTTCTCGCCGACGATGGAAGGCGAGGTCAGGTACTTGCCGCCGATGGCCAGCGTGGGCACGCCGTCGATCTGGAAGTCGGCCTGCAGCTGGGCCGCGCGGCGGGCCTTGGTCTGCACCGCGAAGGAGTTGTAGACGTCCTGGAACTTGGCCTTGTCCACGCCGTTCTTGACCACGAAATCGAGAATGCTGGCGTCGGTGTTCAAGGCCTGGCGCTCAACGTGGATCGCATTGAACACCTTCTGGTGCAGGCGCGGCAGCAAGCCCATGGCCTCCAGGCTGTAGTAAAGCTTCTGCTGCGGAATGAAGCTTTCGCGGAACGCCACCGGCACGCGCTTGAAGGAAATCTTGTCGCCCTGCTTCTTCACCCACTCTTCCAGGCTGGGTTCCAGCGCGAAGCAGTGCGGGCAGGCATACCAGAAGAATTCGATCACCTCCACCTTGGCGCCCGATTCGGTGGGCTGGGGCTTGTTCAGCACCCGGTAATCAACCCCCGCCTGCGGGTTGGCCGGCGAGGCGCCGGCCGTCAAAGCCAGGAAACCGAAGCTGCATGCAACTGCCAATCGCGCGAGAAATCGCATCACTCTTGTCCTTTCAAATTACTTGGGAACCCGAACCACGGCGACATCGACGCCGTTGTCGGTCAGCTTGCCGCGCACCCGGTTCATGGCTTCAGGTTGCGCGAAGGGACCGATGCGCACGCGAAACAGCGTGCCATTGTCGCTCTTGCGCTCGGCGATGCTGGCGGGCACGCCCATCAGGGCCAGCTTGGCCTTGGTGTTTTCCGCATCGGCCTGCTCCAGGAAAGCGCCGGCTTGCAGATAGTAGGTGAATTTTTCATCGCTTGCTGCCGGCGCCGGATCGGCCTTGGCCAGGCGCGTGGCGGGTACCGATTTATCCACTACCGGGGCCTTGCCGTCGGCGGGCTTGTCGCTGTGGGCCGCTTCTTTCTGGGCCGCTTCTTTCGGCGCCGGCTGCGGCGCCTGATTGGCGGCGGTGGTATCGGCCGGCTTGGCTTCTTCCGGCTTGGCGAACTGCTTGGCCGCTTCGCGCGCCGGCTCCTTGTTGCCGTGCAAGCCCTTGTTGGGGTCGGAGAGCGGCGCCGATGCCGCGGCATCCGGTCCTTTCTCCGGCCGCCCCACCTTGTTGGTGAAAGGCAGAGGCGGGTTCTTGAT
>JAEVZY010000117.1 GCA_023392035.1 Pseudomonadota bacterium | reverse complement strand
CTTCGGTGGCGCGCACCCATGGATAGAGTCTGAATGGCGACGAAGATTTCACGCAGAAGGCAGACAAAGCTGCCGATCAGCGAAAACATCGCCAGCACGAACATCGCCGCGATGATGGTCGACAGGTTCAGGTCGAGGGCGTCGCCCATGAACAGCGCCGCCACCACCAGGCAGATCAGCAAGCCGCAGGTGGTGGAGAGCGTGATGGCGGTGTTGATCAGGGTGGCGCGTCGAAACAGCACGGCAATCTCGGCCAGGCTCTCGGCGCGCACCGCATCGCCCAGGGTATCGATGCGGTCTTCCAGCACACGCGAGCGGTCGATGATGCGCGCCAGGCGGTTGGTCAGCACCAGCAAATTGGTACCGACGCCGGTCAACAGGAAAACCGGGGCAATTGCGAGCTGGATGATGTGGCCTACGTCGCCGAGCTGGATCTGCATGCTGGTCCAAAGAAACACGAATTGCCGCCAGTCTAAACGACAAGCAGGAACCAGCCGGCGATTTTATTCCGGCCGGGTGCTTTGACGTGGCTCAACAGCTTGCGTTCTCGCAAATGCCGGTCGCAAGACTAGAATTGCTGCCATTATTCATTCCGGTGCTTTCAATGCCTTTACTCCACGCAGTACTTCGCACTGGCACGCAAATTCATCAACCATCCTGGCCGCTTGCCGGCGCCCTGTGGTCTGCACGAATTTCCAGCGCCTTGCTTCGGCCCGATCGCTTCGGCTTGTGGCATACTCCCCAGCAGCCCGCCATCAGGGCCAGTGCTGCCGCTGCGTGCATCCAAGCGCGCCAGCCTGCGGCGCGACCCAGCAAGGAAATCCAGATGCACACGGCCGACGTTCACCCCCATCCGCTTCCTGGGCAGCATTTTCGGGCGGAACCGACATGACGATCCGCATAGTGATTGCAGACGACCATACCATCATGCGCGAAGGCCTCAAGCGCATCCTGGAAGGCGCGGACGATATCGAAGTGGTGGGCGAAGCCACCGATGGCTTTGAAGCGCTGGCCCAGGTGCGCAAGGGTGGCTTCGACCTGTTGATGCTGGACTTGTCCATGCCGGGTCGCAATGGCGTGGAGCTGATCCGCCAGATCAAGGATGAAACGCCCAAGCTGCCGATATTGATCCTCACCATGCACGACGAGGAGCAATACGCGGTGCGCGCCATTCGCGCCGGCGCCCGCGGCTACCTGACCAAGGAAAGCGCAGGCACGCAACTGGTCAGCGCCATCCGCAAAGTCGCTTCGGGGCGTCCTTATATCAGCCTGGAAGTCGCCGAACAATTAGCCATGGATGCCATGCCTTCCGTCATGGAAGACCTGCCGCACAAGCAATTGTCGGATCGCGAGTTCGAAGTGTTCAGCTTGCTGGTCGGCGGCAAGTCGATCACCGAAATTGCCGAGTCGCTGCACTTGTCGGTCAAGACGGTCAGCACCCACAAAACCCGTATCCTGCACAAGATGGGCGTGCCTTCACTGGCCGACCTGGTGCAATACGCCGTGGTGCATGGCTTGCTCAATCCATTGAAGATGTGAATTCCCGTCTGTAAGCCGCGCCGGCCGGTTCCGCACGGGCCGGCCGGCAGCTTTGCCCAGCCGCAGCGGGCCAGGGCTCTCCACTTTTCTTTCTCATCTCCCCACTCGGAATATGCCGACGCTGTTAATCAGCGTCTGGCCGATGGCGGCTCTCTGACACGCGCAGGATACTGACTTTTTATCAAGCCGCTGGTGACATCGCCATCAAGGGATAGCGTTCACCGCGCTTGCGCGCATTCCGGTCATTGCGGTCGTTGATCGAAAGCGACGCCCAAAAATCGAATAGGAGATCCCATGATAAGTACGCAGGCCCAGGATGCCCGAGCCAATCCAAGAAGTACTATCCAGACCGACCACCGACCAGACTTCCCCTCTTCTCTTTTGCATGTGCAGGATGCAGGATGGCAGCGCCAGGGAAAGCTGTGGTCCAACCTGAAAGACTTGTGCGACCTGCTTCGCATCCAGACCACTTCTTCGGTTTCCGACGAAGAGTTCCTGTTCCAACATGTGCAGTTCAAGGCCGGCCAGCGCATTCATACGATCGGCCAGCCCTTCGACACTTTGTACATCGTTCACTCAGGTTTTCTGAAGACGGTGGCCATCGATGAATTCGGCAATGAGCAAGTGCTGAGCTTTCCCATGAAGGGTGATTTGTTCGGCGTTGATGGCATCCACACGCGTCGCTATTCCTCGGAGGCCGTGGCCCTTTCCAGTTGCGATTTGGTGCTGCTGCCGTTCAAGAAGTTCACCGCGCTGGGACGCATGCATGCCGAGCTTGAGCATGCCATGTACAGCGTCATGAGCCGCGAACTGGTGCGCGAGCAAGCGATGGTGAGCATGCTGGGCGGTCTGTCGGCGGAAGCTCGCGTGGCGCGCTTCCTGGTGTCGCTGTCGGAGCGTTTTGCCGAGATGGGTTATTCAAGTCGCGTGTTCAATTTGCGGATGACGCGGCATGAGATTGGAAGCTATCTTGGGCTGACGCTGGAGACGGTGAGTCGTACGCTGTCGGCGTTCAATGAGATTGGATTGATCGTGGTGGATCAGAGGTCGATCACGATTCGCGATCTGGATTCGTTGAAGACCTTGCGGAGGTTGCCGCCTTCTACTTTGCGGGCGAAGGCGGCGCGGCGCGCCAAGGCTGCTGAGGAGAGGGCTTCTTTGCAAGGGCCGAAGGAATAAGTTTTTGGTTGCGCCTGGCTGCGGGCTGCGTTGGTTGGCCTGCGGTCGGCGGGTTTTTTTTTTGCTTGGCTGCGGCTTGTTGGTTGTTCGTTTTTGTTGTTGGCCTACGGCCGGCTGTTTGTCTTCAAGCGGGGTAGGCCCCCGCGGGCCCCTACTTTTTCTCTTGTCTTGCCAAGAGAAAAAGTAGGCAAAAAGAGAAGGCGCTGAACCCCAA
>JAEVZY010000390.1 GCA_023392035.1 Pseudomonadota bacterium | reverse complement strand
ACATGCACCCGGCTCGCTGGCTGCAGCACATCGTCCAGCCGCACCCGGTCCTGGACCCGCTGGCCATCGATGAACACCACCACATGGGTGCGCAGATGGCCCTGGTCATCCAGCACATAGCCGCGCAGGCGCGGATAGTGGCCGAAGACCTCTTCCAGCGCCGCGCGCAGCACCAAGCTGTGCGCCTGCACTTCGGGGGCGTCGGTAAAGCGGCGCAATTGCTGGGTGAATGCGATCAGGGGCATGGCTGCTGCAAGTTCAGTGTTGCCTGTCAGTGCTGCACGTCAATGCTGCATATCAGGACTATGGCGATCATGCTTGCAATTGAAATGCAGCGCAGCAGCGAGCTTAAACAACAAGCGTCAAAGCGACAAGTCAGCCTGCGGCTTGCAGCAAGTTCAAGGCATTCCGACATGTTTCGCAGGCGAAGCTGACGCAGGGCTTGCGCTTGAAGTTTCCGGTTACAGTGCTTACAGAAGCCATGTCCTCGGCAGACGCCGACTACCGTTTAATCGCCATGGGCACCATGCTCAGAAATCGAGAGAGAGGAAAACATGCAATCCAAAAAATATCTTCCCGTCCTGCTGTTGGCCGGACTGGCTTTGCCCGTGTTTGCACAAACCGCGCAACAAGATATGCAGCGCGATATCAACCAGCAACAACGCATCGAATCGGGACTGAAGTCCGGCGCCCTGAGCACCGGCGAAGCCGCCCGCCTGGAAAAGGAACAGTCGCGCATCGACCGGGTTGAATCGAATGCCCTGCGCGATGGCAGCCTGAATGCCGCCGAGCGCCAGCGCATCGACCGCATGCAGGATCGCGCCAGCCAGGACATCAACGCCGCCAAGCACAATGCGGTGGTCGGCAATCCGCAAAGCGCGTCCAGCCAGCGCATGCAGGCCGACGTCGCGCGCGACGTCAACCAGGAACAGCGCATCAAGAATGGCTTGCAGGATGGTTCGCTGACCAAGCGCGAGGCCAGCCGTCTGGAACGGGGCGAGGCCCGGGTCGACAATCGTGAAGCCAGGGCCGGTCGCGATGGCCACGTCGGCGCCGGCGAGCAGCAGCGCATCCAGAACCGGGAAAACCGCATGTCGGGCCGCATCCATCAGCAGCGCCACGACGGCCAGCATCGCGGCTGAGCATGCGGGCAGCCTGCGCGCCAGTTTCGCTTCGCTGCCTTGTGCCGCGTGGGCGCCTGGCCGCGCGCGCCCTGCTTCTGCTGAGCTGCGCCCTGCTGGGCGCCTGCGCCGGTCAACAGCCGGCCAGCGCGCCCTCGGCTTTCACGCCGCGTCCGTTCGGCCTGGAGCCGGCGCAGATGGGGGCGCTTTATGAGCGCCTGAGCTGGGGCAGCGCGCCCGCCGCGCTGGCCGAGGCCGAAAGCCAGGGCCCGGACCGCTGGCTGAACGCGCAGTTGCGGGCCACGAACGATGCCCTGCCGCCGGCGATCCAAAAGCAAGTGGACGCGATGGAAATCAGCCGCCGTCCCATGGAGGATCTGCTGGTCAGGCTGGAACGGCAGCGCCTGCAGATCAATGAACGCGCCAGCGACGCCGACAAGGCCGCCGCGCAAAAGGATTACCAGGCGGCCCTGAACGAGCTGGCGCGCGAGAACGCCACCCGCTTTGTGCTGCGGGCGATGGTTTCGCCGAACCAGTTGCGCCAGCAGATGGCCTGGTTCTGGCTCAACCATTTCAGCATCTTCCAGGGCAAGGGCAATCTGCGCGCCATGGCGCCCGACTTCGAGGAACAGGCGCTGCGCCCGCATCTGCTGGGCAAGTTCCGCGACCTGCTGCGCGCCACCGCCTACCATCCGGCCATGCTGCGTTACCTGGACAATGAGCGCAACGCAGTGGGCCACATCAACGAGAACTACGCGCGCGAGCTGATGGAATTGCACACCCTGGGCGTGGACGGCGGCTATACCCAGGCCGATGTGCAGGAGCTGGCGCGGGTACTGACCGGCGTGGGCGTCAATATCGAACGCGACGAGCCGCGCCTGTCCCCTGCCCTGCAAAGGCTGTATCGGCGGCGCGGCGCGTTTGAATTCAATCCGCGCCGTCATGACTTTGGCGCCAAGCGCCTGCTCGGCCACAACATGCGCGGCGGCGGATTGGCGGAAGTGGAACAGGCGCTCGATATCCTGGCCAGCCATCCGGCCACGGCACGCTTCATCAGTCGCAAGCTGGCCTGGTATTTCATCGGCGCCGAGCCGGATGCGGAGCTGCTGCGCAGCATGGAGCGCAGCTGGCGCGCCAGCGACGGCACCATCGCCGAGGTGCTGGCAACGCTGTTCGCCGCGCCGCAGTTTCGCGCTTCGCTCGGCCGGCAATTCAAGGACCCGACCCATTACGTTTTGTCGGCCATGCGCCTGGCCTGCGACGGCCGGCCGCCGGCCAATGCCCAGCCGCTGCTGGGCTGGATCAATCGCCTGGGCCAACCCTTGAATGGCCGCCAGACACCGGACGGCTATTCGCTCGACCCGGCATCCTGGAGCAATCCGGGCCAGATGACGGCGCGCTTCGAAGTGGCGCAGGCGATCGCGCGCGGTGCGGGCGGGTGCCAGATGAACCCGCAAATGCGCCCGGAGCCGCCGGACCTGGCGCAAGCCAGCGTACAGAGCGGTCTTGATGCCCGCCTTGGCCTCGCCACCCGCCAGGCGCTGGCGCAGGCGCGCGACCGGGTGGAATGGAATACCCTGCTGCTGTCTGCGCCGGAATTCATGCAGCGCTGAGCGGCCGCTACGGGACGGAGAAAAACCATGCAGCGACGTCAATTGATCAAACTGGCGGCAGCCCTGCCGCTGGCCGGCATGAGCACGCAACTGTTTGCCGCGCCCGCCGCGCCGGCCAAGCTGCTGGTGGTCTTCCTGCGCGGCGCCTATGACGCCGCCAGCGCCCTGGTGCCGCTGGACAGCGAGCTGTATTACACGGTGCGCCCCAACATCGCCATCCCGCGCGCGCAAGCGCTGGCGCTGGATGCGCAATGGGGCATGCATCCTGCCCTCGCCAGCCTGATGCCGCTGTGGCAGGCGCGCCAACTGGCCTTCATTCCCTATGCCGGATCGGAAGACAGCTCGCGCAGCCATTTCGAAAGCCAGGACCGCATCGAAGCCGGGCTGGCTTCCAGCGGCCGCATCGATACCCGCTCCGGCTTCATGAACCGGCTGGCCTTGGCGCTGGGGAACAGCGCCCGCCCCTGGTCCTTCACCCGCAACCTGCCGCTGGTGTTTGCCGGCCCGGGCCAGGTTCCCAATCTGGCGCTGGAAGATGCCGGACGCAATGCGCCCAATGCGCGCCAGGCGGATTTGATCGCGGCCATGTACCGCGGCAATGCGCTCGAATCCAGCGTGCGCGAGGGACTGGCGGCGCGCCAGGACATGGCGCAGTCGATGCAAGGCGAAATGCAGGCGGCCTCGCGCAATGCGATCGGGGCCCGCGGCTTCGAGGCCCAGGCCGCCCGCCTTGCACTGTGGATGCGCGACAAGGCCGATCTTGGCTTTGTCGATGTTGGCGGCTGGGATACCCACGTCGGCCAGGGCGCCGTCAGCGGCAACCTGGCCGATCGCCTGGGCGAACTGGCGCGCGGACTGGCCAGCTTTGCCCAGGGCATGGGCCCGGCCTGGAACAAGACCGTGGTGGTGGTGATGAGCGAGTTCGGCCGTACCGTGCGCGAGAATGGCAACCGCGGCACCGACCATGGCCACGGCAGCGTCTACTGGTTGCTGGGCGGCGCGCTTGCCGGCGCCCGGATGGCGGGCGAGCAGGTGGCGCTCACGCGCGCCAACCTGTTCCAGGACCGCGATCTGCCGGTGCTGAATGAATACCGCGCGCTGCTGGCAGGCTTGTTCGGGCGCATGTACGGTTTGTCGCCGGCCATGCTGGATGCGGTGTTCCCGGGTGCCAGGGCGCGCGATCTGAAACTTGTTTGAAAGCCTCCGCAAGCGCGGTTCGAGCGCCCTGCCCGCTCAGCGGAACTTGGGCGAAGCCGGCGCGAAATTCCAGGCCACCGACAGCAGCCGGCTGCTGATTTCCAGCTTCGCTTCCTCGGCCGCCTGCTGCGAGACTTCGAAGCGCAGGTTGCCGTGGATAGGCACGAAGTTGATGATGCTGCCGCGCTCCAGTCCGTTCTCCGATTCGGTCACGGTCAACACCGGCTGTGCGCGATAAGGGGCCAGCAGCGCGTTCATGTTGGCGCGCTGGCTATCGGCAATGAACAGCAGTTGCAGATCGGGGCGGGGGCGCCGCAGTTTCAGAACTTCAATCGGCCGGCCGGCGCGCGGGCGGCTGGCGATCACCTTCTGCAAGTCATCGGCCAGTTCATCGTCGCCCAGAATGCCGACCCGCAGCGGGCTATCGCTGGCGGCAAAGCGGCTGGGCGGCCAGGTCACCAGGGTAGAGAAGTGATACAGGTAAGCCGCCTTGACCAGGCGCTCGGCATCGCTGGTGCTTTGCGCGAATGCCGGGCGCAGCAGTCCCCCTGCGGCCGCTGCCAAGAACAGCGCCGCCAGGTACCGCAGCCATCGGGGAATTCCGGTTACTTCTATCTTCCTCTCACTGTCGCCAAGTTAATCGGGTGTAGATGCGCTGGGTCATGATGGCTCGTACCGAGGGGTCGCCAAATTCCGCGTGCCGGGTTCCGAACAGGTTTTGTCCGATCACATCCAGGTCCAGTTGTTTGTTGAGCTTCCACCCAAAGCGGATGTCGATTGCATTGCTGGGTGGGACGAAGGGGGCAAGGTTCTGGTTGAGCGGATCGTTTGGATCGCCGAAGAAAGACACATGGCGGTACACCACGTCCAGCTCGGTCCGGTAAGGGAGGTTCCATGATGAGCGAAGCTGCAGCGTGCTGGTGGGAGAAGTGCCGGCATAGGCGTCGATCGGAACCGAGAGTATGCCCGGGGCAACGTCATAGCGGTCGCTGTTGACCGCCAGGCCCGCACTGAGCCGCCACGCGGGCGTGACGCGCAGATCGCCCCAGGCCTCGATGCCCTTGGCCTGGCCGCTGACGAAATTTCCGGTGGTCAGGAAAGTGCCGCTGCTGTCGAGGATGATCGTGCCCAGTCGGTCGTAGTAATTCTTGTAGAGCGTGACGGAGGCGCTGGCCACTCGCCCCTGATAGCGATATCCCAGCTCGGCGACTTTTACCCGCTCCGACTGGAAATCGCGATTTCCGATGAAGTCCAGCCCGCCCGGCGCGGCGGTCACGCGAAAATCGGTGTCCAGTCGCGTTGGCCCGCGCACGGTGCGCGAAAGGCCACCCCAGACCAATTGACCTTCGCCGGTCTGTTGCGCCAGGCGCAGGCTGGGCAGCAGGTCGGTTGTGCCAAACGCGCCGCGTTCGACCCGGGTGCCGGCGGTGAGACGCAGCTTGCGGGTCAGGCTGATCTCGTCCTGGACAAACATGCTCAGCCAACGCTGGGTGACCGTCGGCGGGAAGAAGCCCACCGAGGCGCTGTTGGTGGTGTTTTCCCGATAGAAGCGAAGATTGCCGCCCCAGGTCAGCTTGTGGGCGCCGTGGGCCGCTTCGTTCTTCTGCACCTCCAGGTCGAAAATATTCCCGCGCAGATTGAGCGTCGGTTGCATGCGGCGCGAGGTATTGTCGAAGTACATCTGCACGGCCAGATTGCTGCCGTCGCCCGGGGTATGGGTCCATCGCCCCAGGGCATTGAATGCACCCAGCTCAACGCGCGGAAAAGGCGGCGGCGGCACATCGGCCGGGATGATGGTCAGGGAGGGCTGCCCCTGGTCGCCCGACAAGGCGTTGAACTGCCCGCTGAAAGCGTGTTCGCCGTGCTGCCAATCGAGGCGTCCACCGGTGCTGGTCTTGCGCCAGTTGTCGTCGATCCGCCCGCTGTCGATCTCCCGGATGCTGGATCCACGCTCATTGACCTGGCCGTACACGCGGTAATGCCCGTAGTCGCCCAGGCTTGAGCCGTAACGCAACACTCCGTCCCGCGCGCGGTCGCCGGCACCGGCCTGGGCCAGCCAGCCCTGGGTCTGGGCCGCATTCTTGGTAATGATGTTGATCACGCCATTGACCGCGTTCACGCCCCACAACACGCCGGCCGGCCCGCTGATGACTTCAATCCGGTCGATGTCGGCCAGTACCGGGACCTGGGCATCCCAGAACACACCGGAAAAGAACGGGGAATAGACCGAGCGGCCGTCGATCAGCACCAGCAGCTTGTTGCCGCCGGCATATGGGCTGGAAGCCTGTCCGCGCGCCGAAACGTAACCCGGGATACCGTTATCGAAAGCCACGAACAGCGTCGGCGCCAGCCGCAAGACTTCGGTCAAGGTCGTGGCCGGCGAGCGGCGGATGTCTTCGGCGGTGATGACATAGACCGAGGCCGCCGCTTCCGACAGCAATTCCGGTCGCCTCGATACGGAAGTCACCTGCAACTTCCCCAGGTCCTCCGGCGACAGGTTCAACACATCCTTTGGTTCCAGCTCGGCCGCTGGGCTGAGCGCCGTCATCAGGCCGAGCGCACTTGCCGTAACAAGCCGTGCCGCCAATGAGCGGCCCCTTCCCCGGGGCGAGATCCACTGCTGGCTCATGGTGATGCCTCCCTGGAGCGATTTGGAATCGCTGTTATTCGAACAATCGTTCGCGTCGTAAATTTTGTTAATGTGAAACTCGGTCCCCAATGTTTGTTATGGTTTTTACTAATTTTCTAACATTGTTTGTTAGGAAGGCGGTCTTCGAACAAAGTTTCGGCTTGGAAATTTCATGGCAATCTCCCTATGAGGAAGCGGGCTTCGGCGAGGGCGAAAGGGAGAATCGGCCATTCCTCCCATTACTAACAATTGGATGGGTCCCGTGCTCGAATCTGATGCATTCATGCAACAAATCCGGCGTTCTGGCGTGGTGCCGGGATGAGCTGGCTCGCCCGCCGGATCACCCCCCTGCCCCTGACGGCCAAGTTGAAATTGGCCAACCTTGTCACGAGCGGGGCGGTTATCGTTTTGGCGGGCATTTTGCTTTTGGCCTTGCAGGGCTGGCTTTCGGTGCGCTCGCTCCTGGACCGCACCCGTACCGACGCCATCATGACCAGCGCCAATGTCTCCGTGGCCACTGTGTTTCGCGACAGCCGTTCGGCGCATGACATCCTCGCTTTCCTGCGCGCCTCGCGCGACATCAAGCGTGCCGCGGTGTACGACTCCAATGGCAAGCTGTTTGCCGTCTACCAACGCGACCCGGACCAGCCAGAGCCGGTGGAACAGGTCGTCGCGGATGTCGCGCACTACGCGTTGAACTGGCTGGAGCTGTCCTGGTTGCAGCCCTTCGACTATCAGGGCGAACGGCTGGGCACCATGGTGGTGACCGGCGACCTGAGAACCGTGTATGCCAATCTCTTGAGCTACATCGGCATGCTGCTTCTGCTGCTGGGGGCCAGCCT
Organism: Pseudomonadota bacterium; assembly: GCA_023392035.1. Classification (GTDB taxonomy): domain Bacteria; phylum Pseudomonadota; class Gammaproteobacteria; order Burkholderiales; family Burkholderiaceae_D; genus Lacisediminimonas. Next base: position 7,960 of record JAEVZY010000390.1, on the reverse strand, counting down.
GGCGCTGGCCAGCCTGGCCTTGAACCGCATGCAGAGGCAAATCACGCGGCCCTTGCGGCAGCTGTCGCGGGTGGCGATCCATGTGTCCGAACAGGGCGATTTCTCGGTGCGGGCGCCGGTGCCGGGCAGCAGCGACGTCAGCCAACTGGCGCAGACCTTCAACAACATCCTGGAACGCATCCAGCGCCGCGAGATCGAGCTCACCGCCGAAATCGTCGAGCGCCAGCGCATGCAGGAGCAACTGGATTTCCTGGCCTGGTACGACAATGTCACCGGCCTGCACAACCGTCACTTCTTCAACCAGCGCCTGGAGCAGGCCGTCAGCTACGCCTGCCAGCACCAGTCGCGCATGGCGCTGATCTTCATCGACCTCGACAACTTCAAGAATTTCAACGACACCCTGGGCCATGCCACGGGTGACGAAGTCTTGCGCATCGTGGCGCAGCGGGTCTCGCATACGGTGCGGCGCGAGGATGTGCTGGCGCGCGTGGGCGGCGACGAGTTCGCCATCATCGTGCAGGCCATTCCCGATGTCGGCGTGGCCGAACAGGTGGCGCGCAAGTTCCTCGATGCCCTCGCCGACCCGGTCTTCATCAATGGCCATGAGGTGTTCATCGGCGCCTCGATCGGCATCAGCGTCTGTCCGGACGACGCAACCGATGTGCAGGACCTGCACAAATACGCCGACTCCGCCATGTACTTTGCCAAGAATGGCGGCAAGAACGCCTATTGCGTCTTTGCGCCCAGCATGCGCGGCGATGCCGAACGGCGCATCATCATGGAAGCCGCCATGCGGCGCGCGCTGGAGCGCGACGAACTGCAGTTGCTGTTCCAGCCCAAGGTGGACTTGTGGAGCGCTCGCGTGGTGGGGGCCGAAGCGCTGGTACGCTGGCATTCGCCCGAACTGGGCTTGCTGGGCCCGCACGCCTTCATTCCCCTGGCGGAAGAAACCGGCATGATCATTTCCATCGGCGAATGGGTCTTGCGCTCGGCCTGCCGCCAGCTCAAAGCCTGGCAGGACGCCGGCCACGGCACGCTCACCATGGCCGTCAATCTTTCGGGCCGGCAGCTGCGCGAACTGTCCTTTGTCGACAAGATGCGCCAGGTGCTGCAGGAAACCGGTGTCGATCCCACCGGACTGGAACTGGAGCTGACCGAAAGCATGCTGATGGATGCCGGCAAGCAGACCATCGACAAGCTGCGCGCCCTGAAAGCCACCGGCACCCGGCTGGCGATCGATGACTTCGGCACCGGTTACTCATCCATGAGTTATTTGAAGATGTTCCCGATCGACACCTTGAAGATCGACCAAAGCTTCGTGCGCGACCTGCCCGGGAACAGCGAAGATTGCGCCATCGTGCAAGCCATCATCGCCATGGCGCACAACCTGCAACTGCAGGTGGTGGCCGAAGGCATAGAGACGCGCGGCCAGGGCGACTTCCTGCGCGCCTACGGCTGCAACCTCGGCCAGGGCATGCTGTACGGCGAACCGATGTCAGTGCAGGAACTTGAGCTGCGGCTGCAAAACAACGGTGGTGCCGTACGCGAAAAGATGGTGGCCGGGATGCTGCATCCGCGCTTGCCGCATTGATCCTTCGGGCTCAGGGCCTGGTATCGCAACCCGGCCGGCTGGCCAGCACTTCGCCGCCTCGCGCTTGCTGCAGCGTCGCCACCCCCGCCAAGGCCATCGCAATCTCCAGCTCATCGCACAAGAGCCGGATGACATGTGCCACACCCATCGCGCCGGCATTGGCCAGGCCGAATACGTAGGGGCGGCCGATCAGTACGGCGTTTGCGCCCAGGGCGATGGCTTTCAGGATGTCGGTGCCGCGGCGGATGCCGCCATCCACCAGCAGCGGATAGTCCTCGCCCACGGCTTGCCGAACGCGCGGCAGCATCTCGGCCGTGGCGGGCACTGTATCGAGGGTGCGCCCGCCATGGTTGGAAACGATCACGCCGGCCGCGCCATGTTCTTGCGCCAGGCGGGCGTCGTCGGGATGCAGCACGCCCTTGAGCAGGATCGGCAGCCGGGTTTGCTCGCGCAGCCAGGCGATGTCGTCCCAGGTCGGCGCATGCGCCAGCAGGTGATCGAACATGGCGCTTTGGCCGGGGGCCAGACTGGTGGTTGCTTGCGGTGGCAAGCCAGCCAGATTGACGGCCGAGACGCCGGGCGGCAAAACAAACCCGGCCCGCCGCTCGCGATCGCGGGCGCCGCTGCAGGAGGCGTCCACGGTCAAGACCAGGGCCTCGTAGCCGGCGCTTTCCACCCGCGCAATCAAGTCGCGCAGGAAGCCGCGGTCATGCTGGAAGTAGAGCTGGAACCACAAGGGCCCGCGGGTGGATTCGGCCAGGCTGATCCTGGCCACGTCTTCCAGCAAGCAGCTGGACTGGCTGGACAAGACCAGCCCGGCGCCCAGCATGGCCGCCGCCAGCGCCGAAGCCAGCTCACCATCCGCATGCGCCATTTTCTGGAAAGCCACCGGCGCCAGCAGCAGCGGATGCGCCAACTCGCGCCCCAGCAGACGCGTGCGCAGATGGCCGCCGCGCAAATCGCGCAACACGCGCGGCACCAGGCGCAGGTGGTCCCAGGACTGGCGGTTTTCACGCAGGGTGATCTCATCGCCCGCGCCGCCGGCGAAATAGGCCCAGGCGTTTTCATCCAGCATGCTTCGCGCATGCGCTTCATGGCCGGCCAGGTTGACGATGCCGGCCGGCAGTTGGCTCAAGGCCGGTATGCCGCTCACTGTGTCGCCCACTGCCCCGCTCACGTCTCGGCCCACATGCGCAACAGGTTGTGATAGGTGCTGGTCAGGCCCACCACCGCCGGATCGGTCTCGCCCACGGTGGAGCGCAGGCGCATCAGGTTCAGGTCCATGCCGTGCAGGAGCTGCCGGCGTTCGCCCTCGCGCACCATGCTTTCGATCCAGAAGAAGCTGCAGATGCGCTTTCCGCGCGTGACCGGCGTCACGCCATGCAGGGTGGACGCCGGATACAGCACCATGTCGCCCGCAGCAAGTTTCACCGAGTGCGCGGGCAGGCTGTCTTCGATCTCCAGCACGCCGCCATCGTATTCATCCGGCTCGGACAAAAACAGCGTGCAGGACAGGTCGGTGCGCACGCCTTCGTTGTGGTCGACGAAGCGCACCGCGCTGTCCACATGCTTGTCGAAATAATTGGCGCCGCCGCCATAGCAGTTGAACATGGGCGGCGAAATTTTCTTCGGCAGCGCCGCGGAAAAAAAGCGCTCATGACGCTTGAGCGCATACAGGACCAGCTCGCGCACGGTGCGCGCCGCCTCGCATTGCTCGGGCAATTGCAGATTGTTCTTCACCTGCGCCGCCTGCTCGCCGGCGGTGTGTCTGCCGTCTTCCCAGGGGGCTGCATCCAACAAGGCACGGGCGCGCCGCACCTCTTCCTTCGAGAGCAGGTTTTGCAGGTGAAGAATCATCCGGAGTTTTCCTCAGAAGCGGGCAATCAGCGTGGCCAGCGCAGTGCGCGGCGCGCCGTAAGTGACGAAAGCCGGATAGAGCTGATCGCCATAGCTGCGATTGGCCACATTGTTGATGTTGAACTGCACAGTGTAGACCGGATTGATGACGTACTCCGCCATGATGTCGCCCACCACATAGCCGGGCGCCTGGGCCGTGGTCGAGGCCGCGCCCGTCGTGCCCTGCAGCGGGAAATTCTGCGAGGCGCCATGCAGGCCGCCCGCCACCCGCAGTTTCGGCGTCGCCTGGTAGCTGACCCAGGTGGCGCCCGTGACCTTGGGTGTCAGGCCAACCCGCGAGCCCACCACATTGGCCTGGCTGCTGCCGATGGCATCGATGCTGGCGTCGGGAATGTAAGAGAAGGACAGGTACACCTCCCACTTGGGCGCGGGGCGCCCCACCACATCGATCTCCACGCCCTGGGAATGGCGCTTGCCGGACAGCAGGAAGGAGTTGGTGGCAAAGTCGGCGTCGGTGGTGCGCTCGTTGTATTTCTCGGTGCGGAACAGCGCCACCCGGGTGGACAGCTTGCCCTCGATCCAGTCCATCTTGGCGCCGATTTCGATGTTGCGGCTTTTCTCGGGGGGCGTGTTGGCGTTTTGCGGCGTCACGAACTGGTAAGTGTCGGCCGAGGTGTTGAATGAAGTGCCGTAGGACGCATGGAAAGACAGCCGATCGGTCGGTTGGTACAACAGCCCGGCGCGATAGCTGAAGGGATTTTCCGAAAGCCTGGTTTCGGTGGTGGTGGGCACGCCGGCCGTCGACCAGGCGATCTGGCGGAAAGTGCCGTCGAAGTGATCCAGCCGCACGCCGCCCAGGATTTTCCAGTGCGGCGCCACCTGCACCAGGTCTTGCGCGAAGATGCCCAGCGCGCGCGCATTGAAGTTGCTGGTCGGGCGCCAGGTGGGCGCCGGCGAGAAGCTCAAGCCGGCATCCGGCTCGCCGACCGTGGTCGAGCCCTTGGCCAGGTTGGTCCAGTTGGTGATGGCGCCCACCGGCACCGCGCCATTGCGGTCGGCGCTTTCCAGCGCGCCATCGACGCCGGCGATGATCTTGTGTTCCAGTCCCCACCACTTGTAGCCGGCGTTGTAGTCGCTCTGGAAATAGGTGCCGCGATAACGGTCGTCGCGCGGGGTCAGGCCGACGATGTTCAACACCGTGCCATTGTTGATGTTGTTGAGCGTGGTGCCGGTGGCAAAGCGCGCCACGCTGCTCCATTGCGAGCGGTCGAAGTAACCGGTGCGCAACTGGCTGCGCAATTCCGCGTCCTGGCCGAAGCGGTGGACATGCGAGGCATAGGCGTACTGCGCCTGCCCCACCACGAAGTCGCTGTTCAAGCCGTAGAAGTTGCCGGCGTCAAGCGGTGCCACGGTGCCCTGCAGATAGCCGACGCTGGCCAGCGGCACATTGTCCGACTTCAGGTAATAGGCGCCGAGATTGACTTCATCGCGCGTGCCTATGCCCCAGGAATAGGACGGCGCGATGCCGACCTTGTCCACCGAGGCGCCCTTGTTGTTGGCCAGCATGCGCATCACGTTCACCCGCAGCGCCTCGTTGTCGCCGGTCTTGAAGTTGAAGTCGCCGGTGAAGCGAAGCTGGCCATAGGAGCCGAGCGTGGTCATCACTTCGTGCTGGTCGGCCAGGAAAGGACGCTTGCTGACCTGGTTGATCACGCCGCCGGTGGAGCCGCGTCCGAACAGCATGGAGGCCGAGCCGCGCATCACTTCGATCCGGTCCAGGTTGAAAGTGTCGCGGTCGTATTGCGAAGGATCGCGCATGCCGTCGATCAGCAGGTCGCCGGTGGTTGCCACCGGGAAGCCGCGCATGCGGATGTCCTGGTCGGTGCCGTTTTCGGTGGCGGCGAAGGTGATGCCGGCGGTGTAGTGCAAGGCTTCGCGCAGCGAATTGAGCTTGGCGTCGTCCAGCAGTTTCTCGGTCATGACCGAGACCGACTGCGGAATGTCGCGCAGATCCTGGTTGCCCTTGCCTATGCTGCTGCGGGTGGTGCGCAAGGATTCCTTGCTGTCGTTGTCGCGGCTGCCCGTGACCTGCACGGTGGGCATCACCTGCTCTTCAGTTGCGCCTTGCGCGAAGGCCGACATGGAGCCGGCCAGGACCACGGCGCCCAAAGTCAATCGCGCTGCGGGTCGAGGGAGCGGCTTGTCAGCCAATGAGGGTATGGATTCGCCCGGCAGCAGCCGAGGATGAAAGCGTTTGGACATGCCAGACCTTTTGAACAGGGGTTGAGTTCGCGGGCTGGCTATCCAAAAGGGGGAGGATTGGCTGGCTGACGTTCTTGTTTTTGCGGTTAGCGCCTTTGGGGCAGGCGCCGGGCCCATGCGCTGCAGGCAGGCAGCGGCTTTTGACCGCCGCCTGCCTGCTTTCGGTGGGCTTACTTGTAGCCCACGCGATCGAGGATCTTCTGCGCCGTCACCTGGTTGCGGCCGATGGCGCTGATGGGCACGTTCTCGGGTTTGAACTTGCCCATGGCTTCGATGGCTTTGTTGTTGACTTGCACGCCCGGCACCGCGGGCCATTCGTTATTGCCGTCGGCGAAATAGATCTGGGCCTGGTCGCTGGCCAGGTATTCCAGGAACTTGATCGCCGCCTCGCGATGCGGCGCATTGCGCGCCACGGCGCCGCCCGACACATTGATGTGGGTGCCGGAAGTCTGCTGGTTGGGCCAGACGATGGCGACTTTGTTGATGGCTTCCCGATCCTCGGCCCGGTTCGAGCGCAGCATGCGCGCGTAGTAATACGAGTTGGTCAGCGTCACGCCGCATTCGCCGGCAGCCACGCTCTTGATCTGGTCGGTATCGCCGCCGCGCGGAGGGCGGGCGAAATTGTTGACCATGCCCTGCGCCCATTTTTCGGTGGCGGCCTCGCCGTTGCGCGCAAGCATGGCGCCGATCAGCGACAGCATGTAGGGATGGGAGCCGGAACGGGTGCAGACCTTGCCCTTGAGTTTGGGATCGGCCAGGGCTTCATAAGTCAGCACATCGTCGCGCTTGACGTCGAGCTTGTTGTAGACGATCAGGCGGGCGCGGGTCGAGAAGCCGAACCACTGCGCGCCCTTGCCTTCATCGCCGCCATGCAGCCGGGCCGGGATGCGCTCGTTCAGGATTTTCGATTGCACCGGCTGGAACATGCCTTCCTGCTCGGCCCGCCACAGGCGCGCCGCATCCACCATCAGAATGACATCGGCCGGACTGTTCCTGCCTTCGCTGCGCAGGCGCTCGAACAGGGTGTTGTCATCGGCTTCGATGCGATTGATGCGGATGCCGGTTTCCTTGGTGAAGTTGGAATAGAGCTGCTCGTCGGTCTGGTAGTGACGCGCCGAATACAGGTTCAATACCTTGTCTTCGGCCAGGGCTTGGCTTGCGGCCAGCACCGCCACGGTGGCCGTCAGTGCTGCAAATGCTTTGACCATGCAAAATCCTTTTTTGTCGGTTTGATTGGACTGCGTTGGGAGTTCCAGAAATTCGGCGCGCCGCACGGCTAGTGCGCGGTCGACGGCTCGGTGACAAAGCCGATCTTGGAAAGGCCGCCGGTCTGGGCAGCAGCCATCAGCTGCGCCACCTTTTCATACGGCGTCTTGCGGTCGGCGCGCAGATGGATTTCCGGCTGCGGCGTCTTGGCCGCCACCAGCGCAATGCGGTCCTTGAGCGCGGCCTCGTTGAGGGCCGTGCCATCCCAGGAGATCGTGCCGTCGGCGGCAATCGAGACATCCACATGCGGCGGCTTCACATCATTGGGCTGGCTGGCGGCCCGCGGCAGATCGAGCTTGACCGCGTGATTGATGACCGGGATGGTGATGATGAAGATGATCAGCAGGACCAGCATCACGTCCACCAGGGGCGTCATGTTGATCTCGGACATGACGTCCTGATCGTGATCGGCGGGCGTCAGGCTCATGCGCTTTCTCCCGCGCGCAGATGCACCACGTTGGCCGGCTGGCCGACGCGGTGGCCCGTCACCAGGTAGGCATGCATGTCATGGCCGAAGTTGGCCAGGCTGGAAATCATGCTCTTGTTGCTGCGCACCAGGGCGTTGTAGCCCAGCACCGCGGGAATCGCCACCACCAGGCCGAAGGCGGTCATGATCAGGGCCTCGCCCACCGGGCCGGCGACGCGGTCGATGCTGGCCTGGCCGGAAACGCCGATGCCCACCAGCGCGTGATAAATGCCCCACACGGTGCCGAACAGGCCGACGAAAGGCGCGGTGCTGCCCACCGAAGCCAGAATCTGCAGATAGCTTTGCATGCGGCCGGTGGCGTTCTCGATCGAGCGCCGCAGGCAGCTGTTGACCCATTCGCTGACATTCAGGGCGCCGTGCAGGTCGCCGGTGGATTGCGCATGGTGGCGGGCGGCGTTGACGCCGTCTTCGGCCAGCGCCCGGAACGGGCTGGATTCGCGATCCGGACCCAGCGTGGCCAGGCCCTCTTCCATGCTCTTGCAATGCCAGAACTGGTC
>JAEVZY010000389.1 GCA_023392035.1 Pseudomonadota bacterium | reverse complement strand
ATTTCGTGGTGGCCCACTTCCACTACATCATGGTGGGCGGCTCGGTGATGGCTTATCTTGGCGGCATCCATTTCTGGTGGCCCAAGATCACCGGCCGCATATATCCGGAGATGTGGGGCCGGGTGGCGGCGGGACTGATTTTCTTCGGCTTCAATCTCACCTTTTTCCCGCAATACCTGTTGGGGGCGGCCGGCATGCCACGCCGCTACCACACCTATCCGCCGGAATTCCAGTTGCTCAATGTGCTGTCTTCCGGCGGCGCTTCGGTCCTGGCGCTGGGCTATCTGCTGCCCCTGGTCTACCTGGGCTGGTCGCTGTTTCGCGGCCGCGTCGCGCCGCCCAACCCCTGGCGCGCCACCGGGCTGGAATGGCAAACCGCTTCGCCGCCGCCGACCCACAACTTCGCGACCATGCCAGTGGTGACGCAGGAGGCCTATGCCTACCCGCCGGAACATGAAGGAGCGGCCTCATGAGCCCGGCCGCAAGGCCCGCGACGCCGGCCGCCGATGAGGCCGGCAAGATGCCACAGGCAGGCGCGGGTACGCTGGGCGTCTGGGTCTTCCTCGCCACCGAGCTGATGTTCTTCGGCCCGCTATTGCTCGGCTATTTCCACGGCCGCCTGATGTTGCCGCAAGCCTTTGCCGCCGGCAGCCGCCATACCGAGGTCTGGCTGGGCACGGCCAATACCGCGATCCTGCTCACCAGCAGCCTGTGCATGGCCTTGTCCGTGCAATTGCGCAAGCTGGGGCAGCAGCGCGGCGCCTGCTGGCTGCTTGTCGCCACCGCATTTCTGGGCCTGGCTTTCCTTGGCATCAAGGGCTATGAATATTCACTGGAATGGGGCGAGCATCTTTTCCCCGGCAGGCACTTTGCCTTTGATCCGGCAATGGCGGCCGGCGCGCAATATTTCTTCTACCTGTATTTCGCCCTGACCGGCTTGCACGCGCTGCATCTGCTGCTGGGCATTTCGCTGGTGGTCTTGATGGCGACGGCGCTCGCGCGCGGGCACGCGGAATTCGCGCGGCATGAACGGATCGAACTGCTCGGACTTTACTGGCACTTTGTGGATGCAATCTGGATCTTCCTGTATCCCATGCTTTACCTGGTCGGCCGCGCCGGCCATTGAGGCCTCAGGAACGAGAGGGCCAAGATGGAGAACTTCAAGAAGCGCTATCTGCTCACCTGGCTGGCTTTGCTGATCCTGTTGGGACTGTCTTTCGGCAGCGCCTTCATCGACATGGGCAACTGGAACGCCGTCACCAATTTCGGGATTGCGATATTGAAGGCTTTGCTGGTAGCGCTGGTCTTCATGCGTGTGGCCAGCAGCGGCACGCTGGTCAAGATTCTTGCGCTGGCCGCCGTGTTCGCGCTGAGCATTTTGTTCGCCCTCAGTGGCGCCGATTTCGCCACCCGGCAGATGTCGCCCGCGCCATGGCAACAGCCGCAGCAACTGGCGCCGCTGTCGTCGTCGCCGTCATCGTCGCCGTCTTCGTGAGGAGTCCTGGCATGCAGGAAAAGATTGCAGTCATCACCGGCGCATCAGCCGGCATCGGTCGCGCCACCGCGCTTGAGTTCGGCCGCCAAGGCTTTCGCGTGGCCTTGCTGGCGCGCGGCGAAAACGGTCTGCGCGCTGCCTGCGAAGAAATCCGGCAGGCCGGCGGCGAAGCGATGTACGTGCTGGTGGACGTAGCCGATTGCGCGCAAGTGGAAGCCGCCGCGGAACGCATCGAACGCGAATGGGGGCCGATCTCGGTCTGGGTCAACAATGCCATGGCCACCATCTTCTGCCAGGCGGCGGATGTCAAGCCGGAAGACTTCAAACGCGCCACCGAGGTGACTTACCTGGGCGCGGTGTGGGGCACCATGGCCGCATTGAAGCGCATGAAACCGCGCAATCGCGGCACCATCGTGCAGGTCGGCTCGGCCCTGGCCTATCGCTCGATTCCCTTGCAGGCCGCCTACTGCGGCGCCAAGAGCGCGCTGCGCGCCTATACCGATTCGCTGCGTTCCGAATTCATTCACAACAAGAACGGCCTGCACATCACCATGGTGCATCTGTCGGCCTTCAATACGCCGCAGTTCGACTGGGGCCGCACCTGCATGCCAAACCAGCCCAAGCCGCTGGGAAAAATCTTCCAGCCCGAGATGGCGGCGCGCGCCATCTTCTGGGCCGCCACCCATCGCCGGCGCGAATTGTGGGTGGGCATGCCGGCGGCGGAAGCGATTTTCGGCAACCGCTTCATTCCCGGTGTGCTGGACCGCGAGCTGGCGCACAAGGCCTATACCGGTCAGCAAGATGTCGAGCCGGTGGCGCCCGACCGGCGCGACAACCTCTACCAACCCGTGCCCGGCGATCATGGCGCGCACGGACGCTTCGACGCGCAAGCGGTCGACAGCAGCCCTGAACTGTGGATGGCGATCCATCGCGGCAAGGTGGCGCTGGCCTTGGGATTTGGCGCTCTTGTCGCTGGGGTGATGGCGGCGCGAGGAAGGCTGCATCGCTAGCACATTGGGGCTGATAGCCGGTCACTGCCTGACGGCCGCGTGCCGGTAGCCGCCCGCGCTTCGCCATCCACGAACATTGTTTTTGAATGTTCTTGATTTCCTAACCCCCGCCCAATTTCGAACGTGCGCTAATCCCTGACGCTGCCGCAGACCGCGGCAAAGTCCCAGATC
>JAEVZY010000377.1 GCA_023392035.1 Pseudomonadota bacterium | reverse complement strand
CCGCGGGGGGTGCCCGGGTGGGGGGGGGCCGCGCGCCGCGCGGCGCGCGCGCGTGGGAAGCTCTGAGGGGGGCAAAACCCGCTAAAATTCAGGGTTTTCCACGCTTCTCCCCTGCCCTTGGCGGCAGAACCAACATGCTCACATTTCAACAAGTCATCCTGAGGCTACAGGAGTATTGGGACCGCCAGGGCTGCGCGCTATTGCAGCCCTATGACATGGAAGTGGGCGCCGGCACTTCGCATACCGCCACCTTCTTGCGCGCGATCGGCCCCGAGCCCTGGCGCGCCGCCTATGTCCAGCCCTCGCGCCGCCCCAAGGATGGCCGCTACGGCGAAAATCCCAACCGCATGCAGCATTACTACCAGTACCAGGTGGTGTTGAAGCCGGCGCCGGAAAACATCCTCGACCTCTACCTCGGTTCGCTGCAGGCGCTGGGCTTGAACCTGCAGGAAAACGATGTGCGCTTTGTCGAAGACGACTGGGAAAACCCGACGCTGGGCGCCTGGGGCCTGGGCTGGGAAGTCTGGTTGAACGGCATGGAAGTCACCCAGTTCACCTATTTCCAGCAAGTGGGCGGCCTGGATTGCAAGCCGGTGCTGGGCGAGATCACCTACGGTATCGAGCGCCTGGCGATGTATCTGCAAGGCGTGGAAAACGTGTACGACCTGGTGTGGACCGAGTGGGAAGAGAATGGCGTGACCAAGCGCCTCACCTACGGCGACGTGTTCCACCAGAACGAAGTGGAGCAGTCCACCTACAACTTCGAGCACTCCAACACCGAGTTCCTGTTCTCGCTGTTCGGCAATTACGAATCCGAAGCCAAGCGCCTGCTGGCGGTGCCGGTCACCCTGCCTGCCTATGAAATGATCTTGAAGGCGGCGCATACCTTCAACCTGCTCGATGCGCGCGGCGCGATCTCGGTCACCGAGCGTGCCGCCTATATCGGCCGCATCCGCAACCTGTCGCGCGCGGTGGCCCAGGCCTATTACGAATCGCGCGAACAGCTGGGCTTCCCGATGTGCGGCGACCGCCGCCAGGCCGCTTGACGCTCAAGACCCATCGCCAAGAACATGACTGAAACACTGCTCGTTGAATTGCTCACCGAAGAGCTGCCGCCCAAGGCCTTGTCGCGCCTGGGGGAAGCCTTCGCCGCCGGAATCACCCAGGGCCTGCAAAGCCGGGCCCTGCTGGATGAAGGCGCCGTCAGCACCGCCTATGCCACGCCGCGCCGGCTGGCGGTCAGCATCACCAAGGTGCGCAGCGCCTCGCCCGACAAGGAAGTGCGCGAGAAAGTGCTGCCTGTTACGGTGGCCCTGGATGCCGAAGGCCGCGCCACGGCGCCGCTGACCAAGAAGCTGGCCGCCCTGGCTGCCAGCACCGGCGCCGGTGAAATCAAGCTGGAACAACTGGAACGCGCCCAGGACGGCAAGGCCGAGAGCCTGTTCTACCGCTACACCGCGCGCGGCATCGATCTGGCCCAGGGCTTGCAGCAAGCGCTGGAAGACAGCATGGGCAAGCTGCCGATTCCGAAGGTGATGAGCTATCAGCGTCCGGATGGCAGCACGGTGCAATTCGTGCGCCCGGTGCACAAGCTGATTGCGCTGCTGGGCCAGCAGGTGCTGCCCTTGTCGACGCTGGGCCTGGTCGCCGGCCAATCGACGCTGGGCCATCGCTTCCTGTCGCAAGGCGAACTTCGCATCGCCAAGGCCGAGGACTATGCCAGCACCCTGGAGCAGCAAGGCCGGGTGATTGCCAGCTTCGATGCGCGCCGCGAACGCATTCGCGCCGAATTGTTGAAAGCCGCCGGCGACGACCAGATCCTGATGCCGGAAGCCCTGCTGGATGAAGTGACGGCGCTGGTGGAGTGGCCGGTGGTGTACGCCTGCCATTTCGACGACGCCTTCCTGGCGGTGCCGCAGGAATGCCTGATCCTCACCATGCAGACCAACCAGAAATACTTTGCCCTGACCGACCAGTCGGGCAAGCTGCGTTCGCGCTTCCTGATCGTCTCCAACATCGAGACCACGGACCCGCGCCACATCATCAGCGGCAATGAGCGCGTGGTGCGCCCGCGCCTGTCGGACGCCAAGTTCTTCTTCGAGCAGGACCAGAAGAAAACCCTGGAATCGCGCCTGCCGGGCCTGGCCAGCGTGGTGTATCACAACAAGCTGGGAACGCAGGAAGCGCGCACCAAGCGCGTGACGGCGCTGGCCACCGCCATCGCCGAGCAGCTGGGCTGGGACAAGAACCTGGCCGCGCGCGCCGCGCTTTTGGCCAAGACCGACTTGCTGACCGACATGGTGGGCGAGTTCCCCGAGTTGCAAGGCGTCATGGGCACCTACTACGCCCGCCACGATGGCGAAGCCGACGAAGTGGCGCGCGCCATTTCCGAACACTACCAGCCGCGCTTTGCCGGCGACGCCCTGCCGCAAACCCATGCCGGTACCGTGGTGGCGCTGGCCGACAAGCTGGAAACCCTGGTCGGCATCTGGGGCATTGGCCTGGCGCCGACCGGCGACAAGGACCCGTTCGCCCTGCGCCGCCATGCGCTGGGCGTGTTGCGCATGCTGGTGGAAAAACGCCTGCCGCTGTCGATTGCCGTGCTGCTGGAAAGCGCGGCCTCGCTGTTTGCCGGCAACGCCAACTTCAAGGACCCGGGCGTGGAGCTGCAAGCCTTCCTGATGGACCGCCTGCGCGGCCTGTTGCGCGAACGCGGCTATGCCCAGGGCCAGGTGGAAGCGGTGGTGGCGCAAAACCCGGACGTTCTCGCCAACATCATCGAGCGCCTGGATGCGGTGCAAGCCTTCGCCGCCCTGCCGGAAGCGGAAAGCTTGGCCGCGGCCAACAAGCGCATCACCAATATCCTGAAGAAAACCAGCCCGGCCGGAGTCGCGGTGAAGACCGAGCTCTTGACCGAAGGCGCGGAACGCGGCTTGCACGCGGCGCTGCTGCGCCTGCTGCCGCAGACCGAGGAAGCCTGGGCGCGCGGCGACTTTGCCGGCACCCTGCAATCGCTGGCCCAGGTGCGCAACGACGTCGATGCCTTCTTCAACGACGTGATGGTGATGGCCGAAGACGAAGCGCTGCGCAACAACCGCCTGGCCTTGCTGGCTTCGCTGCACGGGGTGATGAACCGCGTGGCCGACATTTCCAAGCTGGCGGCATAAGGCGCCGGGCTGCGATGAAACTGATCATTCTCGACCGCGACGGCGTCATCAATCACGACTCCGACCAGTTCATCAAATCGCCGGCGGAATGGATACCCATACCCGGTTCGCTGCATGCCATTGCGCGCCTGAAGCAGGCCGGCTACCGGGTCGTGGTGGCGACCAACCAATCGGGCGTGGCGCGCGGCAAGTTCGACATGCAAACCCTGAACGCCATCCACCAGAAAATGCACCACGCGGCGCAGCAGGCCGGCGGCGAGATCGATGCCATCTTCTACTGCCCGCATTCGGCCGATGACGATTGCGATTGCCGCAAGCCCAAGGCCGGCATGCTGAATGCCATCGCGCGCCGCTTGAACGTCAGCCTGAAAGGCGTGCCCAGCGTGGGCGATTCGCTGCGCGATCTGCAGGCCGGCTTTGTGGTCGGATCGACGCCCTACCTGGTCCTGACCGGCAAGGGCGAGAAAACCCGCGAAAAAGGCGGCCTGCCGCCCGGCACTCAAATCTTCGACAATCTGGCGCAAGTGGTGGACCACTTGCTCAAAACCGACTCTGCCGGCGCCCGCGAGGCGGCCGGCAAGGATGGCAGGAAAAAGACCTGATGCAAGACCAGCAAACCCGATCCGTCACGGCCCCTTTGCAGCAGCCGCTGCGCGCCGCGCCGCAACGCTCCAAAGCCAATCTGTTCCTGCGCTCCCTGCTGTTCAACCTGGTGGTGATGGTGGCCACCATCATCTGGGCCCCGACCTGCCTGCTGTCCGCGCCCTTTCCCTATCGCCAGCGTTATTGGTGGACTGCGCGCTGGAACGTGGTGGTGATCTGGGCCGCGCGCGTCATCTGCGGCATTCAGTACCAGGTGCGCGGCATGGAGAACCTGCCCGATGCGCCGGCGGTGGTGCTGTCCAAGCACCAGTCGGCCTGGGAAACGATTTTCTACATCCTGGTCATGCCGCGCCCGTTGGTCTATGTCTTCAAGAAGGCGCTCACCTACATTCCCTTCTTCGGCTGGGGCATAGCGCTGTTGCGCATGATTCCGATCGATCGCAGCAAGGGCAAGGACGCCATGAAGCAGGTGATCGAAATCGGCCGCCAACGCCTGGCCGACGGCCAGTGGATCATGATGTTCCCCGAAGGCACGCGCAGCCCGGTCGGCGGCCAGATGAAATACAAGATCGGCGGGCCGCTGCTGGCGGTGGAAACGCAAACCCTGGTGGTGCCGGTGGCGATGAACTCCGGCGAATACTGGCCGAAGAATTCCTTCCTCAAGCGGCCGGGCACGATCACGGTCTCGATCGGCAAGCCGATTTCCCCGGCCGGCAAGAGCGCCATGCAGCTGCTGCAGGAAGTTGAAAACTGGATAGAATCCGAAATGCGCGCGATCTCGCCGCACGTCTATGCCCAGGCCACTGCCGCCCGGCCCTCTGAACTGGACCCGTCCGCCACTTGAAGAAACTGCTGCGCAACCTGCTGCCCGATCCGCTGCAACTTTCGCTGCAACTGGATTTCTTCACTCCCCCCTCCCGTCCCGACGCAGCGCCGCCTGCCAGCCCCAATCTGCTGCAGGCCCCGCCCGCGCCCGTGCCCGGCAAGGTGGCGGCCGGCCAGCGCAGATTGCAGATCCGCGAGCATGTGCTGGACTACAGCCTGCGCCGCAGCAAGCGCCGCTCGATCGGCTTCATCATCGATGACGAAGGTTTGCAGGTCACGGCGCCGCGCTGGGTCACGGTGGCCGAGATCGAAGGCGCGATTCGCGAGAAGGAGGCCTGGATCTTCAGGAAGCTCTCGCAGCGCCGCGAGCGCATGGCGCATATGCCGCCGCCCATGCAATGGCGCGATGGCGCCGCCTTTCCCTATCTGGGCCGCACGCTGACCTTGCGCATCGTCACGGCCCAGGCGCAATCGGTGCGGCTGGACGAAAGTGCCAACGAACTGTTCGTCGCCTTGCCAACGGCGGCCGGCGAACAGCAATTGAAAGACCTGGTGCTGGGCTGGCTGCAGCGCGAGGCGCGCAAATTGTTCGGCGAACGCTTGCCGATTTATGCGCAAAAGCTGGGCGTGCAATACCAGGCCTTTGCCCTCTCTTCGGCGCAGACCCAATGGGGTTCCTGCACCGCCGATGGCCGCATCCGTCTCAACTGGCGCCTGATGCATTTCGCCCTGCCGCAAATCGATTACGTGATCGCACATGAGCTCTCGCACTTGCGCGAAATGAACCACAGCCCGCGCTTCTGGGCCACGGTGCAATCGGTGTTTCCCGAATTCGAAGCGGCGCGCCGCGCCTTGCGCGAGCACGCGCCGTCCACGCTTCCGGTATTCTGAAAAGCCCTCCCTGAAAGGACAGATCATGCGAATGCTACATACCATGTTGCGGGTCGGCGACCTGCAACGCTCCATCGATTTCTACACCAAGGTGCTGGGCATGCAGTTGCTGCGCACCACCGAGCGCCCGAGCGAAAAATATTCGCTGGCCTTTGTAGGCTATGAAGGCAATCCGCACCAGGCCGAGATCGAGCTCACCTACAACTGGGGCGTGGACAAGTACGAGATGGGCACCGCCTACGGCCACATCGCACTGGGCGTGGACGATGCCTACAAGACTTGCGAGGAAGTGAAGGCGCGCGGCGGCAACGTGACGCGCGAAGCCGGTCCGGTGAAAGGCGGCAACACGGTGATCGCCTTCATCACCGATCCGGATGGCTACAAGATTGAATTGATCCAGCACGGCAGCTGAGGCGCCTGGGGCAGCCCGGGCACTGCAGACGCTTCGGCCGGGGCGCACGCCCGGCCTTGTTGCGCGGCCTTATTGCGCTTGCAACAGATTGGCCAGCGCGACGAAGCCTTCCACCGGCACGGTTTCGGGGCGCGCCTGCGGATCGACGCCAGCGCCGGCAATCTGCTCTTCACTGAACAGCGGCGAGAGGCAATTGCGCAGCACCTTGCGCCGCTGCGAAAAGGCTTGCGTCACCACTTTCTCCAGCAGGGCTTCGTCGCAAGCCAGCGGTGCGCGCAGTGGGATCATGCGCACGATGGCTGAATCCACCTTGGGCGGCGGATCGAAGGCGGTGGGCGGCACCACCATCAGCATTTCCATCGCATAGCGCCACTGCAGCATGACGGACAGCCGGCCATAGGCCTTGCTGCCGGGCTCGGCCACCATGCGCTCCACCACTTCCTTTTGCAGCATGAAATGCTGGTCGCGCACCTGGCCGGCATAGCGGGTCAGGTGGAACAACAGCGGCGAAGAGATGTTGTACGGAAGATTGCCGACCACCCGCAGCTTCTGGTCTTCCCGCCCTTGCAGCAAGGTGCCGAAGTCGAATTGCAGCGCATCGCCGGCATGCACCACCAGGCGCCTGGGGTCATATTGACGCCGCAGCCGGTCCACCAGATCGCGGTCCAGTTCCACCACGTGCAGTTGCGCCAAGGCCGGCAGCAGCAGCTTGGTCATGGCGCCCAGGCCGGGGCCAATCTCGACCATCAAGTCATTTTCTTGCGGGGCGATGGCGCGGATGATGTCGTCCAGCACCGCCTGGTCGGTCAGGAAGTTCTGGCCGAAACGCTTGCGCGCAATATGCTTCATGCCTGGCTCGCGCGTTGGCGGCTGTTGGCCATGGACAGCGCCACCCGCATCGCTTCGCGCATGCTGCCGTCATCGGCCAGGCCCAGGCCGCGCGCGGCGATATCCAGTGCCGTGCCGTGGTCGACCGAGGTGCGCACGATGGGCAGGCCGAGCGTGATATTGACGCCGCGGCCGAAGCTGGCGTGCTTCAACACCGGCAAGCCCTGGTCGTGGTACATGGCCAGCACGCAGTCGGCATTGGCCAGATATTTTTCCTGGAACAGGGTGTCGGCAGGATACGGTCCCTGCGCATCGATGCCGCGCGCGCGCGCCGCCTCCAGCGCGGGTGTGATGACTTCGATTTCCTCGCGCCCCAGATAGCCGTTTTCCCCGGCATGCGGATTGAGGCCCGTCACCAGGATGCGCGGCGCCTTGATTCCGAATTTGCCGCGCAGGTCGGCATCGATGATGTCCAGCACTTGGCGCAGGCTGTCGCGGGTGATGGCCGCCGGCACCTGCGCCAGCGGCAGATGGGTGGTGGCCAGCGCCACCCGCAAGGGATGCTCGCCGGCGCCGTCGGCCAGCATCATCACCACTTTTTCGGTGCCGGTTTTCTCGGCCAGATATTCGGTATGGCCGGTGAAGGCGACGCCGGCATCGTTGATGGTGCTCTTTTGCAGGGGCGCGGTGACGATGGCGTCGAACCGGCCCGACATGGCGCCTTCAATGGCGATATCCAGCGTGCGCAACACCGGCAAGCCATTGGCCGCATCCAGCTTGCCGGGCGTGACCGGCACATTCAGCGGGCAATCGATGACGGTGAGCACCCCGGGGCCGAAGTCGGGCAAGCCATTGTTTCGCACCGCTTGCCAGGACAGGGCCGACAGCCGGATGGCGGGATCGATCTGCGCCGCCTGCATCGAGAGCAGGGCCGAATCGCCCACCAGCACGGCACGCATTTCGGCGCGCAGCGCCCAGGCGGCACGCAGCGAAATTTCATAGCCGATGCCGGCCGGTTCGCCGCAGGTGATTGCCAACACGGGTGTTCCCATCACAACTCCAAGCCAGGCCGCCGGCGCTCAGCGGCTGGCGGCATCGCCTTCGTCGCGATATTCGACATAGGTCCGGTCACGCAACTGGCGCAGCCACTCCTCGTTGTTTTCGGCGATCTTGCGCTCGCGCAGTGCTTGGCGGGCGGCGGCGCGCTGGCGCTCCTTGGAGACGTCGTCCTTCTTGCGCTCCAGCACTTCGATCAGGTGGAAACCGAAGGGCGATTCAATCGGCTGCGAGATTTCGCCCGGCTTCAACTCGTCCATCGCGCGCTCGAATTCGGGCACGGTATCGCCCGGATACAGCCAGCCCAGGTCGCCGCCCTTGCCGGCGGTGGCGTCGGTGGAATACAGGCGCGCCATTTCTTCAAAGGTGGCGGCCTTGTTGATGATGCGCTCGCGCACTTCCTGCAATTTGCGGCGGGCGTCGTTGGCCGAGACCACGGTATTCACCTTGATCAGGATGTGGCGCGCATGGGTCTGCTGAACGGAAGGCACCACCGGCTTTTCTTCGGCCTTGCGCGTGCCCAGGAGCTTCAGGATGTGAAAGCCGTTGGCGCTCTTGATGGCGGCGACGTCGCCCGGCCGGCTGTTCGCCACGGCTTCGACAAACACTTCCGGCAGGCGATCCGCGGTGCGCCAGCCGATCTCGCCGCCGCGCAGGGCGTCAGCGGCGTCGGAATAGGTGGCAGCCACCTTGCCGAAGTCGGCGCCATTGCGCAGCTGCTGCAGGGCTTCCTCGGCCTTCTGGCGGCGCTGGTTGATCTGCTCGGGCGAGGCGTTTTCCGGGATGCGCACCAGGATCTGGGCGATGTTGATTTCAGTGCGTCCGGCGTTCTGGTTGGAGGCCAGGAAGTTGTCCAGCTCCGATTCGGTCACCTGCACCTTGCTGTCCACCTCGCGCTCGCGCAGGCGCTGCAGCATGATCTCTTCGCGGATCTCCTCGCGGAAACGGGCAAAGGACAAGCCGTCGCGTTCCAGCATGTTGCGGAACTCCTGCAGGTTCATGCGGTTTTGCTCGGCGATGCCGGCCACGGCGCGATCGAGCATGACATCGTCGACCCGTATGCCCTGCTCCTTGGCCAGTTGTTCCTGGGCGCGTTCGACGATCATGCGCTCCAGCAATTGCTTGCGGAATGCCTCGCGCGGCGGCAGCGTGATGTTCTGGGTTTTCATGCGCGCCGCCACCATCGCCATGCGATCGTCCACTTCACGGTTGGTGATGATTTCGCTGTTGACCACGGCCGCGATGGAATCGACCGGACGCACCGGGGCCTTGGGCGCGCCGGCTGCTGCCTTGGCTGCGGGCGCGGCGGCCGGTGCAGGCGCGCTTTGGGCGGC
>JAEVZY010000358.1 GCA_023392035.1 Pseudomonadota bacterium | reverse complement strand
GTCTTGTGCTTTGCCTCGACCTGGCCCTCTTCTTTATCTGCCTTCAGCCGTGGGTCATTTGGATCAAACCCATGTTCCACAAGCGCTTGGCAAAGAGTCTGTATGTCTTTCGCCTCAGTCAACAATGTCAGCAAAACGTATGCCGCATCGAGAGGAGCCGATGATTCGGTTCTCTTTTGGGCCAATTCATCGCGCGCCTCTTGAAAGGCTTTTTTATCCTGCTGAGCGTTTTTGAAGACCCAGTTTATGTTGCCAAGTGAAAGTTGAAGTGGCACCAGCACACCCTTGGTCTTCAGGCTCAAACCCTCAAACTTCTCCCAAGCGGTGCTTTCAAATTCCTTGAGGTGAACAGGAAACAATGCGGCATCGGATTTCCGCTGCTGCCCGTTGTCAGCGACACTGCTGAGTGCCGTCGGCGTGGCGTGCTTCTCGCGAACATTGCGGAGCGAGTTTCTCGGAAACTGGCTCCATTTTTGACTTGGTCTGTAGGTGGCGACAGTCGCCGCCGGCGTGAAATTGGAACGCGGCATCGTCGACAAGCCGCTGGTGGTAGGAATATTGCTGGTACTGACTGGTAGGCTCATCGCCGCTCCCTTTCGCATGTTGTTGTAAGAACGGGCGATGGGTAACGGCCGTTTTCGGTCGGTTCAAACTATCAAACGCATCAAGCCCTTGCCGCCGCAGGGCTATGCGGCAGCCAGCGCCGTATCGTCTCCAGCAGCAAGCCGGTCTCCACCGGTTTGGAAATGTAGTCCGACGATCCGGCCGCAATCCCCTTCTCCCGGTCCCCCTTCATCGCCTTGGCGGTGACGGAGATGATGGGCAGTTGCGCAAAGCGCGGCTGGCTGCGGATGGCGCGGGTGGTGTCGTGGCCGTCCATGCCGGGCATCATCACGTCCATTAACACCAGCTCGATGCCGGGATCGGATTCCAGCAGGGCGATGCCATCGCGGCCGGTTTCGGCGAATACCACTTCCATGCCGCGCCGCTCCAGCACCGAACTCAGGGCGAAGATGTTGCGCAGGTCGTCATCCACTATCAGGATCTTGTGCCCGGCCAGTTGCAGGTCCGGGCCGGCTTCGGGCGGTCCCTGCATCTGCCAGGCTTCGCTGGCAGGCGGGGTGACCAGTGGTTCAGGTTCCGGGCTCTGGGTGCGGGTGGCCAGGTTGGGCCGTTCCAGCGCATCGTCTTCCTGCGCCGGATGCGCATGGGCAAAGTCGGCGGCATTCCAGGGCAGATACAGGGTGAAGACACTACCCTCCCCCGGCTCGCTTTGCACCTGGATTTCTCCACCCAAAAGGCGCGCCAGTTCACGGCTGATGGAAAGCCCCAGGCCGGTGCCGCCATAGCGGCGCGCGGTGCCGCCGTCGGCCTGCTGGAAGGCCTCGAAGATGAGTTGCAGCTTTTCCGGCGCAATGCCAATGCCGGTATCGGCCACCGAAAAGGCAATCACGCGATCGGCTTGCAGCAATTGCGCGCGCTCGGTCTCGAAGTCGGGTCCGGCCGGACCTATCCATAGCGACACCTCGCCCGCCTCGGTGAATTTGAAGGCGTTGGAGAGCAGGTTCTTCAGGATCTGCTGCAGGCGCGTCATGTCGATCATCAGCGCGCGCGGCAAGTCTTCATCCAGATCGATGCGGAAATCCAGATGGCGCGCCTCGGCCATGTGGCGGAAAGTCCGTTCCACATAGCTGCGCAGATGCGAGAAGCGGTACTCCCCCACCTCCAGCGATACCGTGCCTGACTCCACCTTGGACAGATCGAGGATGTCGTTGATGAGAGTCAGCAGATCGCTGCCGGCGCCGTGGATGGTGCGGGCGAATTCGATCTGCTGCGCGGTCAGGTTGCCGTCCAGGTTTTCCGATAATTGCTGGGACAGGATCAACAGGCTGTTGAGCGGCGTGCGCAGCTCATGCGACATATTGGCCAGGAATTCGGACTTGTACTTGGAAGACAGCGCCAACTGACTGGCCTTTTCTTCCAGCGCCATCTTGGCCTGTTCCACCTCGCGGTTCTTGCGTTCCACTTCAATGTTCTGGCGCGACAGCAGGCTGGCTTTTTCCGCCAGTTCCAGATTGGTCTGCTGCAGCTCCTGCGCCAGGGACTGCGATTGCGTCAGCAGGCTTTCGGTACGGCTGTTGGCTTCTATGGTGTTGAGCACCACGCCTATCGATTCCATCAACTGGTCGAGGAAGGCCACCTGCACCGGCGTGAAGCGGTTGAGCGATGCGATTTCCAGCACCGCTTTCACCTGCGCGCCGAACAGGATGGGCAAGACCGCGATGCTGGCCGGCGCCGCCGACAGCAAGCCGGAATTCACGCGCAGGCAATGGGCCGGAACATCGGTGAGCCAGATGCGCTTTTTTTCCAGCGCGCATTGACCGACCAAGCCCTCGCCCAGGGCGAAGCTGCTGGCCACGCCCGGTTGCGGGCTGTAGCCGTAGTTCGCCACCATGTGCAAGCCGCTGTCAGGATTGTCCGGGTCGGACAGATAGAACACGCCATGATGGGCCGCTACCAGTGGCGCCAGCTCGGACAGGATCATGGAAGTGACCGCCTTCAAGTCGCGCTGCCCCTGCAGCAGGCGCGTGATGCGGGCCAGATTGCTTTTGAGCCAGTCCTGGTCTGCATTGTCCTGGCTGGTTTGCGCCAGCTTGCGGATCATCTGGTTGACGCTGTGCTTCAGGCGCGAGAATTCGCCGCGGGCGTCGAAGCGCATTTCGTGGTTCAGATCGCCCGAAGCAATGGCGTCGATGGCGCGCGACATTTCGCGGGTGGGCTGCACCAGTCCGTCCACCGCCTGGTTGAGGTCATCGATCATGCCGGCCCAGCAGCCGCTGGCGTCCGGCAGGCTGGCGCGATGCGCGAGCTGACCCTCGTGGCCGACGATGCGCGCCAGGCCGCCGATTTCCTGCGCCAGGCGCGACTGCTTTTCGATCACGGCATTGAGGAGACCGGCGATGCGTCCCTCGCGTCCCGGCAGGTTGGCCGGCAGGCGTACGCCGAAATCTCCCTGGCGCAATGCGTCCAGGGCCTGAATCAGCAGCTCGTCTTCATTCGCGGCCCGGGCCGTCTGGTTCGCTTCTATCGGATTCAGCCGGGCAGCCATGTTCATGCGTCCGCCAATTGCATGACACGGGTCGGCAGGCTCTGCGGCGGCATGGCACGGCTGTGCAGGAAGCCCTGGAATTCATCGCAGCCCAGGGCGCGCAGGATGCTGAGTTGCTCTTCGGTTTCCACCCCTTCGGCCACAATGCGCAGGGCCAACGCGCGCGCCATGTTGACTATCGCCGCCACGATGGCGGTATCGCTGCCCGATTTGCCAAGGTCGCGTACGAAGGACTGGTCAATTTTCAGGATGTCGATCGGCAGCGCCTTCAAGACCGAAAGCGAGGAATAGCCGGTGCCGAAATCGTCGATCGCAATCGTGATGCCGGCCTCGCTGATTTCCTTGAGCACGGCCGTGGCCTTTTCCAGATCGCGGATCAGCAGCGACTCGGTGATTTCCAATTGCAGGCAAGCGGCGGGGATGCCGTGCCGGCGCAGGTTTTCGCGGATGGTGCCGGGCAGCTCGGCGTGGATTTGCGGAATCGCGACGTTGACCGCGATCGGCAGCCGCACCCGGCCTTGATTGGCGTCCAGCCAGCGCCGCGCCTGGGCGCAGGCCGCATTCAACACCCATTCGCCGATGGCCACCAGGTGGCCGCTGTCGGCAGCGGCGCCGAGGAATTGGGAGCCGGTCATCAAGCCCAGGCGTGGGTGGCGCCAGCGCAGCAGCGCTTCCACGCCCGCCACCCGGCCGGTGGCGATTTCCACCTTGGGCTGGTAGTGCAGTTCAAACTCGTCGCGCTCCAGGGCATCCTGCAATTCCTGCTCCAGCCGCAGGCGGTCATGCAGGCGCTGGTTCAATTCCTGGTGAAAGAATTCCACGCTGCCGCGCCGGCGCTGCTTGGCGTGATACATCGCCAGGTCGGCATGCTTCATCAACTCATGCGCGCTGCGTCCGTCCTGCGGGAACAGGCTGATGCCTATGCTCATGCTGGTCTTGTGGCAGTGGCCGCACAGGTTGTAGGGCTGGCCGGTGGCGCCGACGATCTTGTGGGCGACTGCAGCGGCCTCGGCATAGCTGGGCAAGGCTTCCATCAGCACCACGAATTCATCGCCGCCCAGGCGCGCCACCACATCGGTCTCGCGCACCGCGCCGCTGATGCGCCGCGCCGCTTCCACCAGCAGTTCGTCGCCGAGGTCGTGGCCGAGCGTGTCGTTCACGGCCTTGAAGCGGTCCATGTCGAGAAACAGCACCGCCAGGCATTTTCCCTGGCGCGTGGCGCGGCCAATGGCGTGTTCCAGCGCCTCGGTCAGCGAGCGGCGGTTGAGCAAGCCGGTGAGGGCATCGCGGGTGGCCAGGCTCTGCGCCCTTTGCTCGGCCTGGCGCCGTTCCACCACTTCCGCTTCCAGCGCGGCATTGATGCGCTTCAAGTCATTCATCTGCTGCAGTTGCAGATCGCGGTTCATGTCGGCCAGGGCGCGCGCCTGCTGTTGCAGCTGCAGGTTTTTCTTGGCCAGCTCCACCAGCACCAACACCTTGTTTTGCAGGATCTGCGGAATCACCGGCGTGAACAGATAGTCCACCGCGCCCCGCTGGTATCCCTTTAGGCGATGCAATTCGTCGGCGTAATGCGCGGTCACGAAAATGATGGGCACCGAGGCCATGCGCGGATGGGAATGCACGGCATCGGCTACGGCAAAGCCATCCATGCCCGGCATATTTACGTCGAGCAAGATCACTGCATATTGCTCACGGGCATTCAAAACCGCGCGCAGAGCCTGTTCGCCGTTGGGCGCGGTATCAATTTCGTAGCCATGCATTGCGGCGGAGCGCTCGAGAAGACTCTCGAGGGCCCGCAGGCTGGCGGGATGGTCGTTGACCAGAAGAACGCGAGGTTTATGGACCATGAAGATTTGATTGTCCCGAATAGGAGATGGAGCGAAGAGCGATTTTTCCCAGCCACAATATTTACCGTGGGCAGGATTATTGATTTGTCGCAGTTAGAGCGGGACCGAGGGGCAATGTTCCCGGGTAATTTGGGAGTTGACGTGAGTCAATAGTGGGAATTGGGGTCATACGTGCCTTTGATGGAGCCGAGCTCCCTTTGCGAAATCCTGAACCACTGTGCGGTCGCGGTTACAGAGGCCGGCATTTATTCCAAACAAAGTTCAAAGGGGAGTGCCATGTCGATCTCAAGAGCGCTGAAGGGTCTGTTTAGCTCAAAAAAAGATGTCCAGTTACTCGCTGCGCAGGTTAGTCAAAGCCAGGTGAGCCCCAAGCCCCGTGCCCCACTCAAGGGCTCCAAACCCACAGTCCAGCCAAAGTCACCACGGGAAGCGGTTCATGTTCCGGTCGCCGTCGCTGAAGCGGGCGCGTCGCAGGTCACACGTCCGGTGAGGGTCAAGCCGCGCCCGCCCATTGCGCGCACCAAGAGCATCAAAGCTTTCTTCGCACGGCAAGTCCGGGAGATTGAGGCGCGCATTCCGGTCGATGCGCCAAACCTTCCCTTGGACAAGGTTGGATCGGAAGGCCAAAAGCGCAAGCTGCGCCAGCAATTCGCCAATCTTCCCGCTGAAGAGCGCGACGAACTCGGCGAATTCATTGAGGTGGTGAAGGAGGATGACGACGAGGCGCTCCCGGGCCAATTGGCAGAGTCTTTTCGGGGCCGTCTGTCTCTGCAACTGGCTTTCGGCAAATTCGCCCGTCCATTCGCGGAAGACTTGTGGACGAAAGCTGGAGTCAATTGCCCATGGCCCGCGTCGGTGCGTCTTGATGTGCAACTACTCTTGATGAATGCGCTTGAAGTGGAGCAGTTCATGCAGCATCTGATGACCGACCTTGAATCGGCGAAACAAGCCTTCTCGGATCCTTCCGTGAAGACTCTGAAGCAAGGCCTTGAGCTTTTCGAATTGAACAAACTCAAGGCCTCCTGCCTGTCCAGTTCGCCCAAGTCCGACTCATCGGCTGTGCTCGACTCCTTGGCGGAGCCCCAAGCCGTTCCCACCGCGGAGGTTGAACTGCAACTGCAGTCTGGGGTTGAGTCGTGCCCGCTTCCCGGATTTGTCGAAACCGATCGTCCGGCCGAATTGAGCCTCAGGGCTTTGCGTGAGCTGGCATCCTGTGGCGACCGGCACAAAGTCCTGTGCGCCGGCCCAACGGACGACGGCAAAACCGTCTTCGGACCGCGTCAGGAATGGAGCACTCCGGAAGCAAAAAAATGCGCCGAATACTTGATGTGGCATCCCCTTGTAGGCCGGCATCTCGTGGACTACTCCAAAGGCAATGTCGTGACGGTGCGGGGACTTCAGCTTGCACTGAAACAGCTGGATGCCGATGACTGACCTCACTTGCCTTCAGTTTCACCAAAGGGCGGCTTCGGCCGCCTTTTCTTTTGGCCGACGCTCTCCCTTCCTCGCGCACGTATCTTGCTACCCCCGGCTGATGGGCTCTCGCGCGCATGCTTGCTTCCCCGCTTCATCTCGCTTGCGCATTGCCCTGCGATAGCCCAAGGGCAATTGATACATCTCATGATTTGCCCGATGTAACGGCAGTAGCTTGAAATCGAAGGCGCAAGATGAAGGCGTCACGCGACTCACGGGAGATGGTATGACGACGACTGACAATGCGGGCAATTCCGGCCAGCAGCAACAGGCACTGATGGATCGGCTGGTGGCTTTCACCAGGGACCATCGCGCTTCCAGCTGGTCTGGCTCGCTGTCCGAATTCCTTGAAACCGTTCTGCCCAAGGATCCGAAGGGGGCGGCACGCACTTCCCACCAGTACATGTGGGACATGATCCGCTGGACGCGGCAAGAGGATGCCAACGGCAATTTCACCAAACAACTGTTCTCCGAAGAACTCTTCGGCGTCGATGAATCGATAGAACGCGTAGTGGATTACTTCAAGGCGGCCGCTGCCGGCTCGGAAGTGGGACGGCGCCTCCTGCTTTTGCTGGGCCCGCCCTCGGGCGGCAAATCCAGCCTGGTGATCCTGTTGAAGCGCGGCCTGGAGGAATACAGCTACACCGATGCCGGCGCCCTGTACGGCATACAGGGATGTCCGGTACATGAATCGCCGCTGCATCTGGTGCCGCACAGCTTGCGCGCGCATTTCCGCGAAAGCTATGGCATGGACATCAACGGTGAAATCTGCCCGCATTGCCGCTCGCGGCTGGAAGACCAGTACAAGGGCGATTTCCTGCGCATGCCAGTGGAACGCATCTTCATTTCCGAAGCCGGCCGCCTGGGCATAGGCACTTACGCGCCGCATGACCCCACCACCGCCGACCTGGCGGACCTGGTCGGCTCGGTTGACCTTTCCAAGGTGGCGGAATTCGGCGACGAAGGCGATCCGCGCGCCTGGTCGTGGTCCGGCGCCGTGTATGCCGCCAGCCGCGGCATGCTGGAGATGATCGAGATTCTCAAGGTCAAGCGCGAATTCCTCTATCTCTTGCTGACCCTCACGCAAGAGAAGAACGTCAAGGTCTCGCGCTTCCCGCTGATCTAC
>JAEVZY010000241.1 GCA_023392035.1 Pseudomonadota bacterium | reverse complement strand
GATTCGCCCGCCATCGGCGGCCATGCTGCCGCTGTTGGCCACCGTCGCGCCCAGCAGCGCGATATAGCCGCCCGGCGCCGCCTTCAAACTGCCCTGGTTGACGATGCTGCCGCTGGCGCCATCGCGCACGAAGCGATAGTCGCCGGCCATGAAATCGGCATCCTTGATGTTGAGCGTGGAGGCCACCAGCGCGCCCACATCCACCCGCGAACCGGCGCCGAACACGATGCCGTTGGGATTGACGATGAACACCCGCCCATTCGCGCTCAACTGGCCGAAGATCTGCGTCGGATCGCTCGACAGCACGCGATTCAAGAGGCTGGCACTGGCATTGGGCTGGCTGATACGCACCGCCGCCTGCGCGCCGATATCAAAGCTGTTCCAGTTGATGACCGCCTGCTGGCTGCCCTGGGTGATGTTGAGCTGGTTGCCGGACGGCGCGCCAATTTGCGCCTGGCCGGCCGTCACCACCCCGCCCTGCGGCAGTGCTCCGGAGGCAGGATCGGCCAGCGCCCTGGACGCGTTCAATGCGGCGGCTACGGCCAGCGTCAGCACGCGCAGGCGCAAAACCCGGGCGGACGGCTCAAGGGCCGATTGCTCAAGGGCAGATGGCTGGCCGCAGCGGGCGGGACCGGATTTGGGCAGCCGGCGTTGAATCCTGTTCATGTGTCGCTCCTGCGGACCATTCAAAGGGTCAAAGGGTCAAACAATCCGGCTGTCAGCGCCGCAAGGTCAGCGTGAACCAGACGCGCTCGCGTCCGCGCAAGCCGTCCGAATCCAGGCCATCGGCCGAGCGGCCGGGGTTGTTGCCGATCTGGCGCGTGTAAATGAGCGAGCCGACCGCGGGTCCGACATTCGCGGAAAGTCCTATCCCCGCGCCCTGCAGCGTGTAAGTCTGTGGAATCGATTCCACCGCCCAGGGATTGAGATTGCGCCGGATGCGGCCCACGCCATAGAAGGTATAGGCGCGCAGCCAAGGCAGCGGGCGATAACCCAGCTCGGCATTGACGAGCGCACCCTCATCGCCCAGGGCCTCGGCCGAGCCGTAGGCGCGGATTCCACGCGGTCCGCCAAGCGCAAATTTCTCGCTCTGGTCGAGATTCCGGTCGGCGAACTGGCCCATGGCGTCGATGCGGGCATCGAAGCGGCCACGCTGACCAAACAGCATGTTCCAGCCAGCCTCCCATTCCAGCTTGGCAAAGCCGCCGTCGGTGCGTGCCGTGAACTGGTCCTGGGCCAGCGCCGAAGCCAGCCCGGACAGATCAAGCCGCCCCACGCTCAAGGCCGGAGTGAAGTAAGCCACCTGCGCCGGGCCGGGATAGATCCTGAAGTCGAGCGCGCCCTTGACGCTGTCGGTGGCCTTGTCGGCGATGTTGCCGAAAGGGTCCAGCCTGTCGGTCTGCTGCCGGTGCTGGTAATGAAGCTGGCCGATCCACTGCGTCCGGTCGCCGATATGGAAGGGATAGGAAAGTCCGCTCCCCAGCACCGTGGTCTGGCCCTTGGCGCCGGAAGCCGCCTGGTAGGTGACGATGGCGCCCGAGACATCCACGCGCGCCCCCAGCGGCAGCAGCGGAAATTCATAGCCGATCCGGCCATAGTGCATGTGCGAACTGTTGATCGTCATCAGGTCGAGCTGGTCGCCGTCCACGATCCTGCCCGCAAGGGAGAGGCCAAGGGTATAGCGGTTCTGCCCGAAGCTGCGCGGACCGAAATTGTCCAGCTGCGCCAGCAAGCCGATTGGCGCGGCGGGCCGCCTGGCAACCAGGATCTTCACATTGACCTGGTCGACCCCGACCGGCACCAGCACCGCCCGCAGGTCCACATCCCTCAGGAACAGCCGGCGCCGGATGCGGTTTTCCAGTCCCTCAATATCGAGCAGGCCACCTTCGGCCAGCCCGGTTTTTGCGCTGGCCAGAATATCGTCCAGGGTCTTCTGTCCGAGCACGCTGCCGCGTTCCGGCTC
Organism: Pseudomonadota bacterium; assembly: GCA_023392035.1. GTDB lineage: Bacteria > Pseudomonadota > Gammaproteobacteria > Burkholderiales > Burkholderiaceae_D > Lacisediminimonas. The sequence goes on along the minus strand of JAEVZY010000241.1, from coordinate 5,610 downwards.
GACCAGCACCGCGCGCACCGCGATGTCGCGCACCGTGACATGCAGGACGCTGCCCTGCGCACTTGATTCCCCGCTCAGCTCGACGCGGGTCATGCGGCCATGCCGGCGCAGCAGGTCCCACACCTCGCCGCGGGCGCGCGCGAGTTCCTCGCCGGAGATCCGGCTCTTGCCGATGAAGGGATTCAGCAGGGCCGCGATCTGCGGCGCCAGCAGCGCCGACTGCACATCGATGCGCGCGAGCGGCGAAGCCAGGCTCAGGTCTGCCAAGGCCGGGCCGCTGGACAAGGCGCGCGGCGCCGTGGCGTGCGGGCTGACCTCCTCGGGTCGGATTTGTGGAATGCCTTGCCGCTCCACATTCGGGGCGATCAATCCAGGCGCTTGCTGCGCCAGGGCCGGCGCTGCGAAACTCAATGCCGCCCAAACCAACTGGCGACCAACGGCGAGCCGATGCTCGCGACCAATTCGAAACATCGCTCTCCCGATTACACGCTGCGCCGACATGATTCATGACGAGCCGGCTGTCCTGCTCTTTGGCAGGTCCTGCTACGACCTTATGCGAAAGGGGTGTACGGACAAATGTTCCGAAGCGACACTTACCAGTCAATTTCCGACAACTGCGTTTGCGGCGCGCTGTCGGCGTGCATCTGTTCGGCGCGCTGCCGGAACGCCGCCGGCGTGATGCCGAGCGCACGCCGGAAGGCGCGGCTGAAATTGGTGGCGTCGCTGAATCCCAGCCGCAGCGCGATCTGGGCTACCGGAATGCGTGAACCCTGCAGCAGTTCGCGCGCACGCTCCAGGCGCGCTTGCTGCAAAAGCGCGCGGAAGCTGACCTTCTCCTGGCGCAGATAACGTTCGATGGTGCGCGGCGACACCTGGTTGACGCGGGCAATTTGTTCCAGGGTCGGCGCTTCGCCTTCGATATGGCGCAGCATCATGCGCAGATACTCGGCCCAGGTCTGGCTGCCATTGCGCAGGCGCGGGGCCATGTCGCGGCACAGCATGTCGATTTCTTCCACCATGCGCGGATTGACCAGCGGCCACGGGTGATCCAGCACCTCGGCGCTCATTACCACCCGCACCCCTGGCAAAGCGCCTTGCTCGAAATGAAAGCGGCTTGGGGTCAAGGCCAGGTAGCGCGCAATATGCGCCGGGCGCGGCATGGACAGGTAGATGTCCCAGCCGGCGTCGGCCGGCACCATCTGCCGCATCTGGTTGTCGTGCGAGACCGCCAGCGACTCCAGGTAGAAACGCAGCAGCGCGCTCGACATCCTCAGTGTGGGCGTGTAGATGGCTTCGCCGATGCCGCCCGGCACGCGCTGGTAGCGCAGGGTGAAGGTCTCCGTCATCAGGTGGTAATGCCGGGCCACCAGGCGCAACACTTCGTCCAGGTTGCGGCAACTGAGCATGCCGTAGCCGAGCAGGTCGTGCGAGGTCATCTGTATGCGCCGGCCCAGCTCGAAACCCAGGTCTTCGCGGCCGGTCAATAGGCGCGCGCCGGCGATGAAGGCTTCCATCTCCGCCGGATCGAGGCTGGCGTCACGCTGGTTGAATTTCGCGGCATCGATGGCCGCCACCCGCAGCAAGGCCGTGATATCAACGCCCTGCTCGCGCAGCGCATCGCACAGCAAATGCAAATATCTGACCGGAACCCGGCGGCCCTTGTTCATCGACGCATTTCCTGGAGCAGTTCGATCGAAGGAACCGGCAGCGGGTGCACTTCGCGCGAACGATATTGTTTGAATTATGTTGCTGCACGGAAATACTACCCGATTTCCTGACAGGGCGCGTCAGGATGCGTAGCCAGCTAGCGACAGGACTGTTTCATTCCGTCGTCGCCTTTTGACCGAGCCGATCGCGCGCCATGCAGGTGGCCTTGACGATGCCGGCATAGCCGGTGCAGCGGCAGATATTGCCGGCCAACTCGGTGCGGATCTGCTTCTCGTCCTGGCAGGCGCCGCGCTGCACGATGTCGCGCACCGCGATCACCATGCCGGGCGTGCAAAAGCCGCATTGCAGGCCGTGCGCTTCCGAAAAGCAGTCGCGGATCACGTTCATCGCCGCATCGTCGGCAAAGCCTTCGATGCTGCGCACTGCGCGCCCCTGCACGGCGGCGGCCAGGGTGATGCAGGCGCGTACCGGTTCATCATCCACCAGCACGGTGCAGGCGCCGCACACGCCATGCTCGCAGCCGAGATGGGTGCCGGTCAGGTCCAGCTGGTCGCGCAGGAAATCGGCCAGGGTCATGCGGTCATCCACTTCCGCTTTTACCGCCGTGCCGTTCACAGTCAAAGAGATTGCAATCATTTTTTCAGGGCCTCCACCACTGCCCGCTTGATCATGGTCTTGTGGACCTGGAAGTCGTAAGAGTCAGGCTCAAGGCTGGTGCCGGAAGCGATGTCCTGTTCGATCAGGCGCAGGAAGTCCGCGCCTTGCGCGTCGGCCACGCTCAGGCCTTGCGCCACGCGCGCCGATACCTGCGGCAAGCGCAAAGGCTTGTCGCTCACCGCGCCCAGCACCACGTTCGCCATGTTCAATTTCGGATCGATCACCACCGCGCCGATCGAATGCGCAAATTCGCCGACCTTGTGGCAAAACTTCAGATAGGCCCAGCGGCTTTTCTCGGACAAAACCGGCAGCAGGATGCCCTTGAGCATTTCGCCTTCGGTGAGCGCGGTCTCCATCAGGCCGACCTGGAATTCGGCCAAGGGCATTTCGCGTTCGCCTTGCTCGCCTTCGATCAGCACCGCGGCATCCAGGGCCAGCAAGGCGGTCGGCCAATCGGCAGCGGGATCAGCGTGGCACAGGCTGCCGCCCATGGTGCCGCGATTGCGCACCGAGCGGTAGGCAATGCCGCCTGCCACGTGGTGCAGATAGCCGCGTGCGCAATCGGGCACCTTGCCGTCTTCCACCATGGCATGGGTGACGCCGGCGCCGATGCACTGGCGCGCGCCACGCATTTCCACCTGGCGCAAGGCGGCGATGCGCGAGATGTCGATCACCTGATCGGCAAAGGCCAGGCGCAGATTCATCATCGGCATCAGGGTCTGGCCGCCGGCCATGTACTTGGCGGTGCCGTCTTGCGCGGCGGCCGCATGCAGGGCAAATGCCTCTTCTTTCGTTTGCGCCTGCTGGTAACTCAGCTTGCCGGCTTTCATGCTCGCACCTTCTCTTGCTGTTGCTGCACTTGCTGCTGCACTTGCTGTTCCCGCGCTTGCGACTGCGCCTTTTCAATCGCCGCGCGCACCCGCTGCGGCGTCATCGGCGTTTCATTCACTTGCGCGCCCATGGCCAGCAGCGCGTCGCGAATCGCATTGGCAATCACCGCCGGCGGCGAAATCGCCCCGCCCTCGCCCATGCCCTTCATGCCGTACTCGGTATGCGGGGTCGGCGTGCACATGTGCTCGATCTTGATGGCCGGGACTTCCGGTGCGCCCGGCATCAGGTAGTCGGCAAAGGTGGTCGCCAAAGGCTGGCCGTTTTCGTCATAGGGAATTTCTTCATACAGCGCATTGCCTATGCCCTGGGCAATGCCGCCGATGATCTGGCCGTCGACGATCAGCGGATTGACCACCGTGCCGCAATCCTCCACCACCGCGTAATCCAGGATCTCCACCTTGCCGGTGTCCGGGTCCACCGCCACTACCGCCGCCTGGGTGGCATAGGTGAAGACGCCGGTATCCACCGCCGGCTCGTAGGTGACGGTTACATCCAGCAGCGGGTCCATCCCCTTGGGCAGCATTTCCTGGCGCAGGTGCGCGATGCGGGCGATCTCTTCGAAGCCCAGCGATCCGGCCGGCCCGTGCGCCGCGCAATCGGCAAAGCGCAATTCGCTTTCCTGGCACTTCAGCACGTGCGCTGCAATCGCCGCCATCTTGGCGCGCAGAGTGCGGCAAGCCTTGGCCACCGCGCCACCGGCCATCACCATGCTGCGCGAAGCGAAGGTGCCCATGCCGAAGGGCGAGACTTGGGTGTCGCCATGGCGCACCGAAACCAGGTCGGGATCGACGCCCAGCTCTTCATACGCAATCTGGGCCAGCGAGGTTTCCATGCCCTGGCCGTGCGAGACGATGCCCACCATCAGCATCAGCGAGCCATCGGTCATCATGCGCGCCGTTGCCGTTTCATAGCCCGGGATCACGGGCGTGCCGCGCGAAACCCACTCGCCGCAACCATGTGCGGTCTGCTCGGTGAAGGAGGCAAAGCCGATGCCGATCAGCCGGCCATCTTCTTCGCCTTTCTTCTGGCGCGCGCGTACCGCTTCCACATCCAGCATGGCAGCGGCGCGTTTCACCGATTCGGCATAATTGCCGGTGTCGTACAGCAGGCGCGTCACGTTGCGATAAGGCATGGCTTCCGGCGGCACCATGTTTTCCATACGCACTTCATGCGGCTCACGACCCACCGCATGCGCCACTTCGTCGATGGTGCGTTCGATGGTGAAGCAGGCCGCCGGCCGCGCCACGCCGCGATAGGCGCCGATCGGCGACTTGTTGGTGGCCACCGTATAGCTGCGGCTGCGGTAGTTGGCGATATCGTAGGGACCGGGAATATTGCGCGCAGCCATGCCCGTTTCCATGAAAGGACCGTTGGGCCAGTGCGAATAGGCGCCGGCATCGACCCAGATTTCCACATCGAGGCCCAGGATCTTGCCCTTGGCATCGGCATAGGCCGTGACCTTGTGATGGTGCTCGCGGCAATGGATGGCGGTCAGCAGGTGTTCGCGCTTGTCGTCGATCCAGCGCACCGGCTTCTTCAACTTGAGCGCCAGCGCCGCCACCATCAATTCTTCCGGATACAGCACGCGCTTGGCGCCGAAGCCGCCGCCCATGTCGGGCGTGATCAGGCGCAGCTTGCGCTCTTCTATGCCCAGCACCTGCGCCATGCCTACCCGGGTTTGATGCGGCGACTGGCTGCCGGTATAGATCACCAGTTCTTCCAGCCGGTGGTCCCACACGGCGAGAATGGCGCGGCCTTCCATCGGCACCGCGCTCTGGCGGTTCATGCGGTATTCGCGGCTGACGGTGACGGCGGCGTTCTTCTTCGCCCATTCCAGGTCGCCGTACTCGTTGCCCTTTTCGACGTAGACGTTGTCGCCCCATTCTTCGCGCATCACATAGGCGTCGGGCCCTGTTGCGGCCAGCATGTCAACCACCGCCGGCAGCTCATCGATATCGACGAAGACCGAATCGGCGATGTCTTCCGCTTCGGCACGGCTCCCCGCAATCGCCATGGCGATCGGCTCGCCGGCAAAGCGCACGCGCTCGGTGGCCAAAGGCGGATGCTCGGAATACTTGAAGCCCTCCACCTTGGGCACGGCGATGATCGGCTTCACCTCGGGGAAGTCGGCGGCGGTAAACACCTTGCCCCGCGCCTCGTCCGGAATCGAGATGTCCTTGATGATGCCGTGCGCCACCGGGCTGCGCACAAAGGCCACGTCGAGAATGCCCGGCACGCGGATGTCGGATACGAACTGACCCTGGCCGTGCAGATGGCGGCGGTCTTCCTTGCGACGCAGCGGCGCGCCTACGCCCTTACCTGTTTTATGTTCCATCGAAAAGCATGTGATGCATGGGAGGTGTGTGGAAGTGCAATGGCCGCCGTGCCAGGCAC
>JAEVZY010000209.1 GCA_023392035.1 Pseudomonadota bacterium | reverse complement strand
GCCTGGGCCTGAACATCGCCGCCATCGCGCTGGCGGCGGCGGTGGCGATGGCCGGCACCGGCTTGCTGGGCTATGTCTTCGAGCGCCTGCTGGTGCGCCGCGTGTACGGCAACCACCTGATGCAGATCCTGATCACCATGGGCGGCATGGTGGTGGGCGAAGAATTGATCAAGATGATCTGGGGCCCGCAGATGATCGCGCTGGAACTGCCGCAGAGCCTGCGCGGCGCGCTGATCCTGGGCGATGCCGCAATTGAAAAATACCGGCTGCTGGCGGTGGTGGTGGGCCTGCTGGTGCTGCTGGGCCTGCTGCTGGTCTTGAACCGCACCAAGCTTGGCCTCTTGATCCGCGCCGGCGTGCAGGACCGCGAAATGGTGGAGAGCCTGGGCTATCGCATCCGGCGCCTGTTCGTCGGCGTGTTCATTGCCGGCTCGGCGCTGGCCGGCCTGGGCGGGGTGATGTGGGGCCTGTACCAGCAAGGCGTGGTGCCGCAGATGGGCGCGCGGGTGAATGTGCTGATCTTCATCGTCATCATCATCGGCGGCCTGGGTTCCACCTGGGGCTGCTTCCTGGGGGCGATGCTGGTCGGCCTGCTGGCCAATTACACCGGCTTCCTGGCGCCCAAGGTGGCGCTGTTTTCCAACATCCTGCTGATGGCTGCCGTGCTGCTGTGGCGGCCGCAGGGACTGTATCCGGTGACGAATCGATGAAGCAATCGATGCTGGCGCGCCTGCTTTCCCATGACTTGCCGCGCAACCGCTGGTTGACGCTGCTCTTGATCCTGATCGTGGCCGGACTGGCGCTGACGCCTTTCCTGATTCCCGGCTCCAAGGCCTTGAACGTGGCGGCCAAGATCCTGGTGTTCATCGTGCTGGTGGCGAGCTACGACTTGTTGCTGGGTTACACGGGCATCGTCTCGTTTGCCCACACGATGTTCTTCGGCATCGGCGCCTATGGGGTGGCGATTGCGTGCGCGCGGCTGGGGCCTTGGTGGTCTTCGATTGCGATCGGCATCCTGGCCGCGCTGGCCTTGTCGCTTGTGCTGTCGCTGGTGATCGGCCTGTTTTCGCTGCGCGTGCGCGCCATCTTCTACGCCATGATCACGCTGGCGGTGGCTTCCGCCTTCCAGACCCTGGCTTCGCAATTGTCGGAGCTGACCGGCGGCGAGGACGGCTTGAATTTCAAATTGCCCGAGCTGCTGTCGCCGGCTTTCCAGCTGCTGGAAGAGCCGATCCTGAACGCTTCCATCGACGGCCGTTTCATCACCTACTATCTGGTGTTCTTCAGCAGCGCGATCCTGTTCCTGGCCATGCTGCGCATCGTCAATTCGCCCTTCGGCCGGGTGCTGCAGGCGATCCGCGAAAATGATTTCCGGGCTGAAGCCATAGGCTACCGAACCGTGGTGTTCCGCACCCTGTCCAATGTGCTGGCGGCCTTGTTCGCCACCCTGGCGGGCGCCTTGCTGGCGATCTGGCTGCGCTACAACGGACCGGATGCCTCGCTCTCGTTCGAAATCATGATCGACATCCTCCTGATCGTGGTGATCGGCGGCATGGGCACCATGTACGGCGCCGTGATCGGCACCACCATCTTCACGCTGGCGCAAAGCTATCTGCAGGACTTGATGGCCTTGGGCGCCAGCGCCACCTCGCATCTTGGCTGGCTCTCCGCGCTGCTGTCGCCGGACCGTTGGCTGCTGTGGCTGGGCGTGCTGTTCGTGCTGTCGGTATATTTCTTCCCGACCGGCGTGGTGGGGAAACTTCGTTCCAGGAGAAGCGCATGACGCCAAGCTCGCATTACCTCACTTGCGAAGGCCGCGAACTGCACTACATGGAGTGGGGCGATCCCCAGTCGCCGCCGCTGATCATGTGGCATGGCCTGGCGCGCACCTGCCGCGACTTCGATGACATCGCCGCCGAACTGGCCGGCCGGTACCACATCATCTGCCCCGACACCATCGGCCGCGGCTTGTCGCAATGGAGCCCGCAGCCGGATACGGAATACTGCCTGGCTTTCTATGCCAGGCTGGCGGCATCGCTCTTGGATCAACTCGGCTTGCAGCAGGTGCGCTGGATCGGCACTTCCATGGGTGGCGCGATCGGCCTCAAGGCGGCTGCCACCACTTTGAAGGGGCGCATCAGCCACCTGGTCCTGAACGATATCGGCACCCGGCTGCAGCAGTCGGCGCTGGACCGCATCAAGTCCTACGCCGGCAAGCCGCCGCGCTTCGATACGGTTAGCGAGCTTGAGCAATACCTGCGCACCATCTACATCCCCTATGGCTGGCAGAGCGATGCCCAGTGGCGGCGCATGACGGAAACTTCGGTGCGCCGCCTGCCCGATGGCGGCATCACCACCCATTACGACCCGGCCATGGTGCGCCAATTCTTCAACTATCCGGATGACTATGTGCTGGAGGCGGAATACGCCAGCCTCACCATCCCGGTGCTGGTGCTGCGCGGCGAATCTTCCGACCTGCTGACCCAGGACACTGCGCAGCAAATGACCCAGACCGGCCCGCGCGCACAATTGATCACAGTGCCAGGCTGCGGCCATGCGCCTTGCTTGAATGTGCCGCAGCAGATCGAGCCGGTGGCGCGCTTTTTGGCAAGGCCGACACCTGGCTAAGCTTGGTTCGGGGCGCACGGTTCAGACTGCAAGCGGCGTGTGTCTTGCAGTCTGAACCCAAGCCCTTGTCAGCGTCCGAAAAGCCCCTTCAAGCCGCCCTTCAACTGCTCTTCCGCCTTGCTGCGAATATCGCCGCTGCGTCCTTCCAGCTGTTTCTTCACCAGATCCGTCGCCACGCTGCCGAAATCCACCTTGTAGCCGATTGAATTGAACGGACCGGATATCCGCACCGGTATGGTCAAGCCTTTCAAAGCCTGCAGCTCCGGCCCGCCCTGGCCTTGAAGAGTGTTGACCACGGTGGCTTTCAACAGATAGTCGAGCTTGTCTGCGCCGATATCGACATCGCCCGCGCCTTCCACCCGCAACAGCGGTGACTTCAGGCGCAAGTCTTCGTTGTGCGCCACGCCCTGGTTGATGCGAAAGCTCCCGGTCAGTTCGGAAAAACCGGTCTTGTCTTCACTGGCCGCGGTGCCGGTCTGCGGCGCCGGCTTGCCCTGCAATTGCCCGATGCGCGCCTTGGCGGCGCCAATCACCTTGGCGATGTTGATGCCCTTGATTGCGCCATCGCGCAAATCCAGTTTTGCGCTGCCGGCCAGGCTGCGCTTGATCTGCGAAGCCAGCGCGCCCTCACCCGCCACATCCAGGCTGAGATTGCCATGGCCTTCGAGGATGTCCTTGTTGGCCGCATCCTTGAGCAGGGGACCGACGTTGACGTTGGCAAGGTTCTGGCGCAAGGCGATGCGCGGCACCTTGGCGGCAATCGCCGATGCCGAACCGGACAGCGTGCCGCCATACAGGCTGGCATTCATGGGATTGACGTCGAGCCGGCCATCCGCCGCTTTCATGTCCATGCGCACATTGCTCATGCGGATGTTCTGCGCCTTCAGGTTGCCCACTTTCAAGCTGCCCTGCGCGCGCAAGTCTTTCAGGGCCGAGAGGTCGATTGGCTGTTCCGGCTGCGCCTTGCCTGATGGGGCAGGAGCGGGCGCCGACGTTCCACCCGCCTTGGGCTTGGCGCGATAACGATCGGCGTCGACTTTGTCGATGTTGACTTCAAAGGCATAGGCCATGGGCGAGAAACTGGGCAGGCCCAGTTTGGCATCGAAGCTGCTTTCGTCCAGCTTGCCGCTGAAATTGGCATCGGCATTTTTCTTGTCGAGATTCGCGCGGGCCTTGCCCTGGCTGACCAGTTTCATGATCCCACCGGCCGGATTGGCCAGGTTCATATTGGCCTCTATATCCGCCAGCTCGATCAGTTTCTTGCCAAGATCAGCCTTCAGGCTGGCAACGAGACCTCCATCCAGCGGCGTCGTGCCTTTCTTGCCGGACAGCGTGAGCTTCAAGCGCGGCGAGGAAAACAGCATGGCCTTGACATCGCCTTTCAAGCTGCCTTCGAAGCGGACTTTGGCGTCCATGCCCTGGGCATCCTTGATGCTGGCGTCCAGCGTCAGCGCCGGCAGATTGACGGCTTGCGGTGAGGCGTCGAAATCCGGCAGTTGGAAATTCAAGCCGATATTGCGCTCGCCCAGCGCCAGTTGCGCCTGGCCGGAAAGCTGGTTGGCTGCGTAGCGCTTCTTGTCCAGGTCGAACAGGAACCCGGTGCGCGCATCCAGCGTGGCATCGATGCGCGGATTGCTGCCCTGGATACGCGCCTTCACGCTGGCCTTGCTTTGGGCGCCGCTTTGCAACTTGCCGGTCTGCAGATCGAGGTTGGAGACTTCCAGTTTGCGGCCGGCCTGGCGGTCATCCCAGATCAGGTGCGCGTTCTTCACATCGACGCCATCGATATCGAATTTGCTTGGACCGCCCTGGCTCTCACCGTGCTTGCCCTGATCTTCTGCGCGCTTGCTTTCTTCACTGGACAGCAAGTCGTCGAAGTTGGTCGAACCATCCTTCTCGCGCCGCAAGTTGGCCGACAAGCCGTCCACCTGCACCCTATCCACCACCAACTGTTTGGACAGCAAGGGCATCAGCGCCAGCGAGAGTTTGGCCTTTTCCACGCTGGCGAATTGGGCATTGCTGTTGCGTTCGGAAAGGCGCAGCTGGCCGAGATCGACACCGATCTTGGGAAAGAAGCTGAGCTTGATCTCGCCCGGTATTTCCAGCGTGCGCTGCTTCTTCTCCTTCACCAGCGAAATCAGTTGCGGCTTGTAGTCATTGGGATTGAAGCGGGCCGCGAAGATGGCGGCGGCGCCGACCAGCAAGACAAGGATGACGGCCAAGCCGATGAGCAGATTGCGGATCAGACGCGGCATGATGCACCAGGGAGTTGGGTAGAGAACAAATTTATCACTATCGGTCGTGAAGCTTGGCCTCGTCCTGGCCCACACGTGGCGCTGAACTATGGCCGGGCTGATTGCCACCCACGTTCCATCGCGAACACATGCTCACTATCATGGCCAACCGAACGACTTCTCATGATTTCAGTTTACTGGGACAACGATTGCAGACCGAGATTGCTTACCGCATGCATTTGTCTTCGCTGGGAGCACTTTCGCAAACCTGCAAGACCATGAATGCGATTGCGAAACTGCCTTTGTGTTACGTCAATTTCCAGGTGGAGGCAAAGGGGAAAAGCCCGCGGGCGCGCCTGCCGGAACCGCCAGAGTTTTCGGAACTGCCCGACTGGACGAAAAGGCACTTGGACAAGTTTGTCTTGCGGCTCGTGGTGATCGAACGCTTCCCCGAGCTCAACCCGCTTGAGCGACCCAGGCCGGAGCGGCCGGTGCCGAAGCGGCATCATCGCAGCGCGTCGCAACCGCTGCCCATTGCGCCCAACTTTGAAAGCAAGCAAACGCTTGCAGCGATTCGCGAGGAAGCGCGTCCCAATAGCGCCTCGCGCCAGGACGTGTTCAAGCGACTGAAACATGGCGCCAGCAAAGAAGACATCCTGCTCGAAACCAAAACCATGCCACCGCTGGCTGCGTTGAACATGCTGAGCACGAACTTCGAGCTACTGCTGGGAGACATGGGAGAAGAAAGCGCCCAGGCGCTATCCGAGGCCTTGCAACGCATTCCAATGCCCACCCAGGACGGCGCAGACTTTTCGGCCACCGTCGACGCCCATCTGGCCCTGCTGCGCGCAGCGCACCACCATTTCTGCGGACGCAAAAAGAAAGCGGGCGTTTCAAGTTTCACTACCACGCTCTTTGCCGCTTTCAAGAATTTTGTCCTCCATAGTTCCTTGCAGAAGGCGCATTTGGCCGATACGCCGAAATTTCATTTGTTGATTGGCGAACTTTTACGCAGCTTCGCTTATGCCAAGAATTGGGACCGAACCAAAACCGAGGCCTACTTCAAAGATTATTTCATCGCCGTCGGGGCACTTACCCGCGAACAATGGGCAGATGTGCTTGCCGTGGCGATCAGCCAGCGGGACCATCCGAAATGGAGCTACCAGCATCTGCTGCAGCGGCTTCAAATCGAGGAATCCGTGAACCCGGGCAAGTCAAAGAGCAAGCACGGGCGCCGTGCATCGATGTCGGCCATCGCCCCCATGCCCAAGTCCGATGACGGCTGCGTCGAACTGGAAGTACCGCAGGAGACGAGTGTCGAACAGGGAGACATCAAGCCCCCAAAGGAAGACAGGGCGCCGCGCAAAGACGGCCGCAATGACGATGAAAATGAAAAGGGCAAAGGCGAACGCAAGGGCAGGGAGAACTGCATCCTGTCCTGAGCTCGCCTTGAACCCTCAGGCCTGCTGCTCGCCGTCCAGCGCCGCAGCGGTGGCCACCTCCCGGGTGGTTTGCGCGACCGCCTCGGTCACCGACTGCGCGCCGGCCAGGGCGCTGGCCGTGCCCTCGACCGCTGCCACGGCGGTGGCTGAAGCGCTGGCCACGGCCGATACCGCCGCCACGGCGGTGGCGGTCTCGACGGCGGGCGTGGACACCGGTCGGCGCTGAAAGCCGGCGTTCAAGAAGCCGGAAATGGCGCTCTGGGTCGGCTCCAGGTAGGGGATGGTGCAGTGGTCTGAACCGGCAATGGTTTCGACGATGGGCGCTTCGGGCAGGCTGGCGATGAAAGCATCGGTATGCGAATGCGGGACCACCTTGTCCTCTTCGGCGCGCAAGACCAACACCCGCGTCTGCAGTTGCGCGGCAAAGCGGGTCGATTCGAAACGATGGCGCAGCAGCCAGTCCACCGGCATGGCGCGAAAACGCCGCCTGGCGAGCGAGACGATGGAATCGTAAGGCGTCACCAGCACCAGCGAACTGACCGCGTGCTGGGCCGCCACCTGCACCGCCACGCCGGAACCCAGGCTGCGTCCCACCACGGCCATGCGGCTGCCATCCACCCGGTAGTGTCCGGCCAGCCATTGCCACAGCATGTTGGCGTCATCCAGCAGTTCGCGTTCGCCCGGTGTGCCGCTGGAGCCGCCATAGCCGCGGTAATTCATGGCCAGCACCGTCATGCCGGGGAACATGCGGCCGGCATCGCGCACCACCCAGCTCACTTCCTCCGAACGGCCGCCGAAATACAGCACGCCGGGATGACGTCCGGGCGCATTCGGCGTCAACAGCCAACCGGCCAGGCGTTCGCCATCGGCTGTGCGCAACACGATGTGGCGGGTGCGATGCGCTTCGCTTTGCGGATGGTCCACCTCGCGCTGGCGCACCGGGTTGAAGATCAGACTGGTCTGGCGCGCCATCAGCGTTGCAGTCAGGCTGACCCAGAGAAAGCTGGCGAAACCGGCGAAGCCGGCGATGGCTTTGGTTGGCGGCAGTTTCATGCGCAAGCGCTTGGAGTGGAGATGGATTCAGGGTAACTGGCCCGTGGCTGGGCGGCCTTGCCGATTGTCAACAGGCATCCCACGCGCTCAAGTCTTTTCGTGCTGGCGGCGACGCTCTTCGGGACTGGGCGGCTTGTCGGCGTATTTCTGTTCCTCGACCACATCCAGGTATTCGCTGCCGTCCAGCGGACGCCCCACATGCGGCACACCGTCGCCGGGCTGGGTTGTGCTGGGCCGCGACGCTTCCTTGATCGGCTGGTCTTTCCTGGGATCGGGGTGGGACATGGAAATCTCCTCGTGATCTTCCACTGTGGTTCCAATTAGAACGCCGCGCTTTGGCAGGCGTTCGGAGTCGCGATGCCAAATGCATCAAACCACAATGCGACGATGAGGCATGGTCTGACAGACGCGCAATGGAAATGCAGCGGTGTCGCCGGTCGGCGTTGCGAACGCGCATCAAAGGTGTGGGATGTGACGCTGTTCCTCGAAAAATAGTCACTTGTACCGAATGGTCGAAGAAAAAGGGGCGACACCTTGCGGTGATCGCCCCATTTTTAGCCTAGGCTGGCCGGCGAACCGGCCGCATCAAACCCCGATCAGTTCAGCGCAGCCTTCTTGGCAATACGCTCCAGGATCTGGCCGCCGCCATAGGTGCTGACCTTGGGCGGCTCGCCGCCGGCCGTGACCTTGATCGCGCAGTACTTGAACTCCGGAATCTTGGCGAACGGGTCCAGGGCTGCGTTGGTCAGGCGGTTGATCGCCGCTTCGTAGTAGGCGAAGGGGACGAACACGGAGCCGCGCGGCGTGCCTTCCTCGGCACGTGCATACAGCGAGACCTTGCCGCGACGCGACTCGATGGTGACCACATCGCCCGGCTGGATGCCCAGGCCTTCCATGTCCAGCGGATGGATTTGCGCGGTCGGATCCGGCTCCAGTGCATCCAGCACCGAGGCGCGACGGGTCATGGAACCGGTATGCCAGTGTTCCAGCTGGCGGCCGGTGATGAGCACCATCGGGAACTCGCTGTCGGGACGTTCCGCCGCCGGAATCACGTCGGCCGGCACGAAGCGGGCGCGGCCATCCGGACGCGGGAAGCTGTCCACGAACACCACCGGCTCGCCCGGATCGCCTTCGTTCATGCAGGGATAGGTGACGGCGCCATCCTTCTCCATGCGCTCCCAGGTGATGCCGCCGATCGACGGCATGGAACGACGCATTTCGTCGAACACTTCCGACACATGCTTGTAGTTCCAGGGCAGGCCCATGCGCTTGCCGATCTCCTGCAGGATCCACAGGTCCTGGCGGGCGTCGCCCGGCGGCTTGATCGCGGCGCGACCCAGCTGCACCAGGCGGTCGGTGTTGGTGAAGGTGCCATCCTTCTCGGCGAAAGCGCCGGCCGGCAGAACCACGTCGGCCAGATAGGCGGTTTCGGTCAGGAAGATGTCCTGCACCACGAGGTGCTTCAACGATGCCAGGGCATGGCGGGCGTGATTGGCGTCGGGGTCGGACATGGCCGGGTTCTCACCCTGGATGTACATGCCCTGGATGACGCCGGCGTCGATCGCCTTCATCACTTCCACCACGGTCAGGCCGACCCGGTCGTCCAGCTTGGTGCCCCAGAACTTCTCGAAGAAGGCTTTCGCTTCCGGGCTGTCCACGCGCTGGTAATCCGGATAGCTCATCGGGATCAGGCCGGCGTCGGAGGCGCCCTGCACGTTGTTCTGGCCGCGCAGCGGATGCAGGCCGGTGCCGGGACGGCCGATCTGGCCCGTCATCAGCGACAGCGCGATCAGGCAGCGCGCATTGTCGGTGCCGTGCACGTGCTGCGACACGCCCATGCCCCACAGGATGATGGAGGCCTTGGAAGTGGCGTACAGGCGCGCGGTGTAGCGGATGGTCTCGGCATCGATGCCGCAGATCGGCGCCATCTTCTCCGGCGTGTACTCGGCGACATTGGCCTTCAGCTCGTCGTAGCCGATGGTGCGCGAGGCGATGAATTGCTCGTCCACCAGGCCTTCGTTGACGATCACGTTCATCATCGCGTTCAACAGCGCGACGTCGGTGTCGGGCTTGAACTGCAGATAGCGATGGGCGAAGCGCGCCAATTCGGAGCGGCGCGGGTCCATGATGATCAGCTTGGTGCCGTTGGCCACCGCGTTCTTGATCCAGGTGGCGGCCACCGGATGGTTCACGGTCGGATTGGCGCCGATGATGATCGTCACTTCCGACTTCATCACGTCCATCACCGGGTTGGACACCGCGCCGGAGCCGATGCCTTCCAGCAGCGCCACCACGGAGGAGGCGTGGCACAGGCGGGTGCAGTGGTCGACGTTGTTGGTGCCGAAACCGGTGCGCACCAGTTTCTGGAACAGATAGGCTTCTTCGTTGCTGCCCTTGGCCGAACCGAAGCCGGCCAGCGATTGCTTGCCCACGTTGTCGCGCAGGTCGCGCAGGCCGCCGGCGGCGAATTCCAGCGCTTCTTCCCAGGTCGCTTCGCGGAAGACGTCGAACACGTTCTCCGGAATCATCTCGAAGTCGCCCGACTTGGGCGCATCCTTGCGACGGATCAGCGGCTTGGTCAGGCGATGCGGATGGTGCGCATAGTCAAAGCCATAGCGGCCCTTGACGCACAGGCGGCCGTGGTTGGCGGGACCATCGCGACCTTCGACGTACAGGATCTTGTTGTCCTTGACGTTGTAGGTCATCTGGCAGCCGACGCCGCAATACGGGCAGACCGAATCCACTTTCTTGTCCGGCACCTGCAGCGCCACTTCGCGCGCCGGCATCAGGGCGCCGGTCGGGCAGGCCTGCACGCATTCGCCGCAGGAGACGCAGGTGGACGCGCCCATCGGGTCGTCCATGTCGAACACGATCTTTTCGCCGGCGCCGCGGAAGGCCAGGCCGATGACGTCGTTCATCTGCTCGTCGCGGCAGGCGCGCACGCAGCGGGTGCACTGGATGCAGGCGTCGAGGTTGACGGCGATCGCCGGATGCGAAAGGTCAGCCTGGACCTTCTCGCGCGCTTCGAAGCGCGGCAGGCCGAGCTGCATCTTTTGCGACCACTGGTCGACTTCGTTGTTGCGGGTATAGGCTTCTTCCGGCATGTCGGACTGCAGCAGTTCCAGCACCATCTTCTGGGCTTTCACTGCGCGTTCGCTGTCGGTGGTGACCTTCATGCCATTGCTCGGATGGCGGCAGCAGGAAGGGGCCAGCACACGCTCGCCATTGATCTCCACCATGCAGGCGCGGCAGTTGCCCACCGCTTCCATGCCTTCCTTGTAGCAAAGGTGGGGGATCTCCACACCTTCGCGCCGCGCGACCTCGATGATGGTCTCGTTGGCACGGCCGGTGACGGCTTTGCCGTTCAGCTCGAAGCTGACGGTCGGCACGTCGATCTGGGCCAGTTCGTTTCGGGTAATAGCGTTCATTTTCTCTGCCGCCCTCGTTACGCGAGTTCTTGCGGGAAGTATTTGATGACACAGTCGACCGGATTGGGCGCTGCCTGGCCGAGGCCGCAGATGGAAGCGTCGCGCATCACGAAGGACAGGTCGGCCAGCAATTCGGTATCCCACTTCGGCTTGTTGATCAAGGCCGAGGCCTTGGCGGTGCCGACGCGGCAGGGCGTGCACTGGCCGCAGGATTCATGCTGGAAGAAATTCATCATGTTGCGCGCGGCGTCCACTGCCGTGTCCTTGTCGGACAAGACCATGACGGCGGCCGAACCGATGAAGCAGCCATAGGGTTGCAGCGTGTCGAAATCCAGCGGGATGTCGTTCATCGTGGCCGGCAAAATGCCGCCCGATGCGCCGCCCGGCAGATAGGCGTAGAACTTGTGCCCATCCAGCATGCCGCCGCAGTATTCGTCGATCAGTTCCTGGATGCTGATGCCGGCCGGGGCCAGCTTCACGCCCGGGTTCTTCACGCGGCCGGAGACGGAGAAGGAACGCAAGCCCTTGCGGCCGTTGCGGCCATGGGAAGCGAACCACTCGCCGCCTTTCTCGATCAACTCGCGCACCCAGTACAGGGTTTCGAAGTTGTGTTCCAGGGTCGGACGACCGAACAGGCCGACCTGCGCCACGTAAGGCGGACGCAGGCGCGGCATGCCGCGCTTGCCTTCGATCGACTCGATCATGGCCGATTCTTCGCCGCAGATGTAGGCGCCGGCGCCGCGTCGCAGTTGAATCCTGGGCGTGCCTTCGCGCTGCAGCAGCGGGTGGGTCTTCAGCTTTTCGAGTTCGGCTTCCAGCAGCGTGCGGCAGCCGTGGTATTCGTCGCGCAGATAGATGTAGATGGCCTCGATGCCCACCGCCCAGGCGGCGATCAGCATGCCTTCCAGGAAGCGGTGCGGATCGCGCTCGAGGTAGTAGCGGTCCTTGAAGGTGCCGGGTTCGCCTTCGTCGATGTTCACCGCCATCAGGCGCGGGCCTTTTTCGGCGCGCACGATGCGCCACTTGCGACCGGCCGGGAAGCCGGCGCCGCCCAGGCCGCGCAGGCCGGAATCTTCCATGGTCTTGATGACCGATTCGACGTCGCGCTTGCCGTCCAGGCACTCGGCCAGCAACTGGTAGCCGCCTTCCTTCAGGTACTCGTCATAGCCCTTGTAGGCTTCCGGCACGTGGGTGGTTTCTTTCTTTTCCACCAGCGCCTGCACGGCTTCCACGGTGGCATTGGGCACCGGGTTCTGGTGCACCACCGCGACCGGGGCTTGCTCGCAACGGCCGACGCAAGGCGCGGGAATCACGCGCACTTCCTTGCCGAGGATGGCCGGCAACCTGGCCAGCAGGTCCTTGGCGCCCCCCATCTCGCATGACAATCCGTCGCACACGCGCACCGTCAGCGCTTCCGGCTTGTTGTCGCCTTCCTTCACCACATCGAAGTGGTGATAGAAGGTGGCAACTTCATACACCTCGGTCTGCGCCAGGCGCATTTCCTGCGCCAGCGCTGCCAGGTGAGCCGAAGACAGGCAGTTGTACTTGTCCTGGATCTTGTGCAGATGCTCGATCAGCATGTCCGCGGCGCGCGAGGCGTCGCCCAGCAAGGCTTGCACTTCAGCCAGGGCCTGGGGATCGACACGGCGGCCCTTGGGGGCTTCGCGCCTGCGCTGGCGGCTCGGGCCTTGCACAGCGATCGGGATGATCATTTGATTCATGGGGTTTTACGTCCTGGTTCAGATCACGCGTTCTTCACGCAGTTGCGCGATTTCGTCCGAACTGTAGCCAAGCTGTTCCAGCACTTCCAGCGTGTGTTCGCCCAGCAAGGGCGAGCGGGTGACGTCGGTCGGGCTGTCGGAAAGCTTGATCGGATTGCCTACAGTGAGGTACTTGCCGCGCGTGGGGTGGTCGACTTCGACGATGGTGCCGGAATCGCGCAGGGACTGGTCCTCGGCGATTTCCTTCATCGACAGAATCGGGCCACAAGGGATGTCGTACTTGTTGAGGATGTCCATGGCCTCGAACTTGGTCTTGGTCATGGTCCATTGCTCGATGCGGTCGAAGATGGGCTTCAGGTGCAACAGACGCGCCTGCGGCGTCTTGTAAGCCTCGTCCTCGATCCAGGTTTCTTCACCGATCACCTTGCAGATCGCGGGCCATACCGCGCCCTGGGTGATGAAATAGATGTAGGCGTTGGGATCGGTCTCCCAACCCTTGCAGCGCAGGATGGAGCCCGGCTGGCCGCCGCCCGATGCATTGCCGGCGCGCGGAACGGAATCGCCGAACTTGCCATCCGGGTACTGCGGGTATTCATGCAGGGTGTGGGTGCGTTCCAGGCGTTGCTGGTCGCGCAACTTCACCCGGCACAGGTTGAGCACGGCATCCTGCATCGGCGCCAGCACTTTCTGGCCGCGGCCGGTCATGGTGCGCTGGTAGAGCGCGGCCATGATGCCCAGGCACAGATGCAGGCCGGTGCCGGAGTCGCCGATCTGCGCGCCCGTCACCATCGGCAAACCATTGGGGTCGCCCGTGGTGGAAGCGGCGCCGCCGGCGCACTGCGCCACGTTTTCATAGACCTTGCAGTCCTCGTACGGACCAGGGCCAAAGCCCTTGACCGAAGCCAGGATCATGCGCGGGTTGATCTTCTGGATATGTTCCCAGGTGATGCCCATGCGATCGAGCGCGCCGGGCGCGAAGTTCTCGACCAGCACGTCGCATTCCTTGATCAGGCGGTCAAGCACCTCGCGGCCTTTCGGCTTCTTGGTGTCGAGCGTCACGGAACGCTTGTTATGGTTGAGCATCGTGAAATACAGGCTGTCAACGCCGGGGATGTCGCGCAGCTGGCCGCGCGTGGCATCGCCTTCACCGGCCCGTTCCACCTTGATCACATCCGCGCCGAACCAGGCCAGCAACTGGGTGCAGGTCGGGCCGGACTGGACGTGGGTGAAATCGAGGACTTTGACGCCTTCCAATGCTTTGGTCATGAAATCTCCTGCGAGGTAGTCGCTACTACCCCTATGTTAACTCACCACACCGGCCTGACCCGGCCGGCTTGCGCCCCTCTGGACGTTTTGCCTTGTGCAGTGAGCTGGGCCTCCAACTCGGTCACGCGCCTTCACGCGCGATCTTCCTGAAATCCCGCAACCCGGGCGTGATGAATCCACGCAACGCAGGTGCGAATCGAGTGTGTTCGGCCTTTTTCGTGCACTTCCGACACCCGCAGGAGATCTTTGCCATAGCGAGTGATGCCGGTTTGCATCGTCTTATTGTCACTATCCCGATGGCGCCGCCGCCACCGCGGACCGGATATTTCCCGGCCCCAAGCAAAGAACGGCGCTCTATTTCGAACGCCGTCCCCTTTGCTTGCCGGGGACTGCAAACAGCCAGTCCCCTGTCAGATCAAAATCAGATGACCTTGTTCGAGGACATCGACTTGACTTGCTCGTCGCTGTAGCCCAGTTCCTTCAGGACTTCAGCGGAGTGCTGGCCCAAGAGCGGCGAAGCGGTGACTTCCGGCTTCAGGTCGGAGAACTTGATCGGGCTGCCGACGGTGAAGTAGGAACCACGCACCGGGTGTTGCACTTCAACGATCGAACCCGACTTGCGCAGCGACTCGTCCACCAGCAGCTCTTTCATCGACAGCACCGGAGCGCAAGGAATGTCGAACTTGCGGAAGATGTCCACGGCTTCGAACTTGGTCTTGTCCTTGATGAAATCTTCGATGGTGGCGAAGATTTCGTCGATGTGCGGCTGGCGGGCTTGCGCGGTGGTGTAGGCCGGATCGGTCTTCCACTCGGGTTTGCCCAGCGCGTCGCAGATCGGCTCCCATGCATGACCCTGCACGGTGAAGTAGATGTAGGCGTTGGGGTCGGTTTCCCAGCCCTTGCACTTCAGGATCCAGCCCGGCTGGCCGCCGCCGCCGGCGTTGCCGCCGCGCGGGGTGACCTTGTCCTTGAAGGCTTCCATTTCGTGCGGGTACTGGGGGTACTCTTCCAGGTAGCCCACGCGCTCCAGGCGCTGCTGGTCGCGCATCTTCACGCGGCACAGGTTCAGCACGGCGTCCTGCATCGACACGGCCACTTTCTGGCCCTTGCCGGTTTGTTGACGGCCGATGTAGGCGGTCAGGATACCGATCGCCAGGTGCATGCCGGTGTTGGAGTCACCCAGGGCAGCAGCCGAGATGGTCGGCTGGCTGTTCTCGCCTTTCCACCAGCCGGTGGTGGAGGCGGCGCCGCCGGCGCACTGGGCAACGTTCTCGTACACCTTCAGGTCTTCGTAGTGGTGACCTTCGGAGAAGCCCTTGACCGAAGCCAGGATCATCTTCGGGTTCAGTTCCTGGATACGCTCCCAGGAAAAGCCCATGCGGTCGAGGGCGCCCGGACCGAAGTTTTCGACCATGACGTCGGAAACCTTGATCAGCTTCTCCAGCACTTCCTTGCCTTCCTTGGTCTTGGTGTCCAGGGTCAGCGAACGCTTGTTGGAGTTCAGCATGGTGAAGTACAGGGCGTCGGCATCCGGAATGTCGCGCAGTTGCGAACGGGTGACGTCGCCAGCACCGGGACGCTCGACCTTGATGACATCGGCACCGAACCAAGCCAGCAACTGGGTGCAGGCGGGGCCAGCTTGAACGTGCGTGAAGTCGATGATCTTCAGGCCTTGCAGGGGTTTGTTGCTCATATTGGATAGCTCCTTGAGATATTCTCGGTCGTCTTCTCGTTTACTTCTTTGCTGCGCTGGTCGGATTCAGGTGGGTGATGCGGCCGGATTCGGTACCCGCCTTTTCATCGATCACCACGTTGATCAGAGTCGGCTTGCGCGAGGCGATGCCTTCGGCCAAAGCCGCTTTCAGTTCTTCCGGAGTATTGGCAGTGACACCGACGCCGCCAAAGGCTTGCATCAGCATGTCGTAGCGCGAGCCCTTCACGAACACGGTCGGAGCCGGGTCGGCATGGCCGGTCGGGTTGACGTCGCAGCCCTTGTACACGCCGTTGTTGTTGAAGATCACAACGGTGACAGGCAGGTTGTAGCGGCAGATGGTTTCCACTTCCATGCCGGAGAAACCGAAGGCCGAGTCGCCTTCCAGCGCCACCACCGGCTTGTTGGTTTCCACTGCAGCGGCAATGGCGTAGCCCATGCCGATGCCCATCACGCCCCAGGTGCCCGAGTCCAGGCGCTTGCGCGGCTGGTACATGTCGATCACGGAACGGGCCAGGTCCAGCGTGTTGGCGCCTTCGTTGACCAGGGTGATGTCCTGGTTGTCTTTCATCACGTCGCGCATGGCGGACAGCGCGGTCATGAAGTTCATCGGCGAGCTGGTGGCGGCCAGGGTCTTGGCCATCTTGGAGATGTTGGCTTCCTTCTTCTCGGCGATGGCGTTGGTCCATTCGGCCGCAGGCTTGTTGAAGCCGGACTTCTCGATTTCCTTCATCAGGGCGGCGATGGTCGAGCCGATGTCGCCAGCCAGCGGCGCATCGATCGGCACGTTGGAATCCATCTCTTGTGCCGAGATGTCGATCTGCACGAACTTCTTCTGTGCCCAGTCCTTGTGGTCCTTGCCACCCCAGGTCGGGCCCTTGCCGTGCGAGAGCAGCCAGTTCAGGCGGGCGCCGATCAGCATCACGCAGTCGGCTTCCTTCAGCGCGAAGGAACGCGCGGCGACAGCGGCTTGCGGATGGTTGTCGGGCAGCAGGCCCTTGGCCATCGACATGGCCAGGTAGGGGATGCCGGTCTTCTCGATGAAGGCGCGGATTTCGGAATCGACTTGAGCGTAGGCAGCGCCCTTGCCCAGCATGATGACCGGCTTCTTGGCGGACTTCAAAACGTCCAGTGCACGGGCGACAGCGTCCGGGGCCGGGATCTGGGCCGGAGCCGGATCGACCACCTTGACGATCGACTTGGCGGCAGCGGCGGCGTCCATGGCCTGGCCCAGCAGCTTGGCGGGCACGTCCAGGTACACACCACCCGGACGGCCGGACACGGCGGCGCGGATGGCGCGGGCAACGGCGATGCCGATGTCTTCGATGTGGTTGATACGGTAGGCAGCCTTCACATAGGGCTTGGCGGCGTTCAACTGGTCCAGCTCTTCGTAGTCACCCTGCTGCAGGTCGACGATCTCGCGCTCGGAAGAGCCGGAAATCATGATCATCGGGAAGCAGTTGACGGTGGCGTTGGCCAGGGCAACCAGGCCGTTCAGGAAGCCGGGGGCGGAAACGGTCATGGCCAGGCCGGGCTTCTTGGTCAGGTAGCCGGCGATGGCGGCAGCGTTGACGGCGCTGGCTTCATGGCGGAAGCCGATGAAGCGCATGCCGCGTGCCTGGCACAGGCGGGCCAGGTCGGTGATGGGGATACCCACCAGGCCATAAACGGTGTTCAGATCGTTCGCCTGCAGGGCGTCGATCAGTACGTTGAAGCCGTCGGTCAGCTCTCGTCCTTGCGTCTCGTTAGTCATGATCTGTATCTCTTCTCTCGATGGGAGTGGTGATTTTGCTATGCATCACCAGCGGGTGCGCAGGCCAAGGGGAGGTGCCTGCAATTTCAGTCGCGGTATCATAGGAATCCGCTCGTTGAAGTGCCATTGACCGCGGTCAATTTTCAAAATATTCCACCGCTCGCGGGGCTGATCCGCCTCGGGATCGGCGCGGAGCGCAGTCCTATCATAGGAATTCCGCTCGGGCTTTCTCATTGACCTCGGTCAATTTGTACCGGATCATGTGCGCCACTCTCACAAAAGCAAAAAAGCAAGCCTTCATGTCCTCCGTTGCAGAACATCCGGAACGCAACATCATCCGCGTGCAATTGCGGCAAAACCTGGTGTTGAAGGCCATGTCCGATGAGGCGTGGGCGGAACTCGAGCCGCTCCTGGTCATCGTCGACTGCAACAAGGGCGATTTCCTGCTGCACCAGGGCGTACACGAGATGGAGCAATACTTCATTCTCGATGGACTGCTCAAGCGGGTGGTGACCAATGCGCAAGCCAAGGAGATGATCCTGCGCTTCGCCGAAGCGCGCGACATCGAGACCAGCTACGCCGCCTGGCGCCTGAAGACGCCCACGCCCTACAGCATCGTCTCGGTCAGCAAATCGCGCGTGGCCAAGCTGCCGCTGATGCAATGGATAGGCTTCATGGAGCGCCACCTGGATGTGAAGCAGACCTTTGAATTCGAGGTCATGCACCTGATGAGCGAAATCATGGCGCACACCATCACCATGCATCTGCTGGATGCCCCGGGCAGGGTGCATCGCTTCCTGCGCAAACATCCGGAATTGTTCGACCGGATTCCGAAGAAAGAGTTGGCAACCTATCTCAATCTGTCGGCCGAAACGCTGTCGCGCCTGAAACACCAGGGCAAGATTTGAGCTACAGGATCATGACGTCGGCATTCTTTTCGTGAATACCTCATATCCCATTTCACAATTGGATTTATAACTCGCTGCGGCGCACAATCCTTCCATCGCATCTCAATCTCTCCTCGGAAGGAAAACATCATGACCGCTCTTGTCGCCCAACTGCGCCGCGCTCCCACCTTCAGCTTCCCGATCCGCGGCTTGTTCGCCACCCTGTTCGCCGTTGAACTGCGCCAGGCCGTGGCGCTCAGCCAGCGTGACGAAGGCGCCTATCTCTGGGGCCTGTAATCCGTCTCTGAAGTCGACGCAAAAAAGGGCAGCCAAATGGCTGCCCTTTTTGTTTTGCCCTCGGGTCTTTGCGCTCAGCCCTTTGCCGTCAGGCGGACTTGGCCATGCTGTTCCTCCATGGTTTTTCCAAGCAGCTTGACCAGTGCATAGACTGCGCTGATATGCGGCGTCGGCGTTGCCGTCAGCCTTCCCAATTCCAGCACCGAACCGACCAGTGCATCGATCTCGGGCGCCCTTCCGGCTTCCACATCCTGCAGCATCGAAGTCTTGTGCTGGCCCACTTTCTCGGCGCCGGCAATGCGCTTTTCCAGCGGCACGCGGAACTGGATGCCGAGCTTGTTGGCGATGGTTTGCGCTTCGGTCATCATGTTGGCCGCCAGCTCACGCGTGAGTGGGTACTGGCAAATATCAGCCAGCGTCGAATGGGCCAGGGCGCTGATCGGGTTGAAGCTGAGATTGCCCCACAGCTTGAGCCAGATCTCGGCGCGGATGTTTTCCAGTACCGGCGCCTTGAAGCCGGCACGCGTGAAGCAATCCGCCACGCGCTGCACCCGCTCGCTGGTGCTGCCGTCGAGCTCCCCCAAAGGCAGGCGTTCTCCTTCGGTATGGCGCACCACGCCCGGGGCCAGTAATTCGGATGCCGGATAGACCACACAGCCCAGCACGCGCTCGGCCGGGATCTTGCGGGCCAGCGTTCCATTCGGGTCCACGCTTTCCACCCAGCGGTTCGCCAACTCGCCGCCATGCTGGAAGAAGTACCAGTAGGGAATGCCGTTTTGCATCGGCACCACCACCGTTTCCGGGCCGAACAGCTCGGGCACATCATTGGCCACCGCCTCGACCTGATGCGCCTTCATGGCCAGGATCACCACATCCTGCGGACCGACTGCCTTGTAGTCGTTGCTGGCGCGGACATTCTTCGCCACCCGCTTCTGGCCATCGGCCTCGATCAGCGCTATGCCATTGGTGCCAATGGCTTCCAGATTGGCGCCCCGTACCATGAAGGTCACGTCTTCGCCCGCCAAGGCCAGACGCGCGCCGACCAGGCCGCCTATTCCTCCTGCTCCCACCACTGCGATTTTCATTGCTGCCCCCTTTCCTGCATGCCTATGGTTTGAATCGAATGATCCGATTCTGCACATGGGAATAGTTTTGCTGCAATGCGAAAGGCGGCGAAAAATGCAGAAAGTCCTTAAATAGTCACTATGAGAAAAGGCATTTCGGATGGAGAAACGGGGGCGGAAAACAGACCGGTCTGTTGCGTCGCAATGAGAAACGGCCTTTCACAATGCGGGAGCTGAGGTGGTTCATGCTTCATCTACAAGTTGCGATTGCTGTCCTCTTCGTACGAGGTTCCAAATCAGCCGCACGAGCGGGTAGTCCTGATTTGTCAATGCCGTGAAAAGCCGATGGCCAGGGTTCCGCTCGGGAAGTCTTCGCGGGGCGAAAAAAAACGGCGCCCGCAGGCGCCGTCTCAAGGTCTTGCAAGAAGCCGGAACCAGCCGGCTTCAGAACTTCAAACTTCAGGCAGCCACGCGTGCACCGGCGGTGCTGACTGCTTCCAGACGGCTGGCTTCCATTTGCGCCTTGCGCATCGGACGCAGCACGAACCAGGCCATCAGGGCAGCGACCGCATTCATGATCGAGGCCAGGATGAACACAGCTTCCCAGCTGCCGGTAGCAGCCGACAGGGCGGAAGACAACGGCACCAGCAGCGAGGCCGTGCCCTTGGCGGTGTACAGCATGCCGGCGTTGGCGGCGGCGTACTTGGAGCCGAAGGTGTCGGCACAAGTCGACGGGAACAGGCTGTAGATCTCGCCCCAGGCGAAGAACACCATGCCGGTCAGGATCACGAAGGCAATCGGGTTATGGCCGAACTGGTACAGGCACAGGATGCCGACGGCTTCCATCGCAAACGCGATGAACATGGTCTGCTCGCGGCCGATCTTGTCCGACACCCAGCCGAAGAAAGGACGGGTCAGGCCGTTCAGCACGCGGTCGATGGCCAGCGCGAAGGTCAGGGCCGGCAGGGCCAGGCCGAGGATATTGACCGGCACGCCGTCGATCTTGAAGTCCTTGGCGATCGGGCCCAACTGGGCAGTTGCCATCAGGCCGCCGGCGGCAACCATCACGAACATCAGGTACATGACCCAGAACACCGGCTTCTTCAGCACTTCGCTGGGCTTGTAGTCCACGCGCGATTGCTGAACTTGCGCCGCCTGCTTGGCATGCTCCGGAGCGCGCGAGAGGAACAGCGCGACCAGCATCACGATGACGCCCTGGCCGATACCGAAGTACAGGAAGGCAGCTTCGTAACCGGAGGACTTGATCATCATCGAGATCGGCACGATGGTCAGGGCCGAGCCGGCGCCGAAACCGGCAGCGGTCAAACCGGCAGCCAGGCCGCGACGGTCCGGGAACCACTTCAGTGCATTGCCGACGCAAGTGCCGTACACGGCGCCCGCACCCAGACCGCTGATGGCGGCGGCGATGTAGAGCATGGTCAGGGTATCGGCATAGGAGTTCATCACCCAGCCAAGGCCGCACAGGAGGCCGCCACCCAGCACCACGGGACGGGGACCGTATTTATCGACGAGGTAACCCTCGATCGGGACCAACCAGGTTTCGGTCAGAACGAAAATCGTAAACGCAACTTGAACCGCAGCGCGGGTCCAGCCGTGCGTTTCAACGATGGGGTTCACAAAGAGGGTCCAGCCATACTGGAGGTTTGCAATCATCGCCATGGCGACGATGCCCAGGACCAGTTGGCCCCAGCGGTATGCGGGCGAATGCCCGCTGTTCAATGCGGCTGCATTTGACATGTCTTCACTCCAAATCAATCTTCCGATGCTGTTCTTGAAATCCGGCTTTCGCTGCTGCACGGGCGTGCGTGAGGTAGACCGAAAAAATTCTGCTGCGCCTACTTGGTGACTTCGGTTGAGGCGCTGGCTGGCGAACTCCGGGCGGTGTTCGCGCGTGAGGGGGATTTTGGGCACTGCAATATTTCGCTTCCTTGACTGCGGCTAAGTTTTTACAAAGGTTTGCTCAGTTTTTTTCTACAGATTCCCGACCGGGGGCATTGAACTGAATCCGCGATTTGTGGCAGACAAATCCGGACAAGCGAAAAAAAACCGCCCCGTTGCCGGGGCGGTTTTTGTTGCGGGTGTTGCCGGATTTTTATCGACTGTCCGCTTCAATCCACCGGACGTTGCGCTGCCAGCTCGTCCACCTTGGGCGGGCGGATCTTGGCGACGATCTTGGAGATCAGCGGCCAGAACAGCATGATCAGCGCCAGGCTGGTGATGGAGCCGACCAGGGCGTTGGACCACATCACCGACAGCTCGCCTTGCGATACCAGCATCGCTTGCCGGAACGAGTCTTCCGCCTTGTCGCCCAACACCAGCGCCAGGACCAGCGGGGCCAAGGGGTAATCCAGTTTCTTGAAGATGTAGCCGATCAGGCCGAACAGCAGCATGAACCAGATATCCAGCATGGCGTTGTGCACCGTGTAGGCGCCGATGGCGCAGATCACGATGATCACCGGAGCGATGATGGAGAACGGGATGCGCAGGATCGACGCGAACAGCGGCACCGTGGTCAGCACCACCAGCAGGCCGGCCAGGTTACCCAGGTACATGGAGGCGATCAGGCCCCACACGAAGTCCTTCTGCTCCACGAACAGCAGCGGTCCGGGTTGCAGGCCCCAGATCAGCAGGCCGCCCAGCAGCACGGCTGCAGTCGGCGAACCCGGGATGCCCAGGGCCAGCATCGGCAGCAGGGCGCTGGTACCGGCGGCGTGGGCCGCGGTTTCCGGCGCAACCACGCCTTCGATCTCGCCCGAACCGAAGCGATTGCCGTTCTTGGCGAAGCGCTTGGCCAGGCCGTAGCTCATGAAGGAAGCCGGCGTCGCGCCGCCCGGGGTGATACCCATCCAGATGCCCACCAGCGAGCTGCGCAGCGAAGTCATCCAGTAGCTGGGCAGCTTCTTCCAGGTTTCGAACACCACCTTGGGATTGATCTTGGCAGTCTTGCCGGAGAAGGCCAGGCCTTCTTCCATCGATTGCAGGATCTCGCCGATACCGAACAGGCCGATCACCGCGATCAGGAAGTCGAAACCGCGCATCAGGTCAGGAATGCCGAAGGTCAGGCGCAACTGGCCGGTCACGGTGTCCATGCCCACTGCAGCCAGGCCGAAGCCGATCGCCATCGATGCCAGGATCTTGAACGGCGAACCCTTGCCCATGCCGACGAAGCTGCAGAAGGTGAGCAGGTAGACCGCGAAGAATTCGGGCGGCCCGAATTCCAGGGCGAACTTTGCCACCAGCGGCGCCAGGAAGGTGATCATGATCACCGCCGCCAGCGCGCCCACGAAGGACGAGGTGAAGGCCGTGGTCAGCGCCTCGCCGGCGCGCCCCTGCTGCGCCATCGGGTAGCCGTCGAATGTGGTGGCCACCGACCAGGGTTCACCCGGAATGTTGAACAGCACCGAGGTGATTGCGCCGCCGAACAGCGCGCCCCAGTAGATACACGAGAGCATGATGATGGCCGAAGTCGGCGACATCGAGAACGTCAGCGGCAACAGGATTGCCACGCCGTTTGCGCCCCCCAGACCCGGCAGCACGCCAATCAGCACGCCGAGTACGATGCCCACGATCATGAGCAGCGCATTCATGGGGGACAGAACTGTTGCAAAGCCCGTAAAGAGGGCGTTTATCTCTTCCATACCAGCACCTTCTTATCTTTGTAATGAGTCAGCCAGCCCGTGCTCAATAGCCAGTGAAGGCGAGCAGGTTGACCATGCCCTTGTACAGCGGGACCTTGAACCACACTTCAAACAGCGCGAAGAACAGGACGTTGATCAGCACGCCCAGGATCACGCTCTTGACCACTGAGTACTTGCCCAGAACGATCATGAACAGCGCGATATAGATCGCCGATGCGACGTAGATGCCCAGCACCTGGATCGCGCCGACATACACGGCGGCCGGCAGCAGCACCGACAGCACGCGCTTCAACTGTTCCGAATCGACGAAGACTTCGGTGTTCTTCTCTTTGGCGAAGACGGTCTGGAAGAAAATGCCTGCGGCCGAGATGCAGATGATCAGGCCGATGTAGAAGGGGAAGTAGCCGGGGCCGGGGCCATCGGTGGTCCAGCCCGAGCCGAGTTTGCTGCTGCCAACGAGGACGATCAGGCCCAATGCCAGGACGAGAACGGCGACGACGGCTTCAATGACCCAGGTCTGCACGCCCTGCGGCTGCTCGCTGGATTGCGAATGGTGGTCCATGGAAGAACACTCCTGGTTTTACGATGCTGAGTTTGATGCCGAATTTCGGTAGTACGGTCGTGCAGGGTCAGAGGGTGCGGATGCACCCCTGACCTTTACTGCCTGCTACGAACTTGCGGACTTACTTGGCGATGAAGCCGGCTTCCTGCATCAGCGTCTTGTGCTGAGCTTCAGCCTTTTCCAGCCACTTGGTGAACTCGGGTCCGGTCATGAAGGTCTGGTTGAAGGCACCCTTCTCCATGAAGTCTTTCCAGTCGGGCGTCTCGCGCACTTTCTTCATCAAGGCGACGAAGTAGTCGGTCTGGTCCTTGGTGACGCCAGGGGCCATGAAGATGCCGCGCAACATGGTGTAGTCGGTCGGAACGCCCGCTTCCTTGCAGGTCGGGATGTCGTTCCAGGACTGGGTATCAGTGACCTTGGTCTTGTAGGGCATGCGCTCGTGGTCGAACACGCACAGGGCCTTCAGCTTGCCGGCACGCCATTGGGCCACGGCTTCCACCGGGTTGTTGACCGAGGAGTCGATATGCTTGCCCACCAGCTGCACTGCCACTTCACCGCCTCCCTTGAAGGGAACGTAGATGAACTTGGTGCCGGTGGCCTTTTCGATGCTGGCCGTGACGATCTGGTCTTCCTGCTTGGAGCCGGTGCCGCCCATCTTGATCTTGTTGGGGCCGGCTGCCTTCACCGCGGCGATGTAATCCTTGGCGCTCTTGGCGGGATTTTCAGCGTTCACCCACAGCACGAACTGGTCCAGCGCCATCATCGACACCGGGGTCATGTCCTTCCAGTTGAAAGGGACGCCGGTTGCCAGCGGGGTGGTGAACAGGTTGGAGAGGGTGATGATGATCTTGTGCGGGTCGCCCTTGTGGTTCTTCACGTCGAGGAAACCTTCGGCGCCAGCGCCGCCCGACTTGTTGACCACGATGAGCGGCTGCTTCATCAGGTTGTGCTTGACGATGATGCCCTGGATCAGGCG
>JAEVZY010000153.1 GCA_023392035.1 Pseudomonadota bacterium | reverse complement strand
CTCGGCTTCGGCGCACAGGAATTTGTCGACCTCGACAGCGAAGCGCTGGAAGACGTCGGCAGCGTCGATCTGGTGTTCGACGTCATCGGCGGCGAAATTGGGAAGCGGTCCGCAAGTCTGATTCGAGCCGGGGGGACGCTGGTGTCAGTGGTCGGTGCGGTCGAAGCGCGGCCCAGGGAGGGCCTGGCGGTCGATTTCGTTGTCGAGTCCGATCGTGCTCAACTGGGTGAGATCGTCCAACGGATAAGGGACGGACGACTGCGCACGAACATCGGCGAAGTCTCGACCCTGGACCATGCCGTGGCGACCTTCAACCTGGCCAGGCGAACCGCGGGAAAAACGGTGATCCGGGTTCGCCCCTGAGTTTCCAGCAAGGTCTTCGGCTAGACCACCGAACCCAGCTTGAAGATCGGCAGGTACATGGCCACCACCAGGCCGCCGATCAGCACGCCCAGGATGACCATGATGATCGGCTCCATCAGGCTGGAGAGCGATTCCACCGCGTCATCGACTTCGTTCTCGAAGAAGTCGGCCACCTTGGACAGCATGGAATCGAGCGCGCCCGATTCTTCGCCGATGGCCACCATCTGCAAGACCATGTTGGGAAAGACGTCGGTGCCCTGCATGGCGGCCGTCAGGCTGGTGCCTGTTGCGACATCGGTCTGGATCTTGCGCGTGGCATCCACATAGACCGAATTGCCGGAGGCGCCGCCGACCGAATCGAGCGACTCCACCAGCGGCACGCCGGCGGCGAACATGGTGGCCAGGGTGCGGGTCCAGCGGGCAATGGTCGCCTTGCGGATCACCGGCCCGAAGATGGGCAGGCGCAGCAGCAGGCGGTCCATGGTTCTTTGCACTTGCGGCGAGCGCCGCCAGGCCTGGAAGAACAGGTAGAGCGAGGCGAACATGGCGCCGAAGATGATGTACCAATACTTGACGGTAAAGTCGGAGATGGCCATCACCATCAAGGTCGGCGCCGGCAGGTCGGCGCCGAAGCTTTCGAACACCTTTTTGAAGGCCGGCACCACCCAGATCATTATGACCGCGGTAACGATCACCGCCACGCCCAGGATGGAAACCGGGTAGAACAGCGCCGACTTGATCTTGCCCTTGATGGCCTGGGTTTTTTCCTTGTAGACCGCCAGCCGTTCCAGCAGGTCTTCCAGGATGCCGGCCTGTTCGCCGGCCGAGACCAGGTTGCAGAACAGCGGATCGAAATACAGCGGGTATTTGCGGAAGGCCTGGTTCAGGCTGGTGCCGGTTTCCACATCGGCGCGGATGTCCTGGATCAGCTTGGACACCGAAGGGTTGGCATTGCCCTTGGAGACGATGTCGAAGGATTGCAGCAGGGGCACGCCGGCCTTCATCATGGTCGCCAACTGGCGCGTGAAGAGGGTGATGTCCTTGTCGCTGATCTTCTTGGTGCTGCGCAGGCTTTTCTTCTTGACCTTGGTGACCAGGATGCCCTGGCGGCGCAGGGTGGCGCTGACCACCGAGGCGCCGCCGGCGCGCAATTCGCCGCGCACGATCTTGCCGGCCTTGTCCTTGCCTTCCCAGGCGAAAATCTGGTCACTGGACGCAGCTGACTTCGGCACGCTCGCCATGGTTCATCTCCTGAATATTCGCTGCAAAGATTTGCTGCAATGCCTACTCGTTGGTGCAGCCCAGCACTTCTTCCAGGCTGGTCATGCCCTGCTTTACCTTCACCAGCCCGGCTTCGCGCAGGGTCTTGACGCCGTCGCGCTTGGCCTGGGCCTCGATTTCCAGCGCCGTGCCCTGGGACAGGATGATGCGCTCGATGGCTTCGGTGATCGGCATGATCTGGTAGATGCCGACCCGGCCCTTGTAGCCGCTGCCGTTGCAGCGTTCGCAGCCGACCGCCTTGTAGGGCGTCCAGCTTCCGTCCAGGTCGTCTTCGGTGAAGCCGGCGCCCAGCAGCGCCTCATCCGGAATGCTGGTCGGCTGCTTGCACTGGCACAGGCGGCGCGCCAGGCGCTGGGCGGTGATGAGGATGACGGACGAGGCAATATTGAATGGCGCCACGCCCATGTTCATCAGGCGCGTGATGGTGGCCGGGGCGTCATTGGTGTGCAGGGTGGAGAACACCATGTGGCCGGTTTGCGCGGCCTTGATGGCGATGTCGGCGGTTTCAAGGTCGCGGATCTCGCCCACCATGATGATGTCCGGGTCCTGCCGCAGGAAGGCTTTGAGCGCCACCGGAAAGGTGAGGCCGGCGCGGTCGTTGACGTTGACCTGGTTCACGCCCGGCAGGTTGATCTCGGCCGGATCTTCGGCGGTGGAGATGTTGATGCCGGGCTTGTTCAGTATGTTGAGGCAGGTGTACAGCGACACCGTCTTGCCCGAACCGGTGGGGCCGGTGACCAGCACCATGCCGTAGGGGCGCTGGATGGCGTCCAGCAGCAATTCTTTCTGGTCCGGGTCGTAGCCCAGGGCGTCGATGCCCATCTGCGCCTGCGAGGGATCGAGGATACGCATCACGATCTTTTCGCCGAACAGGGTGGGCAGGGTGCTGACGCGGAAATCGATGGCGCGCGTCTTGGACACCGCCAGCTTCATGCGGCCGTCCTGCGGCACCCGCTTTTCGGAGATGTCGAGCTTGGAGATGACCTTGATGCGCGAGGCGAGTTTTTCCTTGATCGCCAGCGGCGGCTGGGCCACGTCGCGCAGAACGCCGTCGACCCGGAAGCGGATGCGGTAGAACTTTTCAAAGGGCTCGAAGTGCAAGTCCGAGGCGCCCATGTTGATGGCGTCCATCAGGATCTTTTGCAGGAACTTCACTACCGGCGCGTCGTCGACATCGGCGGCGCCGATGGCATCGCTGGCTGCCGCCGAATCGTCGTCGGGCAGCTCGATATTGTCGAGGTTGTCGCCGATCAGTTCGTTCAGGTTCTGCTCGGCGCTTTGGCCGAGCTTTTCGATCAACTGCACCAGCAAGCCGTGCTCGATGATCACCGGCTCCACCGCCAGCTCGGTCTGGAACTTCACCTGTTCCAGCGCGTTGAGATTGGTGGGGTCGGAAATGCCGACTGAAAGCTTGTTGCCGCGCTTGCCCAGGGCCAGGGCGCGCTGGCTTTGCATCAGCTTGTGGTCGATGACCTTGTCCGGCAGTGCCTGCAGGTTGTAGGCCGAGATATCGAGATAGGGATAGCCGAAGGTGTCGGAGCAGAACTGCGCCAGGGCGCGGCCTTCGATCGCGCCTGCCTGCAGCACGACGTCGATAAAGGCGGATTTTTCGGCAATGGCTTTGCGCGACAGGGTTTCGGCATCCTGGGCGCTGATGCGGCCGGCCTGCAGCAAGGCGCGCGCCAGCGCGGGCATGGGTGCCGATGCAGAAGGTGTTTGAACTGCCGCCATGGATGGGGCGGGACGCGTGCCCGCAAAATTGCCCGCTATCGGGAGTCGCGCTTGATGATGCCCGGCGGCATTTCTTTTGTAAAGTGATCCTGCGGTTGTGTTAATTCATTCGGAAGACTCTGTCCAAAGCGCGCGACAATCCGCCCTTGGTTCGGTGAATCCCAGGTGAGGATGGCTCAGGCATCCAGAGCCATCCTCCATGGCTTGTTACAGGCCGGAGTTGTTTGCCTGTCCAGCGATTTTGTTCGCGGTCGAAGCAGCGGTCTGGACACCGGCGGCAGCGCCCGGGAATGCCTGGCTGAGCTGATAGCTGTCCAGGCTCGAGTAAGCGGCCGGGCTATTGTTCAGGCGTGAAGCCTGGTATTCAGCCTTCACTTGTTCGCGGGTCTTGCCAGCCACTTTCTGTTCCGGGAACAGCTCGGGCATGGACATGCGCAGCTGGTAGCCGCCAACAGCGCTGTACTGGGCCGAGGTGCCCACCAGGCGCGAACGCTGGAATTCTTCCGTCACTTGCTGGCGCGACTTGGCGCTCGAAGCAACAGCGTCCTTCGCCGCGCCCGGATAGAGCTGGTTCAGGGAGACATTCATGTCGTTGGCGGAGAAGTTGTTGGCCGTGGTTTCAGCCTGGGCAGCGGTGGCGAAAGCGGCAAGTGCGAGGATCAGGCCTGCGGTTTTTTTCATGATCATTTCCTTTCTGGGGAGCGGCCGTCGCGGGAAGGGCGGCTCGTTGAATGGAACTGTATTCCCCTCTGGAATTATGAAAAACCGGGAAAATGGCAATGCACTATTTCTGATTTCGAAATGATCGTTTGGGCTTGATCGTTTGAAGCGGGAAGGTCCTGCCTGGGCTGAGC
This sequence comes from Pseudomonadota bacterium, assembly GCA_023392035.1. Taxonomy (GTDB): domain Bacteria; phylum Pseudomonadota; class Gammaproteobacteria; order Burkholderiales; family Burkholderiaceae_D; genus Lacisediminimonas. Next base: position 15,106 of record JAEVZY010000153.1, on the reverse strand, counting down.
CTGCAAAGCAAAAAGCCGAATCAACTTGCGTTGACCCGGCTTGTATCCTGGGGGAGCGGATTCGGCGCCTTCGGTATTGTTTGAAGAGCCTGGCGCCCGGCGCATTCAGCGGCCAGTGGAGTCGGTGTGTCGCCCGGCCTCGAACAGGAACCAGATTCGCCGCTCGGTTTCATCCATCCAGTTCTCTATCAGGCTGGCGGTGGCAATGTCGCGGCACTCGTCGCAAACGTCGTGCGCCGCGCGCAGGCTGGTGGCCAATGCCATGTTGTCTTCGCGAAGCTCGGCCAGGATGTCGCTTGGCTCGACATAGTCTGCATCGTTATCCGCTATGCGCTGGGTGCGCGCGATGTGTCCGATCGATCTCAAGGTCGTGCCCCCGATCTTGCGTACGCGCTCCGCAATCGGGTCGGTCATGGCGAACAGCTCGTCGCCCTGTTCGTCGAGCAACAAGTGGTAATCACGAAAGTGCGGGCCACTCATATGCCAATGGAAATTTTTGGTTTTCAGGTACAGCGCAAATACGTCTGCGAGGATTGCGTTCATGGCGCCCGAGATATCTTTCGCTTCGCCTTCCTTGAGGTCGGTTGGCGTGGCCAGAGGGGCGCCCAGATGGCGCAGGCCGGTTTTGTTTTCCTTGGCACTTTTCATCTTTGTCCTTGCATGGGAGGAGGCCAGGCCGGCCGGGAACGGATAGTGTAGTGAGGTGCAGGACGCTCGAACTCTGCAGCGGCGAGCCGCGGTTGATGCGGCGCAAGCGCCGTTCGCGTGAGGTGTGCAGGACAGGACTGACGGGCTGAAAAACGACAAAGCCCCATCGGCTGGGGCTTTGTAATCCTTGAAATTCACGGGAAAATTCAAGGGAAATCTGGTCGGGGTGAGAGGATTCGAACCTCCGGCCTCTACGTCCCGAACGTAGCGCTCTACCAGGCTAAGCTACACCCCGATGTTCGTGATTGACGGCTAGTGGTTTCTGTCAACCGCGAAAGCCGGCAATTGTAGCAAAGAACTTTTGAAATCACTAGCTTCCAACGTGGAAATTGCTGCGCTGGCTTCGGCGGCGGCCTGTTCTGCCTTCTGGCGCGTGTATTCGATGGCGCCCGATTGCGTGATGGCGGCGAGGATTTCATCGAAGTGCTGCTCGTCGCCGTTTTCGATGCAGGAGCGCACCAGCTGGCGCTGGCGTTCGCTGCCGTTTTGCAGCAGCCAGATCAGCGGCAGGGTGGGTTTGCCTTCGCGCAGGTCGTCGCCCACGTTCTTGCCGATGTCGGCGGCGTTGCCGGTGTAATCCAGCGCATCGTCAATCAACTGGAAGGCAGTGCCGAGCGAGGCGCCGTAGTGGGCGGCGGCCTGGATCTGCTCTTCGCCGGCGCCGGCGATCACCGCGCCCAGTTCGGCGGCCGCCTCGAACAGCTTGGCGGTCTTGGAGCGGATCACTTGCACATAGCGCGCTTCATCCACATCCGGGTCGTTCATGTTCAGCAATTGCAGCACTTCGCCTTCGGCGATGACATTGGTGGCATCGGCCAGGATGCGCATCACGCGCATGCTGTCGATATCCACCATCATCTGGAAGGCGCGGGAATACAGGAAGTCGCCCACCAGCACCGAGGCGGCATTGCCGAACAGGGCATTGGCGGTCTCGCGGCCGCGCCGCATGGAGGATTCGTCCACCACGTCATCGTGCAGCAGGGTGGCGGTATGGATGAATTCAACGATGGCCGCCAGGCTGTGATGGTGTTCACCGGTATAGCCATGGGCGCGCGCCATCAGCAGCACCAGCGCCGGCCGGATGCGCTTGCCGCCGGCATTGATGATGTATTCGGCGATCTGGTTGACCAGGGCGACATCGGAATGCAGCTGCTTGCGGATCACGCCGTTGACGGCGAGCATGCCCGCTTCGATCGGGGCGAAAAGGGCTTGGGAGGTGGCCTTGGCGGCGGCGGACAAGATGAATCCTGCGAGGTGATGTTCAAAAAGTGGCGGAATTATACGCTGTGCGGGGCGCCGGACGGCCTTCGGGGCGCCTGGAACATGATCCGGATGCGGATTTTGACCGACTGCCTAAGTGTATGTATAATTTGCGGTTTTCCCGATTCGGCTGCCCGGAACAGTGCGGCAGCGACGGCGGGAAGAAAAATCCCATTCAACTCGATGAGGTTTCTCATGTACGCGGTCATAAAAACCGGCGGCAAGCAGTATAAGGTTGTCGCTGGCGAAAAATTCAAAGTAGAACAGATACCGGCCGACATTGGATCCCAGATCACTCTCGACCAGGTGCTCGCAGTGGGCGCCGGTGACAGCCTGAAGTTCGGCGCACCGCTGGTTGAAGGTGCCAAGGTCCTGGCTACGGTTGTCTCCCATGGTCGTCATGACAAGGTGAAGATCTTCAAGATGCGCCGCCGCAAGCACTACCAAAAGCGTCAAGGCCATCGCCAGAACTACACCGAACTGCAGATCGTCTCGATCAACGCCTAAGCGGCGGAATATCCAGGAGCTAATCAAATGGCACACAAAAAAGGCGGCGGCACTACGCGCAACGGTCGCGATTCCGAGTCGAAACGACTGGGCGTCAAGGTTTACGGCGGCCAGGAAATCTCTGCCGGCGGCATCATCGTCCGCCAGCGCGGCACCCAGGTGCACCCGGGTGAGAACGTCGGCCTGGGCAAGGATCACACCCTGTTCGCCCTGGTCGATGGCAAAGTCCAGTTTCTGGTCAAAGGCGCACAGCAACGCAAGACTGTGATGGTCGTTCCGGCCTAAGCCGACACCTTCGCAGTTTCCGGAAGGCTCTGCCCCTGGTAGAGCCTTTTTTCATTTTCGGCGGTTCATATGAAGTTCATTGACGAAGCAAGGATAGAAGTGCTGGCCGGCGATGGCGGCAATGGCGTCGTCTCGTTCTGCCGCGAGAAATTCCGTCCATTTGGCGGTCCGGATGGCGGTGATGGCGGCCGCGGCGGAAGCATTCATGCAGTGGCCGACCGCAATATCAACACCCTGGTGGATTACCGCTACGCCCGCCTGCACAAGGCGAAAAACGGCGAGAACGGCCGTGGCTCGGATTGCTATGGCAAGGGCGCGGACGACGTCATCCTGCGCATGCCGGTCGGCACCCTGATCGTCGACGAAAACACGGGCGAAGTAATTGCCGACCTGACCGAGCACGGCCAGGAAGCCTTGCTGGCCAAGGGCGGCGAGGGCGGCTGGGGCAATATCCACTTCAAATCCTCCACCAACCGCGCGCCGCGGCAAAAGACCGACGGCAAGGCCGGCGAGCGGCGCGAATTGCGCCTGGAGTTGAAAGTGCTGGCCGATGTCGGCTTGCTGGGCATGCCCAATGCCGGCAAATCGACCTTCATCACGGCGGTGTCGAATGCCCGTCCCAAGATCGCCGATTATCCTTTCACCACCCTGCATCCGAATCTGGGTGTGGTACGGGTGTCGGCCGAAAAGAGCTTCGTGATCGCCGATATTCCCGGCTTGATCGAAGGCGCGGCCGAAGGCGCGGGCCTGGGCATCCAGTTCCTGCGCCATTTGCAGCGCACGCGGCTGTTGCTTCACATCGTGGATCTGGCGCCCTTCGATGCCGGTGTCGATCCGGTCAAGGAAGCCAAGGCCATCGTCCAGGAATTGAAGAAGTACGACGACGAGCTGTACAACAAGCCGCGCTGGCTGGTGCTCAACAAGCTGGACGTCATTCCCGAAGACGAGCGCGAAAAGCGGGTCAAGGATTTCAAGAAGCGCTTTGGCTGGAAGGGACCGGTGTTCACCATTTCCGCGCTCACGCGCGAAGGTTGCCAGGACCTGGTGATGGAGATCTACAATCACATCGCCGCCGAGCGCGAGAAAGAAGCGCGCCAGCAGGATACCGCGCACATGGCCGACGAGGCGCGCGACATTGCAAGCATCGATCCCGACGACCCGCGCTTCAAGCAGGTCGACTAGCACGCGAACCATCAAGGGGAGAGCCCGGGTCAGGGCCGGCAAAACATGAATTCGCTTATCCAACAAACCCGGCGCCTGGTGATCAAGGTCGGGTCGACGCTGGTGACCAACGAAGGTCGCGGGCTGGACAGCAATGCCATCGCTCGCTGGGCCGACCAGATCGCCCAATTGCGCCGGGCCGGCAAGGAAGTGGTGCTGGTGTCTTCCGGCGCGATTGCCGAGGGCATGCAGCGCCTGGGTTTCGAGAAACGGCCGACCGGCATCCATGAATTGCAGGCCTGCGCGGCAGTCGGGCAGATGGGCCTGGCGCAGATCTATGAAACCAGTTTTCGCGCTCACGACATCCGCACTGCGCAAGTACTGCTGACCCATGCCGACCTGGCCGATCGCGAGCGCTACCTGAACGCGCGCTCCACCCTGTTCGCCTTGCTGCAGCTGGGCGTGGTGCCCATCATCAACGAGAACGACACCGTGGTCACCGACGAAATCAAGTTCGGCGACAACGACACCCTGGGCGCACTGGTCACCAATCTGATCGAGGGCGACGCCCTCATCATCCTGACCGACCAGCGCGGCCTGTACACCGCCGATCCGCGCAAGGTGCCCGATGCGCAGTTCGTGCATGAGGCCAAGGCCGGCGATCCGGCGCTGGAAGCCATGGCTGGCGGCGCCGGCTCCGGCATCGGCAGCGGCGGCATGCTGACCAAGATCCTGGCCGCCAAGCGCGCTTCCACATCCGGCGCCCACACCATCATCGCCTGGGGGCGGGAAGAGAATGTCCTCACGCGGCTGGCCGCCGGCGAAGCCATCGGCACCCAACTGGTGGCGCAGACCGCCTTGCTGACCGCGCGCAAGCAGTGGATGGCCGATCACCTGAAGACTGCCGGCCGGGTGGTGCTGGACGATGGCGCGGTGAAAAAGCTGGTGGGAGAAGGGAAGTCGCTGCTGCCCATCGGCGTGACCGAGGTCGACGGCGAATTCGGCCGCGGCGACGTCATCACTTGCCTGGATGGGAGCGGGAAAGCGGTGGCGCGCGGTATTTCCAATTACTCAAGTTCGGAAGCACGCCGCATCGTGCGCCATCCCTCAAGTGAGATCGCCCAGATCCTGGGCTATGACGACGGCCCGGAACTGATCCACCGCGACAACCTGGTTTTGCTTTGACCCCGCCTGAGGCCTGAAGCCGCGCTCAATACTGAATGCGCGGATTCAGCACGTCTTTCTTGCGGATGCGGGTAATGATTTCGTCGCGGGTTCCAACCTGGGTGGTGGCGGAGCAAAAGAAATCCAGCGCCAACGTATCGGCATAGCCATTGCGTTCGCCGCGCACGATGCGCTTCCATTCGCTGTTGCGTGACTTGCTCCAGGCGTCCTTGTGGTTGTAGCCATAGACGCGCCGCTCGAAAGTCTTGCAGCGTATGCCTTCATAGCTGGCCGTGCGCGCGCCGCCCGGGCTGGTGCTGACCACCGTGTAACGCACCACGCCATCCTGGCCGATGGAGAGCGACTTGGGGTCGACCGCAAAGCGCATCGCGGTATTGGCTTCGGTCTGCAAGGGCAGAAGGTCTGCGTCCGCGGGCGGCGCCGGAAACTGCACCTCGCCTTCTTTCCATGGGCCTTTGTCTTCCTCATCGTCCCAGGCGTAGGCATAGGGCGTTTGCGCCAGGGCCGGGACGGATACCAACATGGCCAGGGCCAGTGCGCTCATGCCGCGCAAGAATTTTGCTGCCATCATCTATTCGCTTTCGGTTCCAGTCGCTTTCGGGGCGGCCATGGCGGCGCCACGGGCAACGCCATTGGCCTGGCGCAGATAGCGCTGCGGGCGCTGCGCCGGTTGCGCGGGGCGGGTCAGGAAACGCGACAGCTCCTGCAGGGCGCGCTGGTAGACGTCGCGCTTGAATTCGATCACCACATCCAGCGGCACCCAATAGTCGTGCCAACGCCAGGCGTCGAATTCGGGGTGGTCGGTCACGCGCAGGTTGACGTCGCAATCGCGTCCGGTCATGCGCAGCAGGAACCAGATCTGCTTCTGGCCCTTGTAGTGGCCGCGGATTTCGCGCTTGATGAAATGGTCGGGAACGTCGTAGCGCAGCCAGTCGCGGGTGCGGCCGATCAATTTGACATGCTCGGCGCGCAAGCCGATTTCTTCTTCCAGCTCGCGGTACATCGCCTGTTCCGGCGTTTCGCCGAATTTGATCCCGCCTTGTGGAAATTGCCACGAGTGCTCGCGCACCCGCTTGCCCCACCAGACTTCGTTCTGCGCATTGAGCAGAATGATGCCGACGTTCGGGCGATAGCCTTCACGGTCCAGCATAGTTGCACCTCAATCTTCCTGCCATCGGCCGCGCTCATGGGCGCGCCTTACCTGATCCGGGCGGCGAATTCCTCCGGCAACAACAGCGGATCACGGGTCTTCAGTGCAAACATGGGGCGCGGCAGGCGGCGAATCCTTTAAAATTGAGGTCGATTATAACCCTCTCTTTTTAAAAAGAATTCACCGTCATGCGCGCCTCCCGGTTTTTTGTTTCTACTCTTAAAGAAGCTCCATCCGATGCCGAAATCATCAGCCACAAGCTGATGCTGCGCGCCGGCATGATCAAGCGGGTGGGGTCCGGCATCTACAACTACATGCCCATGGGCTTGCGCGTGATCCGCAAGGTGGAAGCCATCGTGCGCGAAGAGATGAACAAGAGCGGCGCGCTGGAACTGACCATGCCCGTGATCCAGCCGGCCGAGCTATGGCAGGAAACCGGGCGCTGGGACAAGATGGGTCCGGAAATGATGCGGGTCAAGGACCGCCATGGCCGCGACTACGCGGTGCAGCCGACCTCGGAAGAGGTGATCACCGACATCGTGCGCAGCGAGATTCGTTCCTATCGCCAGTTGCCGGTCAACTTCTACCAGATCCAGACCAAGTTCCGCGACGAGCGCCGCCCGCGTTTCGGCTTGATGCGCGGCCGTGAATTCACCATGAAGGATGCCTATTCCTTCGACCGCGACGTGGCCGGCATGCAGCAGTCCTACAAGGTGATGTACGAGGCCTACGTGCGCATCTTCAATCGCTTCGGCCTGCAGTTCCGCGCGGTGGAGGCCGACACCGGCGCCATCGGCGGTTCCGCCTCGCACGAATTCCACGTCATCGCCGACACCGGCGAAGACGCACTGGTGTATTGCCCCGATTCCGACTACGCCGCCAACATGGAAGCGGCCGAGGCGCTGGCGCCGTCGACGCCGCGCGCCGCGGCCAGCCGCGCCATGGAAAAGGTCGCCACCCCGGGCCAGGAGCGCTGCGAAGACGTGGCCAGGTTCCTGAACCTGCCGCTCACCTCCAGTGTGAAATCCGTGGTGCTGGCCAGCGAAGGCGAAAGCGAGGCCGACAAGACCCTGTGGGTTCTGCTCCTGCGCGGCGACCATGAACTGAACGAGGTGAAAGCCTCCAAGATTCCTGGCCTGTCCGGTTTCCGCTTTGCCGGCGCGGCTGAAATCCAGGAGTGGTTCGGCAGCCCGCCCGGCTACCTTGGACCGGTCAACACCAGGAAGCCGGTGAAGGTGGTGGCCGACCGCACGGTGGCTGCCATGAGCGATTTCGTCTGCGGCGCCAACGAAGAGGGTTATCACCTGACCGGCGTCAACTGGGGCCGCGACCTGCCCGAACCGCTGGTGGCCGACATCCGCAATGTGGTGGCGGGCGATCCCTCGCCGGATGGCCGCGGCGTGCTGGCGATCCAGCGCGGCATTGAAGTCGGCCACGTGTTCCAGCTCGGCACCCGCTATTCGGAAGACATGAAAGCCACCTACCTGGATGCCGACGGCAAGCCGCAACTGATGCAGATGGGTTGCTACGGCATCGGCGTGACCCGCATCCTGGGCGCGGCCATCGAGCAGAACTTCGATGAGCGCGGCATCATCTGGCCGCGCAACATCGCGCCTTTCGAGGTGGTCCTGTGCCCCATGGGGCTGGAGCGCAGCGAGGCGGTGAAGAGCGCCACCGAAAGCCTGTATGCGCAATTGCAGGCGCTGGGCGTGGACGTCATCCTGGACGACCGTGGCGAGCGCCCGGGCGCCATGTTCGCCGATTGGGAATTGATCGGCGTGCCGCACCGCGTGGTGATCGGCGAGCGCGGCCTGAAGGAAGGCAAGCTCGAATACCAGGGCCGGCGCGACACCCAGGCCACGCAAGTGGACAGCGCGGCCATGGCTGAATTCCTGCGCGCCAAACTGGCCGGCTGATGCCAGGAGCCTGCGCGGCGGCAAGGACGGCGGCTGCAAGCGGCCCGTCGCGCGCCGCCTGGCCGCTGTCGGCATTGGCCTTGGTCTTGGCCCTGGCCTGCACCACCCAGGCGCTGGCCGGCAATCAAAAGGAAGAAGCGCTGGCCGACTCGGTGCGGCTGGCGCTGTCCAATGCGATTGCCGACGCCCGCCCGCCCAAGCCTGAATTCCGTGAGATCCAGGCGCGCCTGCGCTATCTGAACTGGCTGGGCGACATGTCGACCCGCTTGAGGAAGCGCGTGCCCGACCAGGCCGCGCGGCGCGAGTTGCTGGAAACGGTCTGGTACGAGGCCACCCGCGCCGGCCTGGAGCCCGAGCTGGTGCTGGGCCTGATCCAGGTCGAATCGGCCTTCCGCAAATACGCCGTGTCCGGCGCCGGCGCGCGCGGCTATATGCAGGTCATGCCCTTCTGGAGCCGGGTGGTGGGCGATGGCGATGCGCGCAAGCTGTTCCACATGCAGACCAATCTGCGCTACGGCTGCTCCATCCTGCGCATGTACATCGACATGGAACGCGGCGATCTCTACCTGGCGCTGGGACGTTACAACGGCAGCCGCGGCCGGCCGGAATACCCGAACGCCGTGCTGGACGCCTGGAAACGCTGGCAAAGACCCGCGCCCTGAGGGCCCCTGCGTCATGGCACGCCAAAACAAAAACGCCCGCGTGAGCGGGCGTTTTTGTTTGGCACCTGGCAATGCTTATTTCAAGTGGCCGGCGATGAGCTTGGTCATCTCGAACATGGACACTTGCTTCTTGCCGCCAAAGACAGCCTTCAGCTTGTCGTCTGCATTGATGTTGCGCTTGTTGGTCGCATCCTGCAGCTTGTTCTTCTTGATGTAGTCCCAGACCTTCTTGGTGACTTCAGTACGCGGCATCGGCGATGCACCGACCACGGCCGACAACTCGGACGACGGGGTCAGGGGCTTCATGAATGCTGCGTTGGGCTTGCGCGGGGCGGCCTTCTTGGCGACTGCCTTCTTGGCTGCCGGCTTGGCGGCCTTCTTGGCTGCCGGTTTGGCTGCGGCTTTCTTTGCTACGGGTTTTGCTGCTGCCTTCTTGGCTGCAGGCTTGGCTGCTGCCTTCTTGGCGGGTGCTGCTTTCTTTGCTGCCGGTTTTTTCGCGGCGGTTTTGCTGGCCGATTTCTTGGCTGTTGCCATCTTCGAACCTCCTCTCACAGATGAGTTGGGGAATGCGCCAATAAACGCACCGCCAATAGTGGGCACCTTTTGGCAGCGATGCAAGTGATTTTTGCAATTTTCTCTCTATGAAGAAGCCCTTGATGCGAGGGCGTCACAGAGGGGAGCGCAAGTGGGGCGCAGCGGAAGGCGCGCAGAGAGGGCTGGGAGTGCGCTGCAGAAGGCGCGGCACAGGGGCGCGAGAGCGGCTGCAGAGGGGGCGAGGTACTGCAAAAAGGGATGCGCGGCACTTGCCGGCATCCCCATGCAAGCGCTAGCGCATCCCGGGCAGCATGCCCTTCATGCCGCGCATCATCTTCATCAGGCCGCCCCCCTTCAGCTTCTTCATCATGGCCTGCATCTGCTCGAACTGGGACAGCATGCGATTGACTTCCTGCACCTGCACCCCGGCGCCAGTGGCGATGCGGCGCTTGCGGGAAGCCTTGATCAGTTCCGGCTTGGCACGCTCGGCGGCGGTCATCGAATTGATGATGCCTTCCATGCGCCGCACCTGCTTCTCGGCCTGGTCCATGTTGGTGCCGGCGGCCGCCTGCTGCATCTGCGCCGGCAGCTTGTCGATCAGGCCGCCCAGTCCGCCCATGTTCTTCATCTGGGAAAGCTGGGCCTTGAAGTCGTTCAGGTCGAACTTGCCGCCGCCCTTGATCTTGGTCGCCAGTTCCTGCGCGGCTTCCATGTCCACACCCTTGCGCGCTTCTTCCACCAGCGCCAGGATGTCGCCCATGCCGAGAATGCGGCCGGCCATGCGCGCCGGGTCGAAGGCTTCCAGGCCATCCAGCTTCTCGGCGACGCCGGCGAACTTGATCGGCTTGCCGGTCACATGCCGCACCGAAAGCGCGGCGCCGCCGCGGGCATCGCCATCCAGCTTGGTCAACACCACGCCGGTCAGGGGCAGCGCATCGTTGAAGGCGCGCGCGGTGTTGATGGCGTCCTGGCCGAGCATGGCGTCGACCACGAACAGGGTCTCGATCGGCTTGACCGCGGCGTGCAGCTCGCTGATCTCGCGCATCATCGCTTCGTCCACGCCCAGGCGGCCGGCGGTATCGATGATCACCACATCGTTGTAATGCCGACGGGCATGGTCGATCGCCTTCCTGGCGATGTCGACCGGCTTTTCAGTCGGCAGGGAAGGGAAGAAGTCGGCGCCGGCTTGTCCGGTCACGGTCTCCAGCTGGCCGATGGCGGCCGGACGGTAGACGTCGGTGGAGACGGTCAATACCTTCTTCTTCTTTTGCTCCTTCAACCACTTGGCCAGCTTGCCGGCGGTGGTGGTCTTGCCGGCGCCTTGCAAACCGGCCATCAGGATCACGGCCGGCGGCTGGGTGTTGAAATTGAGCTGGGTCGCTTCCGCACCGAGGTCGCCGCCCATCAGCTTGGCCAGTTCGTCCTGCACCACGCCCACCAGCGCCTGGCCCGGCGTGAGCGAACCGATCACGTCTTCACCCAGCGCCTTTTCCTTCACGCGGGCAATGAAATCGCGCACCGCCGGCAGGGCGACGTCGGCCTCCAGCAGGGCCAGCCGCACTTCGCGCAGCATCTCGGCAGTGTTGGCTTCAGTCAGGCGAGCCTGGCCGCGCATGGTCTTGACGACCTTGGCCAGTCGTTGTGTCAGATTGTCCAGCATTGGAAAGTCCCGGGTTGAAAAGTGGGCAGCCAAGAGGTGGCATGCGCCGCGACAAGAGGGCGATTTTACCCGATGCCTTCTCGCCGGCAGACGGCGCGAGCGTCATTGCCGGGCAGGTACATGGTGTAGACTTGAGCGATGCCAAAAGCCTTCCTTATTGTCGCCATCCTGTTGTACGCGCTGTGCGCTTTCCTGCCGATGTCGCAGCGGCGCCTGGTCTCGGCCGGCACGCTGCTGGCCTGGCTGGCGCAGGCGGCGGCGCTGTACGTGGAAGCCTTTCCAGGCAATGACACCATCCGCCTCGGATTTGCCACCGTGCTTTCGGCCACGCTCTGGGTCTCGGTGGCGGCGTGGTGGCTGGAAAACCGCAATTTCTCGCTCGATGGTTTGCGGGTCCTGGTCCTGCCTTGCGCCGCCGTGGCCTGCGCCTTGCCGGCCGTGTTTCCCGGCACGGTGGTCGACCTGGCCGGCAAGTCGCCCTGGTTCTCCTGGCATATCGCGATTGCGGTGCTGGCCTATTCCACGCTCACCATTGCCGCTTTCCATGCTGTGCTGATGGCCTTGCAGGAAGCGCGTCTGCATCAACGCGGCGCCGCCGCCAGGAACGAGGGCTGGTTCAATGCTGCCATCGAACGCCTGCCGGCCTTGCTGACCATGGAAAAGCTGCTGTTTCGCCTGATCGGTTTCGGCTTCGTGCTGCTGACGCTGACGGTGCTGTCAGGCACGGTGTTTTCGGAGCAGTTGTTTGGCGTGGCTTTTCGCTGGGACCACAAGACGGTGTTCACCCTGTTGTCATGGCTGCTGTTCGGCGCCTTGCTGGCCGGTCGCCGCATGCGCGGCTGGCGCGGCCGCACCGCACTTTCCTTCACGCTGTCGGGATTTGCCACCCTGTTCCTGGCCTACGTAGGCAGCCGCTTCGTGCTGGAAGTGGTCCTGCACAGGAGCCTGGCATGAAGTTGCTGCTGTGGCTGGTGCTGGCCTGGGTTGCCGTGCTTTGGTACACGCACCTGAAAAAGACCAAGCTGGCCGCCGCGGCGCGCCGCGCCGATGCCGCTGCCAGTGCCAATGCCAGCGCCGCGGGCGAGAGCCGGATGCCGGAAGCCATGCTGCCCTGCGCCACCTGCGGCGTGCATCTTCCCCGTTCCGAAGCGCTGGTGAGCGTGGACGGCAAGCTTGCCTGGTGCTGTGACGAACATCGCCAGCAACACCTGCGGCAAGCCGCGCCCTGAAATGCGGGCCGGCGCGCGCACTCTGTCGGCCAGCGAGCGCGACACTCTCTGGCGTACCCTGCAAGCCTTCAATGTCACCCGTCTGGCGATTGCCAGCGTCCTGCTGCTGCTTTTGCTGCTGTTGAGCGAGCATACTGAGCAGTGGATTTTCGAGCAGCCGCTGCACGTCCGGGTGGCGGGGATTTACTTGGCGCTGGCCATCGCCAGCCTGGGCCTATCGACCCGCGCGCGCCACCGCTTCACGCTGCAGGTGGTGGCCGGCATCACGGTCGATGTGGTCGTGATATCGGTGCTTTATATAGCGGCCGGCGGCGCTCGCAGCGGCCTGTCCATCCTGTTCCTGTTCCCGCTGGCGGGCGGCGCGATCCTGCTGCCGATGGTGCCGGCATTGTTTACAGCCTCGGTGGCGACGCTGGTCATGCTGGTGCAAAGCGGAATCGACCAATTGCGCTACGACGCCGAGCCCTCGTTCTCGCAATCGGGCATGTCGGGCGCGGCTTTTTTTGCCACGGTGCTGGTATTGAACCGCCTGGCGCAGCGCCTGATGCGCCAGGAAAAACTGGCGGCCGACAATGAAGCCAGGCTGCAAGCCCAGCAAGCCATCAACCGTATCGTCATCGCCGACACTGGCGACGGCATCCTGGTGCTGGACCGCCAGAGCCAGCTGCATGCCGCCAATCCGGCGGCGGCGCGCATGTTGGGTTTGGAGGCCGGGCCGGCGGCCAGCCTGCCGCGGCTGTCCGATGTGCCGGCGCTGGCGCCGCTGGCCGAGGCCTATCGCGCCTGGCTCGAAGTATCGGAAGGCGCGGCGACCATCGGCACGCCCTGGCTGGTGCGCTTGCGACCGGGCGCCGAAGAAGTGGACACCACCCACGCCCGCCTGCGCTTTGTGCCGGTGCCGGGCGTGGGCGACGGCGAGCAACGCTGCGTGGTGTTCCTGCAGGACGTGAGCGAAATCGAAAACCGTGCCCAGCAATTGAAGCTGGCGTCCATGGGCCGGCTCACCGCCAGCATCGCGCACGAGGTGCGCAATCCGCTGTCGGCCATCTCCTACGCCATCTCGCTGATGGCCGAAGAAGATTTGCCGCCGGCGCAACGCCGCCTGGCGCAGATCGTCGATGAAAACGCGGTGCGCCTGAACCGCCTGGTGGAAGACATACTCAAACTGTCGCGCAAGGCGCAGCAGGGCGAGGAAGCCATCTCGCTGGAGGCGGCCTTGCGCAGCATCATTGCCGATTTCGAAACCACGCATGGCGTCACGCCCGGCGTGATTGCCGTCTCCGACCTGGCCGGACTTAGCGTAAGCTTCGACCCCATGCACTTGCGGGAAGTCATCGTCAACCTGCTGGCCAATGCCTTGCGCTATGCCAGCAATACGCCGGCCAGCATTCACGTGTTCGCGGTGGCGGCGCGCCAGGGCGTGGAGCTGCATGTGGAAGACGACGGTCCGGGCATCACGCCGGAAGTGCGGGCGCATCTGTTCGAACCTTTCTATACCACCTCCAGCAAGGGCACCGGCCTCGGGCTCTACCTGGCGCGCGAGTTGTGCTTGAATAATGGTGCCATGCTTGACTATGAATATCGGGCCGACAGCGGCCGCAGCGAACGCATTGCCGTGGGCCGTTTCGTGATCAGCTTTCCGACGCTGAAAGAACGCGCAATGCCGATGGCGGTGAGCGTCTGATGGGGGCGCCCCGCATCCTGGTGGTGGACGACGAAGCGGATCTGCGCGAGCTGCTGGAACTCACCTTCCTCAAGATGGGCCTGGATGTCGATTCGGTCGACTCCTTGGGCGCGGCGCGGCGCGCGCTGGCCGCCAACGATTATTCGCTGGTGTTGACCGACATGCGCCTGCCCGATGGCATGGGCAACGAACTGGTGCGCGAAGTGAGCGCCCAGCGCAATCTGCCGATCGCCGTCATCACCGCCTATGGCAGCGCCGAAAACGCGGTGGCCGCGCTCAAGGCCGGCGCCTTCGATTACCTCAGTAAGCCGGTGCGGCTGGAACAGTTGCGGCAAATGGTGCAATCGGCCCTGCGCCTGGAGCGCGAAAGCAGCGCCGCGCCGCAGGCCGAACCGGCCCTGCGCCTGAAGGGACGCTCGGACGCCATGCGCATGGTGCAGGCGCAAATTTCGCGCCTGGCGCGCAGCATGGCGCCGGTGGCAATTGCCGGCGAGTCCGGCACCGGCAAGGAATTGGCGGCGCGCGACATTCATGCGCTTTCGCCGCGCGCCGACAAGCCCTTTGTTGCCGTCAACTGCGGCGCGATTCCGGAAAACCTGATGGAAGCCGAATTCTTCGGCTACCGCAAAGGCGCCTTCACCGGCGCCAACGACGATCGCGAAGGCTTTTTCCAGGCCGCCAATGGCGGCACCCTGATGCTGGACGAGGTGGCCGACCTGCCGCTGGCCATGCAGGTCAAGCTCTTGCGCGCCATCCAGGAAAGGCGGGTGCGGCGCATCGGCGCCACGCAAGAGGAAACGGTGGATGTGCGCCTGATCAGCGCCACCCATCAAGACCTGGCGCAGTGCGTCGAGCATGGACGCTTCCGCCAGGACTTGTATTACCGGTTGAATGTGATCGAGTTGTCGCTGCCGCCGCTGCGGGAGCGGCGCGAAGACATTCCGCTGCTGGCCGAGGCGATCCTGCACAAGCTCAGTCCGCACAGCGCGCCGCCGCGCCTGTCGCCGCAAGCGCTGGACGCGCTGTGTGAATACGCCTTTCCCGGCAATGTGCGCGAACTGGAAAATGTGCTGGAGCGCGCGCTGGCATTTTCCGATGGCCAGCTGATCAAGGCCATCGACCTCGCTTTGAAACCGCTGGCGGCCGAGCGCGCGGAGTCCGCCGA
>JAEVZY010000099.1 GCA_023392035.1 Pseudomonadota bacterium | reverse complement strand
GGCCTACACCCGCACCCACGCCTGCGCCGCGACCGCCGTTGGCCGCTGCGCCGGCCGCCGCGCCCAGCAGGGTACCCAGGGCCGCGCTGCGCACGCCGGCGTCGGAGGTCACCGATTGGCTGGTCGCGCCGCCCAGTCCGGCTTGCGCATAATTGCGGCAGTCCATGTCATCCAGCCGGAACTGGTCGAAATTCTTGCCGGAACCGGGCAGCACCATCACGCTGGGGCCGGATGGCATGGAAGCTGCGCAGCCGGCCAACAAGGCGACGCCTGCCAGCGCCATTACACTCAATTGCTTGGACATGGGGACTCCTGCTTATCGCGCTGGACTGGCCGGGACTTGTTGCCAGCCTTCAGCGCACTGCTTGACATAGGGATAGTAGGCTTGGGCGCTGCTGCAGTAGTACCAGATGCCTGCGGCAGGAGCGGCCGCTACCTGGGGCTGCTCAACGTAAGTGACCGGCGCCGGCGGGTAATACACCGGCGCGGGATAGTAAGGATAGGCATAACTCGGGCCGTACCAGGGGGCCACCAGCGGCACGCCTACAAACACACCGACCCGGGCGCCGCCATGATGGAAGTGGCCCGGACCAAATCCATGTCCAAATCCACCGCGTCCATGCGCGGAAGCCACCGAAGGCAGCGTAGCGGCCAGCACCGTCATGAGACCGGCTGCCGCGATCAAAAGATGTCTAGGTTTCATGGTCCACTCCAGACCAGAGGTAACTTGTATAGTCAAGTGTAGTCAATCGTGCAGCGCAATAAACGAACATGTTACTGATTGATACACCGGATAATCGCGCAGTACATCGCTTTTGTCAGCTGCAGCGCTTTCGGCTCAGTTCGTTCTTCCGCCTCGGGTCTTGCCGCTCCTGCCCTGGATGGCGCCGCCGGGTCGCGGCTTCATGGCGCCATGCTTGCGCGCGATCTGCTCGGCACGCGGGACCCGCGGCGCCTGGCGCGGGCCCGGGCTGTCGGCGCGCGGCACCAGGTGGCGTTCGCTGTTGCCGATCAGGTCGGCTCGGCCCATCTTGACCAGCGCCTCGCGCAACAGCTCCCAGTTGGCCGGGTCGTGATAGCGCAGGAAGGCCTTGTGCAATTTGCGATTGCGCCCGCTGCGCACGGTTTCCACGCCTTGCGCCGAAGCGCCGGCTAGCGGCTTCAGGGGATTGCGCCGGCTGTGATACATGGCGGTGGCCAGCGCCATCGGCGTGGGCAGGAAAGTCTGCACCTGGTCCAGCTTGAAGCCGCGTTGCTTCAGCCACAAGGCCAGGTTGAGCATGTCTTCATCGGTGGTGCCAGGGTGGGCGGCGATGAAGTAGGGAATCAGGTATTGCTCCTTGCCGGCCTCGCGCGAGTAGCGTTCGAACATGGCGCGGAATTCTTCATAAGCGCCCATGCCCGGCTTCATCATCTTCGACAAGGGGCCGGCTTCGGAATGCTCGGGCGCGATCTTCAGCAAGCCGCCCACGTGATGGCTCACCAGTTCCTTCACGTATTCGGGCGAGCGCACTGCCAGGTCATAACGCAGGCCTGAACTGACCAGGATCTTCTTGATGCCCGGCAGGGCGCGCGCCTTGCGATACAGCTGCACCAGCTTGCCGTGGTCGGTATTGAGGTTGGAGCAGATCGAGGGATAGACGCAGGACAGCCGGCGGCAGGACTGCTCGATCTCCTTCTCCTTGCACGCCAGGCGATACATGTTGGCGGTCGGCCCGCCGAGGTCGGAAATCACGCCGGTGAAGCCGCGCGTCTTGTCGCGTATCTCTTCGATTTCATTGAGGATGGATCGCTCCGAGCGGCTCTGGATGATGCGCCCCTCAAGCTCCGTGATGGAACAGAAGGTGCAGCCGCCAAAGCAGCCGCGCATGATGTTCACCGAGAAGCGGATCATCTCCCAGGCCGGTATCCGGGCGCGGCCATAGGACGGATGCGGCGCGCGCGCAAAGGGCTGGTCGAAGACGTAATCCATTTCATCCATGGCCAGCGGCAGCGGCGGCGGATTGAGCCAGACATCGCGCTCGCCATGGGCCTGCACCAGCGCGCGCGCATTGCCCGGATTGGATTCCAGGTGAAACACGCGCGAGGCATGCGCATACAGCACCGGATCGTCCTTCACCATTTCATAGGCGGGCAGGCGCACCGCGGTTTGCGCGCGCACTTCCAGCATTTGCTGGCGCCGCTCTTCGCGGCTCAGGATGCGGATCGGCTGGGGGGCGGCCGCATCTGCCGGGGCGGAATTCGAATCGGATTCGCCGCTGGCGCAGCTGCTGTCATTCTTGGCCTTCATCTCGTACGGGTCGGGATGCGGCTCCACCTTGCCGGGTTGGTCGATGCGGGTCGAATCCAGTTCGCTCCAGAGCGCATGCGGCTTCCAGCCGCGCGGCGCCATGAAAGCCGTGCCGCGCAGATCGCGGATGGCGGAAATCTCTTCACCGGCCGCCAGGCGGTGGGTCAGCTCCAGCAGCGCGCGCTCGGCATTGCCGAACAGGAGAATGTCGGCCTTGGAGTCGGGCAGCACCGAGCGCCGTACCTTGTCCGACCAGTAATCGTAGTGCGCGATGCGGCGCAGGCTGGCTTCGATGCTGCCGATGACGATATTGGCATCGGAATAGGCTTCGCGCGCCCGCTGCGCGTACACCAGCAGGGCGCGATCCGGCCGGCGGTCGGCGGCGCCGTTGGGTGTATAGGCGTCCTCGGAGCGGATCTTGCGATCCGAGGTGTAGCGGTTGACCATCGAATCCATATTGCCGGCGGTGATGCCGAAATACAGGCGCGGCTTGCCCAGCGCGCGGAATGGCTCGGCGCTATGCCAGTCGGGTTGGCTGATGATGCCGACCCGGAAGCCCTGCGCCTCCAGCAGGCGGCCGATCAAGGCCATGCCGAAGCTGGGATGGTCGATATAGGCGTCGCCGGTCACCAGGATCACGTCGCACTGGTCCCAGCCAAGCTTGGCCATTTCGGCGCGGCTCATGGGCAGGAAGGGCGCGCGCGCCGGCGGCGTGCTGACCCAGGTACGGATGTTTTTCGGTGAATGCATGGCGGGAACCGGCGCACATGTCGCACATATCCGCGACGGACAAGCGGGCAGGGGAAGGCTAAATCGGGAAGAGTCGAAGTATGACAGCTTTGCCGGGCCGGCGCAGGTTCACGGTGCGACATTCTTGCCACTTCTGCAAGCCGGCAACTGCAGTTAGAATCGTTTTCCTCCGCTTTTCCCGACTGCATTTTTGGCCATGAATCCCAGCAGTGATGCAAGGTCCCAGCGTTTGTTCATCGTTGAAACGATCGGTTTTGCCGATGGCGAACGCTCGCTGCTGTCCTCCACCTTCCGTCTGACCGACCGCCGCCAGTACAGCTATACGGAAGATGCCGCGCGCCGTACCGATCTTTACCTGGTCAATGCCGACAGCGCCGAGGCGCTGGAACAATTGCGCATTCGCGGCCCCAACCTGTTTTGCCCGGCGGTGCTGATCGGCCAGGCGGCCGGCCTGCCCTGGCCCCAGGTGCAAAGGCCGATTGCCTGGACCCGTCTGTTCGACACGCTCGACATGGTGATGGGCATTGCGGCCGAAAAACGCAACAGCCGTTCCCAGACGCCCTGGGACGGCAGCAAGCGGCGGCGCGGCGACCAGGCGGCGAGCGAGCCGAGCCCTGCCGCGCCGCCGCGGCGCGAATCTGTGCTGGTGGTGGACGACAGCGCCACCGTGCGCGCTTTCATGCGTTCGCGCCTGATGCCGTTTCGCTTCGATGTCGATTTTGCCGCCAGCGGCGAGACCGCAATCGAATTGGCGCGCGAAAAACGCTATGCCTGCATTTTTCTCGACATCCTGATGCCGGGCATGGACGGCTACGAAACCTGCCGTCGCCTGAAGTCCGATGCGCGAACCAAACAGACCGCAGTCGTCATGTTGTCCAGCAAATCCGGAACGCTGGACAAGATCCGCGGCAACTGGTCCGGCTGCGACGCCTATCTCGGCAAGCCGGTCGATGAGAACGAATTGCTGGTGACGATTGCCCGCTTCCTGCCCAGCGCGAGAAGGGTGGTCGAGACCATGCTGGGCGGCGGCTAGCGAGGCAAGGGCGGAACCCGTTGCCTGTCGATCAATCCAAGCTCCACCAAGACCGCGAGGAGAACAAGAGTGGAGCGATTTGACAGGGAAGAACGTGGCGCCGCCGTGGCGCTGGCCTTGCTGGGCGGCATGGCAGCCGGCGCCCTGGCCATGTATTTGAGCGACCCGGAGCAGGGATCGCGCCGGCGCGCCCGTGCGCAAGACGCCATGCGCGGCATGACCGGCCGGGCCGGTGGTGCCGTCAGTTCCGCCTGGCGCGACGCCTCCAGCCGGCTTTCCGACTGGCAGGAAAGCGCCAGCCGCCTGATGGGTCAGCGCAGCGCCAAACCGATCGACAATCATGTGCTGGAAGCGCGCGTGCGGGCCAAGCTCAGTCGCGCCGCCTCCAACGCCGATGCAATTGAAGTCCACGCCGACGCCGGCCGCGTCACTTTATCGGGGCCGGTGGTGGCGCAAGAGCGCGACTTCATCCTGGACCTGGTGCAATCGATCCCGGGCGTGGAAGCGGTGCGCGCCCGGCTGGATGAGGGCGGCCGCGAATTTCCCACCGTGCCGGTGCTGTCGGTGCTGGCGCTGGCCGGCGGCGCCATCCTCGGTTACTACGGTTTGCGGCACCGCTCGTCCGTGAATTCCTGGCTGCGTTCGGGCATGGACTGGGTTTCCAGCGGCATGCATGGGCTTGAGCTGGGGCTGTTCGGCGGCTTGATGCGCGGCGCGCCGGTGAGCGTGGAACGCAGCATAGACATCAATGCCGCGCCCGAGGCGGTGTTCCAGATCTGGAGCCGCTACGAGAACTTCCCGCATTTCATGTCGCATGTGATCGAGGTGCGCGACCTCGGCGGCGAGCGCTCGCACTGGGTCGTGCGCGGCCCGGCCGGCACCGACATCGAATGGACTTCCATGCTGACCCGTTCCGAACGTCCCAACTTCCTGGCCTGGGAAAGCGAACCCGGGGCCATGGTGGAGAACAGCGGCGCGGTCTGGCTGGAGCCCATTCCCGGCGGCGGCACGCGCGCCACGGTGCGCATGAATTACCG
>JAEVZY010000088.1 GCA_023392035.1 Pseudomonadota bacterium | reverse complement strand
ACCCACGGGGGGTTGGTAGATAAGACCCACGGGGGGTTGGTAGATAAGCCGGCGGGGTTGGTAGATAAGTCAGTGGAGTAAGCGTCCAAATCTCCATGGCCCCCCATAACCCTCTCCGTAGGAACGTAGTAGGTAGCCGAAGACCGGCCCTTCTGGGTAAGCAGGCCGGCTTTCCGGAGTTTGCGCAATGCCCCGCTGGCCGTCAAAGCGTCCACCTTGTTCAATTCCCTATAAGTCGAATTGTCGATAGCACCTGCTTCGCGCACGACAATCAATGCCTTGGCCTCCCCGTCTGAAAGCTGAAGGTCGCGGAATTGGGCGAGCCACGCGACGTCTTCTTCTCCCAAAAAATGGTGGAAAAAATATCGGGCAATAAACTGGTCGGCTCCCCGGTCAGATTCGAACAGTGGCGGAGTCAGGCCAGCCTGCTCCATGCTGTCCCGCATGACTCGAATACCGCTGCCCTTGGTTTCTGCGAAGCGAGTCTCGTGCAGTACTGCCGCGATCTTAGGATTGCGGGGCTGTGAGCCGGGCTCGCCGAGATGCTCCGGCGACTTCAAGGAAAAACCTGGATTGCGTATTTCCAGCCGGTTGGCGTAGCGAATGATCTGCACAGGGCTGTGGCTGCGGTAGCTTCGGTGCATTAGCGCATTGACCAGTGCTTCACGGATGACCCTTAGCGGAATTACGGACTTTTCCTGCCGCTGCAACGCGCCTTCGGTTAGCCCAAAACTCTTCGGCAAGTCGTCCAAGACGGCGGCTTGGGCACGACGAAGCAGCCGAAACAATGGATCGCGCAACTCGACGGTATCGAAACGATGATCGGGATCGGGTACCCATTCGCGACCAGGCACGCGTATGTAATCAACCCGAGTCATCGGAAAACAGCGGCGAAGCGCGATTGCCTTGCCAAACAAAATTATTCCAGCGACTGTCGGCTTCCATTCGCCTTTCTGATCACGACGAATACAACCGAGCGCCTGAAGGAGATCATTGTCGGACCAACGAAGCTCTTCGGCATCCGGGTTGGCCTCTTCACGAGATTTTCGATAGTCCAGGACTGCTTCGGGAGACAGGTCATCGAGAGTTGAATCACTCACGATGCCGCTGTCGAAGCTTTCCTGTTGACGGCCCTGATAGAAGACCGCCATGTCGTCTTCAGTGCAGCGCTGATCGGTGCTGCCGATCCGTCGGAAAGCGCCTTTTGGCAATCCCTGAGCCTTGAAGTAAACCGGCTTGTCCTGCGGCTGCGCCTCGGGGACAAAGACAACGATCACATTCTTTCCCTGGACGTTTTCCGTGGAAATATCCACCCGCAGCGGGATATTGAATATGTCGCGACACTGGCTGGCGATATCAGTCGTGATTTTGTCCGGCTGGGGAACGCCTTCCACCTCATAGGACGGAAATAGCGCCATCTCCTCGCGCACGACGCCGAGCACAATCCAGCCGCCGCCCAGGCCCGGTTCATTTGCAAAGGCACAGACTGTTTCGAGCACCGATTTGCCTGTGTCGGACGAGCGTTTGGCCTCGATGCGCTCGTGCTCATCGAGAAGATTCAGACTCTCCAGCAGTTCTAACGCCGTCATCCTTCAATACTCACAGATATAGGCAACAAGCTCAGGATCCATTCAGATTGGGTTCCATCGCTATCGCCCCAATGGAAACAAAGCACCAAGCAGCAAAACGCCGGCTCCTTATTGGTTCGCTCACGATTGCCGGGATGCTATCACGCACACAATTCTGTCGAAATGGACTATCTCAGGCGGAGCCACACCGTTCTTAATCAACGCAGATAGCGGACGGGCATTCTTGTAGTGTTCTACCGGCAGTTCAAAGGTATCCGGATCCGCAGCAATGCCACGGTTGATCGCGGCGTCTTCTGCATCTGTTGGAGGAATTATTTTAGGGATCATGGGCTATCGAGAGGTGTTGATTTGCCATTGACCATAGACGGGAGCTGACGAGTTCGCTATCGCTCGGACCCCAACCATTTCAAGGCTAGCCACACCATAGTCGCCCAAATGAACAAGTGCGCTTGGGCTCTGCGCTTGATGACCTGTAAACCGAAACTCCCCGCCAAGGCGGGGAGCGCAATCCCTTCAAAAACCCTTCCCCGCCTCAATCCGGCACAAACACCGTCCCGCCCGAATAACTGATCCTGTCCCCCGCCCGCGCCGTCACCCCAATCGGCGGCACGTTTGCAGTCGTAATCGGATTCACCGCCGCGCCGCTCTTGCCGCGCGGGATGGTGCGAACCACCTGGCTTTCCGGCAGCGACTGTCCGCCCCGCAGGTGTGCATACATCAAGTCCATCGCCTGGATGAAATAGCGATGCAGCGGCACATAGTTCTCGGCAAATCCGGGCAGGCCGAGGAAGGCGTCGAAGTGCTGGGCGTTGGTCACTTCAATATAGGAGAGCTGGCTCTTCCTGCCCTCCACCAGCTTGTTCAAACCGAAGTAAGGCCGCGAGGTGAAGCCGACCGGGATCAGGGTGTCCGAACGGCCATGCACGATGATGGCCGGCCGGCCGCGCAGATTGCCGTTGCGGCGGATCTGGTCGATGCCATTGCGCACGCGCATCGCGCCGGCCGAATTGCCAACGGCCAGGTCACGCGCGCACTGCGCCCCTTCGAGGTCGTAGTTCAAGGACAGCAGGGTGGCGGTCGAGCCGCCCGCGCCATTCTTCACGATGTCGATACCCAGGGTGGGCGGAATGCCATTGCCGGCGCCGAAGGAGACCGGTATGAAGGTATGCGGGCCGGCGAAGCTCCAGCCGCAGACGTTGTCCCTCACCGAAAAGCGGCCGTAGGCATTGGCGTAAGTGGTAACGATGGCCGGCGTGGCAAAGGCAAACATAGCCGCTTGCAATGGCGCCGATTCCGGCTCATAGCCGGCGTCAATCAACTTCTGCAAGGCCGAGGCGCCCTTGGCGGCATAGTCCGCTCCCGTGACGCCATACGCGGCCAGGGCATCGCAACGCGCCTGGGCCGCGGCCGGCACCACGGTGTTGAAGACATTGGTGGCGGGTGAAGCCAGCGCCGCGCAGGGCTGAAACAGATTGGCCAGCGTGAAGTAGTCCAGCAGATTGAGCCCGGTGCCGATGCGGCTGCGGTTGCCGCGCCGGACCACCACGTTGTTGTTCGGCTCAAGCGCGATGCTGGGCTCGGCCACGGCCAGGCCGCTGATCAAACCCAGGTCGTCCTCTTCCAGGGCGGCAATGGCGGCGCCGGCACCATTGGAAACCGAAGAGGCAATCGTCAGCGTGTTGGCCTGGTTGAAGCGCTTCTGGTATTTCTGGTTGAGCACGTAGAAGGCGAATTGCACCGCCTGCAGCGTGTTGCGGCCCCAATCCTTTTCCGGGTTCAGCTGCGAATGCGCATGCTTGACGGCGTAACGGTCGGGGAAGGCGGCAACATAGGCGGCGCGCTCGGCGGCCGTCAGCGGTGCGGTGAAGTTGGAGCGCGTGCCGGCGGCGTCGGCATCGCTACGGGTGCCGTCCTGCAGGCTGACCGTGTTGGCGCTCAGGTCATGCACGCCATTGCCGGTGCCCTTGTCGCTGTAGGCCACGGCGCAGCCATGCTTCAGGCCCCACTCGCCGGCCGTGCCAATGGCGCCATACACCCCGCGCGAACCGCTGGAGGTGGCGCTCACGATGCACGGGTGCGCGGAATTGAAGCTGGTGGGCAATTGCACCATCAGCGTGACGTTCTGGCGGCCGCTGCCATCGTCGGCATAGGCGATGTATTCGGTGCCGGCAATCAAACCCTCGCTGCCGGTGTCCACCCCGGCGGCATTGATGTTGGGGCCGAACAGGGTGCCGTAGCCGCCTCCGGGTGTGGTATCCACCAACGCCCGGTAATTGCTGTAGATGGCCTGGCGGCGCAGGGCGGCCGCCGGGTCAGCCGGCAGCGTGGGCGCTGCCGCCGATCCCAGCCCCGTCTTGCCCAGGCCGGCCGTCAGCAGGTCATCGCTGACGCCGTCGTAATCCTTGCTGCTGATGGCGCCCAGCCAATCCGGGCGACGGGTAAGGTCGGTGGCGGCCTGGGCCGGCAAGGCAGTCAGCAGCGTCAGCGCGGTGGGAACAGCGAGCAGCAAAATGCTGCGCGCGCGCCGGCTCACTACGGGCAAGGGTGCTCGCATCGGTGTCTCCTCGGGGTTGATGGAGATCAGCGTACAAACAGTCGGCAAAACGCCCACTGCGCTTGCTCAAGCGGAAACTTTGGCGGTTTGCGAATGCGCAATGGCGCGCAATCGGCGTCCGGAATAGTGCGTGCGCCGCCGCATCACTAGACCGACGCCAAACCCATCCCGCCTCGCCTGCAACCGAATCTTCCCGGCGCAGTCATCGCAATCTGCGTCCGGCGCATTTGCGCGGCGCGCGAATTTTTTGGAGCGATGCAATGACTGATTTCAGTCACGCAAACAATGGCGCAACGGCGCTGGCGGAAGACCACGCCCAGGCCGCGCCCGAGCGCAATCTTGAACAAGCCACGCCCATGATGGACGTGGTGCTGCGCGTCAACGGGCTTGAACACAAGCTCAGGCTCGACCCGCGCACCAGCCTGCTGGACGCACTGCGCGAGAACCTGCAACTCACCGGCAGCAAGAAAGGCTGCGACCAGGGCCAATGCGGCGCCTGCACCGTGATCGTGGATGGCCGCCGCATCACTTCCTGCCTGACCCTGGCGGTGATGCAGCAAGGACACGACATCACCACCATTGAAGGCCTGGGCAATCCCGAGCATCTGCATCCGATGCAGGCAGCCTTCATCAAGCACGATGGCTATCAATGCGGCTATTGCACGCCGGGCCAGATCTGTTCGGCAGTGGCAATGCTGGAAGAAGTGAAGGCCGGCATTCCCAGTCATGTAACGGAAGACCTCACCAGAGCGCCGGCGATGAGCAATGCCGAGTTTCGCGAGCGCATGAGCGGCAATATCTGCCGCTGCGGCGCCTACTCGAACATCCAGGAAGCGATTGCCGAAGTGGCCGGGGGGCAAGCGGCAGCGAAAGCCGGGACAAAAGCATGAAGCCCTTCACCTACGAACGCGCCGCTTCCAGCGCGGCGGCGGCGGCCGCGGCCGCGCAGCACCCGGGCGCGAAATTCATTGCCGGCGGCACCAATCTGCTGGACCTGATGAAGCTGCAGATCGAAGCGCCGGCCCATCTGATCGACATCAACGAGATCGGCCTGGACCAGGTGGAGTCGCTGCCCGATGGCGGCTTGCGCATCGGCGCGCTGGTGCGCAACACCGACCTCGCCGCGCACGAGCGGGTACGGCGCGACTATGGCGTGCTGTCGCGCGCCTTGCTGGCCGGCGCCTCCGGGCAGTTGCGCAATCAGGCCACCACCGCCGGCAATCTGTTGCAACGCACGCGCTGCCCCTACTTCTACGACACCAACCAGCCCTGCAACAAGCGCCAGCCCAGCAGCGGCTGCGGCGCGCTCAAGGGCGTCAGTTGCCAGCACGCCATCGTCGGCGTGTCGGATGCCTGCATCGCCACCCACCCCAGCGACATGGCAGTGGCCATGCGGGTGCTGGATGCGACGGTGGAAACCGTGAACCCCAAGGGCGCGCGGCGCAGCATTCCCATTGCCGATTTTCATCGCCTGCCCGGCAACACGCCGCAGATCGAAAACGCGCTGGAAGCGGGCGAGCTGATCACCGCCGTCACGCTGCCGCCGCCGGTGGGCGGCAAGCAGGTCTACCGCAAGGTGCGCGATCGCGCGTCCTACGCCTTTGCGCTGGTATCGGTGGCGGCCATCATCCAAGGCGATGGCACGGGGCGCGTGGCACTGGGCGGCGTGGCGCACAAGCCGTGGCGCTTGCCCGCGGCCGAAGCCGAACTGCCCAAAGGCGCGCGGGCGGTCTGCGCCAAGCTGCTGGCCGACGCCCACCCCACGCCCGACAACGCATTCAAGGTCCTGCTGGTGGAGCGCACCCTGGGCTCCGTTCTCGCCTGAAGCCAAGGCGCTTGCAGCAAAGGTTCGCACCATGAAATTCGATACGCCGGCAAGCACCAATCCCATCGACCAACTGAAAGTGGTCGGCCATGCGCTGGAGCGCATCGATGGCCCCTTCAAGACCACCGGCACCGCGCCCTATGCGCATGAGCGCCACGACCTGGCGTCGGCCCCGGCCTATGGCTACATACTGGGCGCGGCGATTGCCAAGGGCCGCATCGTCTCCATGGACCTGGAGCAAGCGCGCGCCATGCCCGGCGTGATCGCCATCGTCAATGCCGACAATGCCGGCAAGCTGGGCAAGGGCGAGCTGAACACGGCCCACCTTTTGGGCGGCCCGCAGATCGAGCACTACCACCAGGCGATCGCGGTGGTGGTGGCGCAAACCTTCGAACAGGCCCGCGATGCGGCCCTGCGCATCCAGGTGCAATACGCGCCCGCCAAAGGCGCTTATGAACTGGCCGAGGCCAAGCGCCAGGCCAAGGAAGAAAAAACCTTCAAGGGCCCGGGCGAGAGCGCGGTCGGCAATTTCAGCGAAGCGTATGCCGCCGCGCCGGTACAACTGGATGAGACCTACTCCACCGCCCATGAATCGCATTCGATGATGGAGCCGCATGCCTCGATCGCGGCCTGGGAAGGCGACCGCCTCACGCTCTACACCTCGACCCAGATGGTGGCCTGGGCCGTGAGCGACCTGGCCCAGACGCTGGGCATGCCGCCTGAAAAAATCAATGTGCAATCGCCCTTCATCGGCGGCGGCTTCGGCTGCAAGCTGTTCCTGCGCTCTGATGCCCTGATGGCGGCGCTGGCCGCGCGCGCCGCGCGGCGGCCGGTGAAGATTGCCTTGCAGCGTGCGCTGGTGCCGAACAACACCACCCATCGCTCCGCCACCATCCAGCGCGTGCGCATCGGCGCCGAACGCGATGGGAAGATCACCGCCATCGCGCATGAATGCTGTTCCGGCAATCTGCCCGGCGGCCACCAGGAAGCCGGCGCGCTGCAGACCCGCGCGCTGTATGCCGGCGCCCATCGCATGACCTCCAACCGCCTGGCGCGGCTGGACCTGGCCGAAGCCAATTCCATGCGCGCGCCGGGCGAAGCGCCCGGCATGGCGGTGCTGGAAATCGCCATGGACGAGATGGCGGAAAAGCTCGGCATGGACCCGATTGAATTTCGTATCAAGAACGACACGCAAGTGGTGCCGGACAACGCCGGCAAGAGCCCCGCCAACCCGCCCTTTTCCAAGCGCCAGCTGGTGCAGTGCCTGCAGTTGGGCGCGCAGAAATTTGGCTGGGACCAGCGCAATGCCCGACCGGCGCAAGTGCGCGAGGGCGAGTGGCTGATCGGCATGGGGGTGGCGGCCGCTTTTCGCGACAATCTTCTGGTCAAGTCCGGCGCGCGTGTCAGGCTGAACAGTGAGGGCATGGTGACGGTGGAAACCGACATGACCGACATCGGCACCGGCAGCTACACCATCCTTGCCCAGACCGCGGCTGAAATGATGGGCCTGTCCTTGGAAAAGGTGCGAGTGCAGCTGGGCGATTCGCGTTTTCCCGTGTCTTCCGGCTCCGGCGGGCAGTTTGGCGGAAACAATTCCGCCTCCGGCGTGTATGCGGCCTGCGTCAAGCTGCGTGAAGCGCTGGCGCGCAAGGCCGGATTCAAGCCGGATGAAGCGCGTTTCGAGGATGGGCAGATCGTCTCGGCGGCAAGCGCAATTCCCTTGGGCCGCTTGGCGGCAGACGGCGAGCTGGTCGGCGAAGACAGCATTGAATATGGCGACCTCGACCAGCGTTATCGCCAATCCACCTTCGGCGCCCACTTCGTGGAAGTGGCGGTGCATGCCGCCACCGGCGAAATCCGGGTTCGAAGAATGCTGGCGGTGTGCGCCTGCGGCCGCATCCTCAATCCCAAGACCGCGCGCAGCCAGGTGATCGGCGCCATGACCATGGGCGTGGGCGCGGCGCTGATGGAAAAGCTGGAGGTGGATACCCGCGTCGGCTTCTTCGCCAACCACGACCTGGCCGGCTATGAAGTCCCGGTGCACGCCGACATTCCGCATCAAGAGGTGATTTTCCTGGACGAGACCGATCCCATTTCCTCCCCCATGAAAGCCAAGGGCGTGGCGGAACTGGGCATTTGCGGCGTGGCGGCGGCGGTGGCCAACGCGGTGTACAACGCCAGCGGCGTGCGGGTGCGGGATTATCCGGTGACGCTGGACAAGCTGATTGGGAAGATGGCGGTGGTCCATCCTCTCCCGTTTTGAAAGCTGCTTGTGCAACGGCAGGAGGATGCAAGTTCCGTTCCCAGGCTAAGCGGCTTGCTCCAGCAAACTCTGCCCTGGCTTCACCCGGCTGAAATCGACTGCCTTGCGAGTCAGTGCCAGGCTTTCTCCCTGCTGCCTGACGACGGTATAGCTGGACCCGGCCAAGGCGCCGGTTTCGGGGAAGTCTTCCCTGTAATGGGCGCCGCGTGAGTCCTCCCGCGCCAGCGCCGCAGCGGCGATCGCTTCGCTCACGCACACCAGAGAATGCAGGTTCAACCAGTCATGCCAGGCCAGGTTGTAGGCGCGATCGCCCTCGCCCACGCCGCTGGCTTCCAGCCGCGCACGCAGGCGGGCCAGCTTGATCTGGCCGCGCCGCAAGCCATCGGCGGTGCGCAGGATGCCGACATCGCTCCACATGCATTCGTACAGCTCATCGCGGATCGCCGACAGATCGCCAGCCGCGCGCATGAAGGGCAGATCATGGCGGGCGATGCTGGCGGCAATGGCCGCTTCATCCGGCGCGCGCAAGCCCTGGCCCGCCACCCATTGCGCCATGCGCTCGCCGGCGATGCCGCCGAACACGGTGGAGTTAGCCACGCCATTGCCGCCCAGGCGATTGGCGCCATGCACGCCGCCGGTGTCTTCGCCGGCTGCGAACAGGCCCGGCAATTCGGTGCTGGTATCGGCCTTGAAAATGACGCCGCCCATCATGTAGTGCGCGGTCGGCACCACTTCCACCCGGCCGCCGGCCAGGTCGAAGCCGCAGTCGGCGCAGCGCTCCACCATGCCCTTGAATTGCTTGCGCACGTTCTCCGGGCCGAGGTGCGCCATCTCGATCCACACGCCGCCATTGGGCGTGGTGCGGCCGGCGCGCATTTCGGCATAGATGCCGCGCGAGACCACGTCGCGCGTGGCACGTTCGCCGCGCGGATCGTAGTTGCTCATGAAGCGCTCGCCTTCGCCATTCACCAGCCAGCCGCCGGCGCCGCGCAAGCCTTCTTCCAGC
Source organism: Pseudomonadota bacterium (assembly GCA_023392035.1). Classification (GTDB taxonomy): domain Bacteria; phylum Pseudomonadota; class Gammaproteobacteria; order Burkholderiales; family Burkholderiaceae_D; genus Lacisediminimonas. Next base: position 17,203 of record JAEVZY010000088.1, on the reverse strand, counting down.
ACCGTGCCGGTCATGCGCGTGTGGGTCCCGGCCAGCAAGCCGGTGGGATGGAATTGCACCATCTCCATGTCGCGCAAGCCCAGGCCGGCACGCAGCGCCATGGCCAAGCCATCGCAGCTCTTGTCGCCGGAGGGCGTGTGGAACTTGTACATGGTGGGACCGCCGCCGGTGGCCAGCAGCACCGCCTTGGCCTGCACAAACACATAGCCGCCGCTGCGCATGTCGATCATCAGCACGCCGGACAGGGACTGCCCGTCCGCGCTCTTGATCAGCTCGATGGCGCGATGCTCTTCCAGCCGATGGATGCCGCGCGCCCACACCTGCTCCGCCAGGCGGTTGATGATTTCAATGCCGGTCAGGTCGCCCTTGTGCACGGTGCGGTCGAAGGTCTGGCCGGCAAAGGCTTTCTGGTGCACCGTGCCGTCCGGATTACGGTCGAAGAAACAGCCGAGTTCGTTTTCCAGTTCGTGGATGCGCTCCACGGCGCCATTCACCAGGGTCCAGGCCAGGTCCTGGTCGGCCAGCCACTTGCTGCCTTCTATGGTGTCCATGAAGTGGCGTTCGATCGAATCGCCTTCGGCCAGCGCCACGTTGTAGCCGCCCTGGACCATGCGCGTGCAACCGCATTTGCCGAGCAGGCCCTTGACCGCCACCGTGATGTGCTGGCGCGGATTGGCCTGGTGCGCATGCAGGGCCGCAAACAGGCCGGCGCCGCCGGAACCGAGGATCAGGACATCGGTGCTTTCGCGTCGTATCGGCAATCCGGCCATGGTGTTCCTCATGCGCTTTTCACGCCCAGGCTTTGCAGTACGGCCGCGCGCCGCGCCTGCACGTCCTGCTGCACTTCGCTGTACAGGCTGTTGCCGTGGCTGTCCATGGCCACCAGCAGCGGGCCGAAGCCGCGGATGCGGAACTTCCACAGCGATTCCGGATTCAGGTCATCCATGTCGACCTCTTCGATCTGTTCCACCCAGGTGGTTTCCAGCGCCGCCGTGCCGCCGATGATGGCCAGGTAGGCGCCGCCCAGTTCGCGAAACGCCGCCAGCGAGCCGTCGCGCATGCCGCCCTTGCCGACGATGAAGCGCACGCCATACTGCTGCATCAGGGGCCGGGTGAAGCGCTCCATGCGATCCGAGGTGGTGGTGCCGATGCAGACCGGCGCATAGCCGGCCGGATGCTCGGCGCTGGGCTCGACCTTCTTCACATTGGGCGCGGTGTGGATCACCGCATGCCCACTGAGGTCGAAGCGGGTCTTGCGGCCGCGGTCGAACATGTGGATCTGGGTGGCATCGCGAATGCCGAACAGGGTTTGATGCAGGGTGACGGTGTCATTCACCCGCAGTTGGCGCACCTGCTCTTCGGTGACTGGCATGGTGAGATCGTAATGGGCCATGTCAGTATCCCCAGTCCATGCCTTGCGGCGTGAAGCTCACCCGTGCCCGGCGCGCGGAATGGCATTGCATGTTGACCGCAACCGGGTTCATGGTGATGTGGGTGTGGGCCAGTTCGATGTGCACGGCAAAGGCGGTGGAGTCGCCGCCCAGGCCTTGCGGTCCCACACCCAGTTGATTCACCGCCGCCGACAGTTCGCGCTCCAGTTGCGCGCCTTCTTCATCGGCGCATTCGGTCCCCAGCGGCCGGGTGGCGGCGCGCTTGGCCAGGGCCACCGCCAGGTCGGAGGTGCCGCCCAGGCCAACGCCGACGATGGTCGGGGGACAGGTCTTGCCACCCGCATTCACCACGCAATCGATCACGAATTCGCGGATGCCGTTGATGCCTTCGGCCGGAATCGCCATCTTCAGGAAGGAATTGTTTTCCGAGCCGCTGCCCTTGGGCACCATGGAGATTTCCAGCAGCTCCGGCGCCGGTGAAAAATCGATGTGGATCACCGGCACCTCGATGCCGCAGGAGGTGTGGTTGTTCTTGCGCGTCAGCGGATGCACGACCGAGGAGCGCAGCGGATATTCGCGCGTGGCGCGCTCGCAGCCGCGGCGAATCGCCTGCTTGAGCGCATAGCCATCCACTTCCAGGCCGCTGCCGAGCAGCACGTTGTAGATGGGTATGCCGGTGTCCTGGCACAGCAGATTGTCTTCGCGCTCGGCCACGGCGATATTGGTCACCATGGTGGCCAGCATGCTCTGCGCGCGCGGCACGCTTTCCTGCGCGGCCAGGCGCGTGAAGCCGCGCTTGATGTCGGGTGGAAGGTCTTTCAGCGCGCGGATATACAAGTCGCGCGCCGCCTCTTCCACGGCCTGCAAATCGATCTTCATCCTTCCCCCGTCAAGACCACAACACTCAAGACATCAGGACACCAGGGCCAGCGCAAACGCCAGCCCGGTCAACAGCGAGCAACCGATGCTGGCCGCGATCCAGTTCTTTCTCAAGCCCGACCACGGTCCAAGCTCGATCAGCAACAAGCGCACCCCGCCCGTCATGTGCAAGGCCAGCAGCACGACCAGCCCCCATTCCGCCAGCTTGAACAGCGGCCGGTCGGCAAAGCGCAGAAAGCCGTCCAGCGCCGCATCCGAACGCAGCGATTGGCCCAGTGCCAGGAAATGCAGCGGCAGGAACACCGCCAGCAGCAAGCCGGAAATGCGATGCACGAGAAATGCCCACCACGCCGGATGGTTGCGGGCCCGTGCATCGGCGGCGCGCAGGCTGGCCGGCTTCATGCCACCACTCCCGCCACTGCCGCCAGGCCCAGCACCAGCAGCAGGAAGGCGAACAGCAGCGCGCCGCGGCGCGCGGCCTGCGGCGAGAAGCCCCACCACTCCTGGGCGATATTGGAAAGACCGATCGGCACATGGGCCACGCAGGCCAGCACGAATACCGTATAGAAGGCGCCAAAGGCCAGGCTGCCGCGCGTGCGGCCGAGGATTTCCGCGGCCGACAAGCCGCCGCGCACGGCGATCACCATCACCACGATATGCACCAGCACGCATACCGCCAGCACCATGGCGCTCATGCGTTGCCAGGCCCAAAGGCGCGCTTGCTGCAGGCCTTCGGCATTGGCCGGCGGCAGCGGCGCCGGGGAAATTGCGCGTTCCATGCTCATCCTTTCAGGCGGCTGGCCCAGAGCAGGCGCTTCAAGCCGGCGATTCCGGCCGTGGGCGCAATCTGCTTGGGGCAACGCTCGCTGCAACTGCCCTGGGTATGGCAGGCATGGCAGCCGGCGTCGCCCGCCACCGCCTGCAGGCGCTCCTTGCGCTGTACATCGCGCACATCGTTCATCAGGGTCCAGGCTCGATTGAGCGCGGCCGGCCCAAGATAATCCGGGCGCCAGCTCACCACGTCGCAGGAGGCGTAGCACACGCCGCAGCCTATGCATTCGATGCCGGCATCCACCGCCTGCCGTTCGCGGCTGGCCGGCTCGACGCGGGCGAAGTCATCGTCGCGCGTTTTGGCGCCGGCAAAGCGGCCCATGGCGCGGCGCGACCATTTCTCGAAGAACTCGGTCATGTCGGTCACCAGATCCTTGATGACCGGCAGGTTGGACAAGGGCGCGATTTCCAGCTTGCCGCCTTCGGCAACCTTGGCCACATGGGTGCGGCAAGTCCAGCGCGCCTTTCCATTCACCGTCATGGCGCAGGAGCCGCACATGCCGACCCGGCAGGCAAAGCGGTAGGCCAGGCCGGGATCGATTTCGCGCTGGATATGGGTCACCACATCCAGCACGGTCTGGCTTTCCCGGCGCGGCACTTCATAGGTCTTGAAGCTGCCTTGCTGGCGGCCGCGCCAGACTTTCACTTCCAGGATTTCACTCATGTCGCTCATGTCATGCGGCGCCCTTGCGTACCGGCGCGGGGACGGCAAAGGCCGGCGCCGGCAAGCCTTGCACCATCAGGTTCAGACAAGCCGGCAAGCCGCTGGCCAGCGCCCTTTGCGCGGCCGGCAGGACTTGCTCGGCCTCGGTCACCAACTCGCCATGGCCGCCAAAGCCGATCGCCACCTGCTCGTAGGAGGTTGGCAGCAGGGTGCAGCCGTTCAGGCGCTGCGGCCCGTACTGGCGCAACTGGATTTGATATTCGGCATTCCAGCGCGCGTCATTGCCCACCACCAGCAAGACCGGCAAGGCGCAGCGCACGGCGGTATCGATTTCGGAACAGTGAAAGCCGAAGCTGCCGTCGCCCATCACCGCCACCACCGGCGCGCCGGGGTGCGCCATGCTGGCTGCCAGCGCGAACGGAATGCCGGCACCGATTGCGCCCGCCACGCCGTTGATGACGCGATACGGCGCGCTCAATGCGGCCTGGGCCCATTGGCCGATTTCGCCGCCGTCGCATACCAGCACCGCTTGCGGATGGCTGGACAGGATTTCCTGCAAGGGCGCCAGCGCCTGCAGCGGATGCATGGCGCCGGCCAGGCCGGCGTTGGGCGCAGCGCGGCGTGCCAGTCCGGCTTGCACTTCTTCGGTCCAGGCCGCGTGCAGGGGCGCGCCAGCGGCTCCCGCCAGCAGGGCGTCGATCGCCTGCGCCGGCCCGGACAGCGCCGCCAGCAGCAGGCGCTGCCCCAATTGCCGGCGATTGCGCTCCAGCTCCTGGGTTTCGGCATCGAACTGGATGAAGCGGCAGGCGGCGTCGATGCCGGGCCAGGCGCCGAACTTGAGCGTGAAGTCGAGCCGCTTGCCCAGCAGGACGATCAGGTCGGCGCGGGCCAGCAGGCCGGGAAACTCACCCAGCGCCGGGTCCTGGATGCCGCGCGGACTTTCCATGCCGATCACGGGTACGCCCAGCGCCGTTTGCAGGGCGTGCAGACGCCCGCGCATGGCCGCATGCATGCAAGCCGGGCCGGCCAGGATCAATGGACGCTTGGCCTGCTTCAGCAGTTCCAGGGTCTGTTGCGCCGGCGCGGAAACTTGCGCCTGCGACGGCGGCGCGACGGGCGGCGGCGCGCGCATCGCCTCGGGTGGACAGGCGCCTTCCAGCACATCCACCGGCAGGCTCAGATGCACCGGGCCGGGACGCCCGGAGGCCGCCAGCTTCAAGGCGCGCGCCAGGTCGGCGGCCATGGTTTCAGGCGACTCCACCGTCCATGAGGCCTTGCACAGCGGCGCGGCCAGATCGGCCTGGCGCATCTCCTGGAAAGCGCCCATGCCCAGTTCGTTCAAAGGCGCATGGCCGGACAGCAGCAGGACCGGCGACTCCGCCATGGTCGCCGTGTAGAGCGCGGAGATGGCATTGGCATGGCCGGGGCCGCCGGTTACCAGCGCCACCCCGACCTGGCCCGTGAGGCGGGCCCAGGCATCGGCCATGTGCACGGTGGAGGCTTCGTGCCGGGTGTGGATCAGGGCCAGGCCGCTGTCCAGGGCGGCATCGAACACCGGCATGATGTGATTGCCGGACAGCGTGAAGACACGCGTGATACCGGCCTCGAGCAGCCCGGCGACCAGGGCATCGGCGCCGCGCAGTTTGGCCGGCGCGGCGGGGCCGGCGCTGGGCTGGCTGGGGGCGAGTGCAGGCATTACTGCGCCTGCAGGCCGCGGTTCTTCACCACCACGCCCCATTGCCGGGTTTCCTGCTCGATGCTGCTGGCGAATTCGGCCGGCGTGTTCCCCACCGGGACCATGCCGAACCCGGCCAGGCGGGTCTTGATTTCAGCCTCGGCCAGCACCTTGTTGACGTCTTTCTGGACTTTCTCGATCACTTCTTTCGGCGTGCCGGCCGGCGCCAGCAAACCGAACCAGCCATAGTTTTCCGCATCCGGAAAGCCGGCTTCGATCACGGTCGGCACGTTCGGCAAGAGCGCGGAACGCTCGCGGCTGGTGACGGCCAGCGCCTTCAGGCGGCCATCCTTCACCAGCGGCGCGGCGGCGGCGATATTGCCGACCATCAGATCGGTGAGGCTGGAAGAGAGGTCGGTGTAGGCCGGGCCTTCGCCCTTGTACGGCACATGCTGGATCTTGATGGAGGCGGCATTGGCCAGCTTTTCAGTCGCCATGTGGACCTGGCTGCCGGTGCCGGCGGAACCGAAATTGAGCTTGCCGGGATTGGCCTTGGCCTCGGCCACCAAGGTCTTCAGGTCATTCGCCTTGGCGTTGGGCGGCACCACCACCACCATCGGCCCGGCCGAGACATTGGTGATCGGCAGGAAGTCCTTCTTCGGATCGAAGGGCAGCTTGGCGTAGATATGCGGATTGACGGTCAGGATGCTGCCCGAAGCCAGCAGCAAGGTGTAGCCATCGGGCGCGGCCTTGGCCACTGCCACGGCGCCGATGTTGCCGCCGGCGCCGACGCGATTGTCGACCACCACCGACTGGTTCCACATCTTGCCCAGCTCTTTGGAAAGCAGCCTGCCCACCACATCGGTTGATCCACCGGCCGGAAACGGCACGATAATGGTCACCGGTTTGGCAGGCCAGGCCTGCGCCAGCACGACAGAGGAAAACGCGGTCAAGATCACTGCCAAAGCCAAGCGCGCAAGCCTGGCTGGGTAGAACTGAAGCATGTTTGTCTCCTGCTCCGGATGGTCTGGTGTTGGGCATTCGTCAGCGCCTTGCCTTGCCACGCTCCACGTACCGATCTGAATGCCGGTATCGCTGAGTTGCTGACGCTCGGTTCCTGGTTCCTTTCTTGCTGATGTTGCTGGTGTTGCTGATGTTTCCGTCACCACGGCTTGGATGTCTTGTGCGCTGACAGGACTGCTTCCCAAGGATTCTCAATCTGCGGTGGAGTCCATGCCGGCGCGCGAATCATCTTATGCTTGAACCGGGCCAAGGTCAACTATATGATCTAATTCACCTATATCTAAGCTCGAAACGTGATTCCTGACTCCGAAATCCTGCTGGCTGCCGCCTGCATCGTGACCATTGCCTACACCGTGTTCGGTCTTACCGGATTCGGCTCCTCGATCACCGCCATGCCTTTCCTGGTGCAGTGGCTGCCGCTCAAGGTGGCGGTGCCGCTGATGCTGTTGCTGGATATGTGCACTGGCCTTTTGCTCCTTTCGCGCAACCGGCGCCATGCGCAGCTCAATGAAATCGTGCCGCTGCTGCCTTTCATGGTGCTGGGCTGCGTGCTCGGCTTGACTTTGCTGGTGCAGGTGAACGAGCGCGCCCTGCTGCTGGCGCTGGGCGCTTTTGTCTTGAGCTATGCCGCCTGGAGCCTGCTGCTGCGGCCGGCCGTGCGTCCCATCGCACGCGGCTGGAGTTTGCCGTTTGGCACCGCCGGCGGCGTCTTCACCGCCTTGTTCGGCACCGGCGGACCGATCTACGCGGTTTATCTTGCGCGCCGGATTACCGACAAGAATTGCCTGCGCGCCAGCCTGGCTACCTTGGTGTTGATCAGCGCATTTGTGCGGCTCGCACTGTTTGCCTGGGCCGGCATCCTGTTCCAGTCGGAAGTCGGAATCACCGCTGCCCTGGCGCTGCCGTTTGCGCTGGCCGGTTTGTGGGCCGGCAGCAAGTTGCACGTGCGCTTGCCTGCCAAACATGTTGTGCGCGGCACCTGGGCCGTGCTGATTGCCGGAGCGCTGGGCCTGGTGTTGCGCAATCTCTGAATCCGGGCCGGCAACTTGCGCTGGCTCAGCCAGCGGCACGGGCGAGGGGACGATCGTGCGTCTGCGGGGTCTGACCTTTCCCGCCTTCGCAATGCCGCGCGCCCAGACATGAAGCAAGCCCATAGGCCTTCGCATCGTCCGCACAGCCGGTTCGGCAGCGTCCTCCTGGCATTGGCCTTGCTGGTTCTATTGCTGCCGGGCTGGGCGGCGGCCCAGGCGCGAGCCAGCGAAGATCGCGCCGCGCTGCAACAGCGCTATGAACGCTTGCGGCCGCAAATGGAAAAATCGGCTTTCGGCCGCCCCCTCTTGCTGGAGTCGACGCAATCCGAATCGCAGGTGCAAGGCGATGTCTATGCCCGTCTTGACCAGCCCTTCGACACTTTGCGCGAAGCCCTGGCGAAACCGGAAAGCTGGTGCGCAATTTTCATACTCCATCTGAACAACAAGTATTGCGGCGTGGCGCAGGACGGCGGCCGGCCGCAACTGGTGGTGAAGGTGGGAAAAAAGGAGTTCCAGGAACTGAGCAGCACATTCACCATGAAGATGGGCTTCATACCGGTTGCCTCCGAACGCGATTACCTGGAAGTTCGCATGGATGCGCCGCACGGGCCGTTGGGCACCGAAAACTACAGGATGATGCTGGCGGCGATTCCCGTCGGCCCCAACCAGAGCTTCATGCACATGCGCTATTCCCACTCATTTGGCCGGCTCGGAAAAATGGCCATGGATGCCTATCTGAGTACCGCCGGGCGCAACAAGATCGGTTTTACCCGAACCGGCGTGGACGGCGAGGGCAAGCCGGAATATGTGCAAGGCTTTCGCGGCGCGGTGGAGCGCAATGCCATGCGCTACTACCTGGCCGCCGATGCCTTCCTGATGGCGCTGTCGCAGCCGCCGGACAAACGCACCGAATACGCGCTCAAGCGCTGGTTCGACAGCACCGAGCAATTCGCGCCGCAGCTGCATGAGATCAGCCGCGCCGACTACCTGGACATGAAGCGGCGCGAGATCACCCGCGCGCGTGAGACGCCGGCGGAGACGGTGGAGTAGTGGAAGACGGCTAGCCCTTCATCCGCCCCACGATCACCTGCCACAACATGCGCAGGAAACCGATCTTCTGCACCGGCAATTGATCTGCGCTTGCGCCGCCCATGCTGGCTTCCAGATTGCGGCCGAACTCGGCCACCATGCGGGTGACGAAATCGCGCACCAGGCCCGAGCGCGAGAATTGCGCCAGCGGTCCCTGCAGCATGTGTTCCAGCGTCACTTCCACCCGCGTGCGCTGCGCATCGACGGCCAGCACGCGATAGCCGATGTCGCCCTTGGCGCGCGAGTGGCTGATGCTGTCGGTGCCGGCGCCGCGCAGCATGCCACGGCGATTGGCTTCATCACGCTCCAGGGTGGCGGCGCCATTGAAGCTGGCCGAGATCGGGCCGAACTTGATGGCGATGCCGCCCTTGACGGTGTTGCCGTCCATCTCCTGCACTTGGGCGCCAGGCAGGCAAGCCGCCAAACGGCGCGGATCGGCCATGAAGTCCCATACTTGCTGTTGCGGATAAGCGACCTCGAATTGGCTTTCGATGCGCGACCAGCCACGCCGGTTTTCCGCGGCGTCGGCGGCCGGCACATCGCTGGCGGCAGCAGCGGCCGTTGCAGCGGCAGCCGTGTCGAGCGCGGTGAAGCTTTGCATGGGCGCGGTCATGTGCGCTTGCGATTGCACTTGGGCTTGGGCTTGGGCTTGGCCCTGAACCACCGGCGCCGGCGCTGCGCTCTTCATCTCGGCCAGCACCGCCTTGATGGCGCGCACGATGCCCACGTAGCCGGTGCAGCGGCACAGGTTGCCGGACAGCTCCAGACGAATCCGGTCTTCATCCGCATCCGGCAGTCGGGTGACGATGTCGCGCGCGGTGGCCAGCATGCCGGGCGTGCAATAGCCGCATTGCAGCGCGTGTTCGCGATTGAAGGCGGCGCGCAGGCGCGCCATGACGGCATCTTCGCCATAGCCTTCGATGGTGGTCACCTCGTGATTGCCGCAAGCCACGGCGAAGGTGAGGCAGGACCGCACCGGTTTGCCATCCACCAGCAGGGTGCAGGCGCCGCACACGCCGTGTTCGCAACCGAGATGGGTGCCGGTCAGTCCGCATTGGTCGCGCACGAAATCGCCGAGGTGGGTGCGCGGTTCGACGAAATGCTCGACCACTTGGCCATTCACGCGCAGGCGCACCGGCTGCCTGGCCGGCAGCTGCGGGCTGTTTTCGATTTTGGGCAAGGCGCTCATTGTTTTGCTCCAGAGTCTGTTGCGCCGCTGTTTGCTGTGCCGCTGACGCTTACGCCAAGCAACTGTTGCAGGCAGCGCCGCACGGCCACCGCCAATTGCCAGTTGCCGACTTCATCCTTGCCGGTGGCAACCGCGTTCACGGCGGCCAGGCAGGCGTCCTGATTGATGGCTGCCGCACCTTGCGAGGCGACCGCGCTGGCCAGCGCCGGCAGCGCGGCCGGCGCGCCATCCAGCGCCCCGATCAATAGCCGCGCGCTGCCGCTTTGCGGATCGAACACGGCAGCGGCGCTGGCTTCGGCGAATTCGCCGGTCTTGCGGCAGAACTTCACATAGCCCCAGCGCATGGCGGCCGAGCGGCGCGGCACAATCACTGCCAGCAGCAATTCATCTTCAGCCAGCGCGGTACTGAAAGCGCCCGACATGAATTGCGACATCGGCAGCAGTCGTTTGCCTTTTGCCGACACCAGGTCCAGTTGCGCATCCAGTGCGTTCATGGCGAGCACCCAGTCTGCCGCCGGATCGGCATGCGCCAGGCTGCCGGCCAGGGTGCCCTTGTTGCGCACGGCGCGATAGGCGATGCCGCCGGCGACATGGCGCAGGAAAGCGGCCAGCGCTGGCGAATCGGCCAGCAAGGCATCCAGCGCGCCGTCTTCGATTTCGGCGTGAGTCATGGCGCCGCCGATGCGCAAGCCTTGCGCCGTCATTTCGCAGCGGCGCGCTTCGGCAAGCGCAGACACGTCCACCAGTTTGCCCGGGCGCACCAGGCGCAGATTGAGCATGGGGCCCAGCGACTGTCCGCCGCCCAGGGCCTTGGCGTCCTGCATCAGGCCTAGTGCCTGTTCGGCGCTGCCGGCGCTTTGGTAATCGAATTGAGCGGCTTTCATTGCGCGCCTCCCTTGGCACGTGCCTGGAGCACTGCCTTCACCAGGCGATGGGGAGTGAGCGGCGTGCGCGTCATCTCGACGCCCAGTGGTCGCAAGGCATCGTTGACGGCATTGAAGATGGCGGCCGGCGGCGCAATCGCTCCGCCTTCGCCCATGCCCTTCATGCCGAATTCGGTATTGGGCGACAGGGTTTCCATGTGGTCGATGCGGAAGGCCGGCAGTTCGGTCGGCCCCGGCAGGAGATAGTCGGCCAGGGTGGAGGTGAGCGGCTGGCCGTTGTCGTCGTACAGCGCTTCCTCATACAGCGCCGTGCCCACGCCCTGGGCGGCGCCGCCGTAGGTCTGGCCTTCCACCACCATCGGGTTCACCATGCGGCCGCAGTCTTCCATGATCAGGTAGTCGAGGATTTCGACCTTGCCCGATTCGGTATCCACCGCCACCACGCAGGCATGGCTGCCATAGCTGAAGGCGCCGCTGTCCACCTTGGGCTTGTAACCCATGGTCACTTCCAGGCCGGCGGTATCGACATCGCCCGGCAATTGCTCGGGGCGCAGATACCAGGCGCGCGCGATATCGCCGACGCTGATCGTGCGTCCGCCGGCCTGCACCGCGCCCTTCTCCATGCTGACCTGGTCTTCCGGCACCTGCAGCAAATGCGCGCCGATCTTTTTCAGGCGCGGCAGCAGCGCCTGGCAGGCCTTGGACACCGCGCCGCCGCTCATCACGATGGAACGCGAGGCATAGGTGCCGGTGGAGAACGGCGTCAGGCCGGTGTCGCCATGGACCACCTTGATGCAGGCGATGGGAATGCCGAGGATTTCGTTGGCGATCTGCGCCAGCGTGGTTTCCATGCCCTGGCCATGCGAGTGCACGCCCACGCGCAATTCAAGTCCGCCGTCCGGCGTGATGCGCGCGGTGGCGTTGTCGAAGCCGGGCACGATGGGCAGGCCCCAGGCCGCGAACACCGAAGTGCCATGGGCTGATTGCTCGGTATAGGTGGCAAAGCCGACGCCGATGCGGCGGCCGTCGGCCTCGCCCTGTTGCTGGCGCTGACGCACTGCGCGCAGATTGATTTCATCCACCACCCGCTGCAGGCTTTGCGGATAGTCGCCGCTGTCGTACAGCTTGTTGGCGATGTTCCGGTAGGGCATGGCTTCGGTCGGCACCAGGTTGTCCATGCGCACTTCCCAGGGCTCGCGCCCCACTTCGCGCGCAATCGCATCCATCAGCAATTCGATGGCGAAGCACACGCCCGTGCGCGCCACGCCGCGATACGGCAGGAAGCCCGGCTTGTTGGTGGCCACGCATTCGGTGTGACAGCGGTAGCCCTTGATCGCATAGGGACCAGGCAGATTGCCGGTGGCCTGCCCCGGCTCCAGGCCGATGGTGAACGGCCACGCCGAATACGCGCCGCCATCGATGGTGATGTTTGCGTCCAGCGCCAGCAGACGGCCCTGCGCATCGCAGTAGGCGGTCATGTCGTAATGGTGCTGGCGCGAATTGGCGCCGGCAACAAGATGCTCGCGCCGGTCTTCAATGTAGCGGAAAGGCTTGCGGTAAGTCAGGGCCAGCCAGGCCACGCACAATTCTTCCTGGTGGAACACGCATTTGTAGCCGAAGGCGCCGCCGACATCGGGCGAGATCACGCGCACCTGGCCCTGCTCCAGTCCCAGCGTTTCGCACAGGCCCGTGCGGATCATGTGCGGCACCTGGGTCGAGGTGACCACCACCAGCTGGTTGACCTGGTGATCCCAATAGGCCAGCACCGCCTTGCCTTCCATCGGCGACATCACTTGCCGCGCCAGGTCGACCGACTTCTTGATGATGAGCGGCGCATTGGCGGCATGCTGCTCGAACTGGTTGTCGACTTTCAGCGTGAGGAAGAGATTGTCTTCCCAGTCATCATGCACGCGCAGCTTCGAGGCGCGGGCGGCATCGGCATCGACCAGCGCCGGCAGTTCATCCAGCTCGGGCATGACCTGCTCGACGATGTCTTCCGCCTGCGCGCGGGTGGGGGCGAAAGCCATGGCGATCGGCTCGCCGGCAAAGCGCACCTTGCTTGCCGCCAGCGGCGGCTGGCCGGAACGCTTGTAGCCCGGCAGGGTGGACTCGGCCACGATGTCGCGCGCGCCTGGCATGTCTTCGCGCACGAAAACCTGCCTGGCCCAAGCCGCCGGCTTTTGCACGCCGCGGATGCGCGCATGCGCCACCGGGCTGCGCAGAAAAGCCACCTCCTGCAAACCGGGCATGGCGTAATCGGCGACGAAGCGTCCCTGTCCATGCAAGTGCCGGGCGTCTTCCTTGCGCGCCACGCGCTCGCCTATGCCACCGTCTTGCGCGGTGGCGCCGTACATGTGTCCCATGCTGTCTCCTGCAAGCTTCAATGGGCGATGGATCCCGCCCCTTCATGCGAACAAGCCGGTTGCTCCCGCGCTGGCGGGTGCAACCGGCCTGATGCCGGGATTACTTGGCCTGCTTGTGGCCAACAGCGGCGAAGGTATAGCTGTCCAGATAGTTGTCGGCGATGCTGAACCAGGCAGCCTGGTCCTTCTGGAAGGCTTTCCATTGCGGATAGATGGCCTTGAAGTCGGGGTTCTTTTCCGACAGCTCCTCGAACAGCTCCATCGATGCCTTGTACGAAGCCTGCATCACGTCTTTCGGGAAGTAACGCAGCTTCACGCCCTGGCCGAGCAGCTTTTTCAGCGCTTCCGGATTGCGGGCGTCGTACTTGGCCAGCATCTTCATGGTCTGCTCGTTGGCGGCGCATTCGAAGGCAGCCTTGTAGGCCGGCGGCAGCGCTTCCCAGGCCTTGGCGTTGACCATGGTGGTGATCGAAGCCGAACCTTCCCACCAGCCCGGGGTGTAGTAGTTCTTGGCCACGCGTTGCAGGCCCAGCTTTTCATCGTCGTACGGGCCGATCCATTCGGCGGCGTCGATGGTGCCTTTTTCCAGCGAGGGATAGATGTCGGCGGTGGCAATCTGTTGCGGCACCACGCCCAGCTTTTGCAGCACCATGCCGCCCAGGCCGCCGATGCGCATCTTCAGGCCCTTGAGGTCGGCCACCGATTTGATTTCCTTGCGGTAGAAGCCGCCCATCTGCACGCCGACGTTGCCGCAAACGTGATTGACGATGCCGTACTTCTCATACAGCTTGCGCGTGGCCTGCAGGCCGCCGCCATAGTTCATCCACGCATTGTGCTGGCGTGCCGACAGGCCGAAGGCCAGGCCGGTATCGAACGCGATCGCGGTGTTCTTGCCGATGAAGAACGAGGCCAGCACGTGGTTGCACTCCACCGTGCCATTGCTGACGGCGTCCATGTTCTGCGCGGGCGGAACCAGCTCGCCGCCGGCGTGGCATTTGATCTCGAAGCCGCCATCGGTGAGGTCGTGGACGCGTTTGCACATCTCGTCGGCCGAGCCGTACATGGCGTCCAGCGTCTTGGGCCAGCTGGTGGACATGCGCCACTTCACCTGCTGCTTGCTCTGGGCCAGCGCCGGGGCGGCCAAAGTACCGAGCGCAGCGGCTGCGCCTGCCTGTTTCAAGAACCCGCGTCTTTGCATGGAAATCTCCTGTCTGTTGGTGATGCCGGATGAGTCTTCTGATTGCATTTTGTTCGGCGCGCGGGGCTCTTGTTGTCTCCTCCCTCGCGCAGGAATGTTCAGCGTACTGACTAAAAATTGGCTTGTCAACAAACCGGAAGGACCGAGTTCAGGACATCGGAAAATTTGATTCAGGATGGGGCGCTGCAGCGGAGCGGGAAGTATTCTTGCACCGCCATGGCCGGGGCGAGAGCGGACTTGAACAGCGTTGGTGCACTGCAATGCGGAGGCAAGACAATGGGGATGGAGGGGACGGAGATTCAGGGGCTGGACTCGGCCGAGGCCGCGCGCCGTCTGGCGCAACATGGGCCGAACGCCTTGCCGCGCACGCGGCGCCGCATGCTGGCCATTGTGCTGGAGGCCGCGCGCGAGCCGATGTTCCTGCTCCTGTTGAGCGCCGCGCTGCTGTACCTGTTCCTGGGCGATCCGCACGAGAGCCTGATCCTGTTCGGCATGGTCTGCTTCGTGATCGTGCTGACGCTCTACCAGGAAGGCAAGACCGAGCGCGCGCTGGATGCCTTGCGCGATCTTTCCAGTCCGCGCGCGCTGGTGCTGCGCGACGGCCAGAGCACGCGCATCGCCGGCGCGCAGGTGGTGCCGGGCGATGTGCTGATCCTCTCCGAAGGCGACCGCGTGCCGGCCGACGGCATCCTGCTGCAGGCCACGCAGTTGCAGATCGATGAATCGCTGCTGACCGGCGAAGCCTGGCCGGTGGTCAAGTGCGCCGGCGCGCCCGACGCCGCGCCCGGCAAGCCGGGGGGCGAAGACTTGCCTTACGTCTGGTCGGGCACGCTGGTGGTCCAGGGCAGCGGCATGGCGCTGGTGCGCGCCACCGGGCTTGCCAGCGAAATGGGCAAGATCGGCGGCGCCCTGCAAAGCCTGAGCGCCGAGCGCTCGCCGCTGCAGACGCAAACCCGGCGCCTGGTGCGCAAGCTGGCGCTGGGCGGCTTGCTGGCCTCGGCCCTGCTGACCATTTTGTATGGCTCGCTGTACGACCAATGGCTGGCGGCGCTGTTGGCGGGCATTGCGCTGGCGATGTCTTTGCTGCCGGAAGAATTCCCCGTGATCCTGACCGTGTTTCCCGCCATTGGCGCCTGGCGCCTGTCGCGCGCGCAGGTGCTGACGCGGCGGCTGCCGGCGATTGAAACCCTGGGCACGGTGTCCGTCCTGTGCAGCGACAAGACCGGCACGCTCACCGAGAACCGCATGACGGTCCAGGCCCTGCATGGGCAAGGCACCACCCTGGAAGTGGAGCGCGGCGCCGCCACGCGCCTGCCGGATGCGCTGCGGCAGGTGGCGTACATGGCGTCGCTGGCCAGCAAGCCCGAGCCTTTCGATCCGATGGAAAAGGCCTTCCATGCGCTGGCCGCGGAACTGGAGCGCGCCGAACTGCCGGTTCAAGGCGCACCCCTGCATGAATACGCGCTGACCAAGGACTTGCGCGCCATGACCATGGTCTGGTCGGCGCGCGACGGCGGCCTGCTGTGCGCCGCCAAGGGCGCGCCGGAAGCGATTGCGCACATGTGCCGCCTGTCCGAAGCCGGGCGCGCCGCCATGGAGCGCGAGCTGGAACAATTTGCCGAGCGTGGCCTGCGCGTGCTGGGGGTGGCGCGTGCGCGCCTGGACGGCGCCACGCCCTTGCCCGCGTCGCAGGAAGCGCTGCCTTTCGAATATCTGGGCCTGGTCGGCCTGGCCGATCCCTTGCGGCCGGAAATCCGGGCCGCGGTGGCGGAGTGCAAGCGCGCCGGAATCCGGGTCTTGATGGTGACCGGCGATTATCCCGGCACCGCCGCCGCGATTGCCGAGCAGGCCGGACTGGCCTCAGGCAGCGTGCTGTCCGGCGAGCAGATGCAGGGCATGGACGATGCCGAGCTGGCCAAGCGCCTGCGCCACGCCAATGTCTGCGCCCGCATCACGCCGGAGCAGAAGCTGCGCATCGTGCAGGCCCTGAAAGCCGGCGGCGCGGTGGTGGCCATGACCGGCGACGGCGTCAACGATGCGCCGGCACTGAAGGTGGCGCACGTGGGCATCGCCATGGGCCAGCGCGGCACCGACGTCGCGCGCGAAGCTGGATCGCTGGTGCTGCTGGACGATAACTTCGCCTCCATCGTGCGCGCCATCCGGCTTGGCCGCCGCATCTTCACCAACATGCAGAACGCCATGTCCTACGTGCTGGCGGTGCATGTGCCGATCGCCGGCATGGCGCTGCTGCCGGCCTTGCTGGGCATGCCGATCGTGCTGTTCCCGATGCACATCGCGTTTCTGGAATTGATCATCGATCCGGCCTGTTCGCTGGCATTTGAAAACGAGAGTTCGGAGCGCAATGCCATGGAGCGTCCGCCGCGCGCGCCCAACACGCCCATCATCAACCGCGAGCTGTTCGTGCAGTCCGTCCTGAATGGCCTGGGAGCGCTGGCGGTGACGGTCGGCACCTATGCCATCGCATTGGCCCAGTTGCCGGCGGAGCAGGCACGGGCCCTGGCGTTTGCCACGCTGGTGTTGGCCAATATCGCGCTGATCTTTTCCAGCCTGTCGCAGGCGCGCACGGCCCTGCATGTGTTCTTTTCCCCCAATCGCATCGCGCTGGTCGTCGCCGGGGCCGCGGTGCTGGCGCTATTGGCGGTACTTATGGTGCCGGCACTGCGCGAGGTGTTTCGCTTCGGCGCCCTGAGTGCATCGCAGCTGGCGCTGGCGCTGCTGCTGGGGCTGCTGGCGATGCTGTGGTTCGAGCTGGTGAAGTTGGCTTTGCGGCTGTGGGACAGGCGTTCCGCTGCCGTTGCGCGCGGCTGATTGCCGGCATCAGAGGTGGTCGCAAACTGCGACCACCTTTTCAGGTTCACGGGTAATGCCGATACACCGAACGCTCGCCCTTCTTCCCGACCAGGAAAACATCGTAGGGGTCCTTGCGCGGGCCTTCCATGCCGGGCGACCCGAGCGGCATGGAAGG
>JAEVZY010000076.1 GCA_023392035.1 Pseudomonadota bacterium | reverse complement strand
CTCGCGCCCGGCGCGGCAATCTCGGCGGCGCGTTCGCGGCTTTTGCTCTGCAGTTGCAGCGCCAGCGCCTGCCGTCCCTGCAGCCAGCGCTGCCTGGCTTCGGCGGCCAGGTCGGCCCGGCCCAGGGTGGCGTCGGCCAGCACCAGCGAGCGCACCAGCGCCGGGTGGCGCCGCGCCAGCGCCAGCGCCAGCAAGCCGCCGAAGGAAACCCCCAGCACATGGGCCGCTTCGCCGGCCAGCAGTTCCACCACGGCCTGCAGCAGGGCGTCCAGGCCTTCGGCCGTGGGGTCGGCAGACTCGCCATAGCCGGGCAAGTCCGGTGCAATGCAGGAAAAATGGCGTCCCAACCTGGCCATCTGCGCGTTCCAGGCGGTGGCACTGCCGCCGATGCCATGCAGCAGCAGCAGTTTCGGTCCGTCGCCTGCGCGCAGGACGTGCAGGCGCGGTGTCAATGGCTGGCTCATGTTCAGATCCCGATCAGTTCGCCGCCATCCAGGATGAAGCCGGTGCCGGTGACAAAGCGCGTAGCCTCGGCGCACAGCGAGGCGGTGAATTGGCCGAAGTCTTGCGGCCGTCCGATCACGCGGTCCTTCACGCCCAGCTCGCGCGCGCGGCCGGTGTCATGCGGACCGGCAAACAGCGCGTTGATGGCGATGCCGCTTTCATACAGCTTGGGCGCGGCGCTCTTGGCCCAGGCCCACAAGGCGCTGCGCGCCGCGGCCGACAGGCTGAGAAAAGGCTTGGGCGCCTTCACACTGGTGGAGGAGACGATGAGGATGCGGCCCCACTTCTGTTCCTGCATCGGCGCGCGCACCGCCTGCACCAGCCGGAAGGCCGGATAGAAGGTGGAATCGAAGGCGCGCGCCACGTCGGCTTCATTGACTTCCAGCGGCAACTGGCTGCGCGGCCCCGGCGTGTTGACGATGGCGATATCGAGCCGGCCAAAGCGCTCCAGCGTGGCTGCCACCACCTGCTGCGGCAAGGCCGGGTCGAGCAGGTCTCCGGCAATCGCCAGGCAACGCGTGGAATCGAGCGCGGCCAGTTGTTCCAGTTCGGCGCTTGGGCGCGCCACTGCCACAACCTTGACGCCTTCGGCCAGCAGGGCTTCGGCGCTGGCCCGGCCCAATCCGCGCGAGGCCCCGGTCACCAGTGCCACGCGCTCATTCAATCCCAGATCCATGTTTCCCCTTTTTGCGCCCGCAGCTTGCACGTAGAATGTCACATACTACGAGTCTGCTTGCAGGCGCTCCTTTCACTCATTCCAATTCGCAATGTCAAAGCTTCCCGGCCTGGTTCGCTCAGAAAGTCTTGCCAACCAGGGATATAAAGCCATCCGGCGCGCCATCCGCGATGGAAAAATCGCGCGCGGCCAGTTTTTTTCCGAAACCACGCTGGCCGAATCGCTGGGCGTCTCGCGTACCCCCGTGCGTGAAGCCCTGCTCAACCTGTACCGCGACGGCGTGGTCGAAATTGTGCCCAAGCGGGGCTATCGGCTGATCGACCTGGATGAGGCCGCCATCGTTGAAATCCGCTTGCTGCGGGTGGCGCTGGAGCAGATCGTGGTCGATCGCCTGTGCGAGCGCGCCAGCGCCGCCGACCTCAAGGAATTGCGCGCCATCCTCAAGGGAAAGGGGCGCAATCAGGAGGACATGTACACCGTCGACGAAGCCTTCCACATCCGCATGGCCGAACTCGCCGGCCTGTTCCAGATCCGGCGCGAACTGCTGAGCGTGCGCGGAAAGATGTATTTGATCGCCAGCGGCACGCGCCTGACCTCCCTGCGCGACAAGGACGTCGCCAGCGAACACAACGAATTGCTGGACGCGCTGGAAAGGCGCGACTGCAAGACCGCCAGACGTGTGATTACCGAGCATGTCGAACGCTCTATTGATGCGTTTGTTGCGGCCCGGGAGCAGCTGGTCGAACAGAACCGGCTCGATCCGCTTTCCTGAGCTCGGCCTCGGCAATGCAGCCGTAATAGCGCTCGTTGTCCCAACCCGCGCCACGCGCGAAATACATCAGGGCCATGGGATGGGCGCCGGCCAGCCACAGGCCGGCGACGTCCTGGCTGCGGATCGCTTCGCGCATGGTGTCGGACAAGGGCGATGCCGCCAGTACCGCTTCACGGTCGGCGGCAAAGGCCTGCTTCAAGGGGCCACGCGTAATGTCCACCAGAAACTGAGTCAAATGCGGCGTCACATGCGGCGCGTTCATGCTGCCTCCTGCCACAACAACTGATGCACGCCGGTGTACCAACCCGGCGCGTAGGCAATCGCCGACACCACTTGCGGCGTCTGTCCCTGCGCAGCGGCGGCGGCCACGATCCAGCTGCGGATTTCGTGAGTGCCATTGCCCAGCGCATCCAGTTCTCTATCCGAATGGGCACAGGCCTGGTCCAGATTGCCGGCCACCAGGTCGGCCACGAATTGCGCATCGAATTGCGGATGGTTGCGGTCCATGCCGGGTTCGCCCACCGAGTGCGTGATGCCACCGGTGGCGAGGATCGCCACCCGTCGCTGCAAGCCGCTGTTCTTCACCGCCTGTGCCAGCGCCCGGCCGAGGTCGGCGCAACGGCGCAGGGTGGGCAGGGGCGGGAACAGGGTATTGACGATGATCGGAACGATGCGCAGCCGCTCGTCGATCTTCAGCTGCTGCAGCGGCAGCGTGGTGCCATGGTCCAGCCGTAGTTCTTCCGAATGGGCGGGATCGAAACCGTGGGCGTACAACTGCTGCACCAGGGCTTGCGCCAGTTCCGGATCGCCAGGGCGGGTTACCGCGGCCAGCTTGAATTGCGGCTCGGGAAAGGCGGCGTGCCGATCGCCGCTGCCAATCACGAAGGCGGGGGCCATGCGCGGCTGCAGATTGACGATGTGCTCGCTGGTGACAACGATCAGCGTCTCCACGCCGGCGTCGGCAAAAGCCTTGGCGATGCGGGCAAAGCCGGCATGGGTGGCCTCGCGATGATCGGCCTGGGCCTGTTCCGGCCAGGCCGTCATGTAGGGGAAGTGAACGGTGGCTGCTGCCAGCATTGCTGTCTCCGTGTCTAGAAGAAAACGCTCAGGCCCTGGTTGCCGATCGCCTGCCGGTCCAGCACCACGCGCCGTTTGCGCAGGCGGAATCTTGCTGTCCCCGCGCCCTCCACCGGCACCAGCAAATCGGTGCGGCCGCCGCTGAAATGCTGTTCCATGTTCCAGCGGTATTGCAGCAGCATCAGGTTGCTGCGCGCCTCGATCAAGCCATCTTCCGTGCGCGCCACATCGATCACCTGCACAAAGTAGCGCAGGCGCGAAGGCGGTTGCTCGACCCAGGATTGCTTGCTTTCCAGCTTGGCCACCCGCGCCTTGAGCAGTTCGGCGTTTTCATCGTAATAGCCGAGTTCGTCATCGCGGCTGACCAGGCCTTCCAGGGTGGAAGTGGTGACCGGCACGCGGTAGGTGATGGCATCGTCCATCAGCGCCAGCCATTCACGGTAGCGGCGGTCCTGCAGCAGCAGGACTTCGCGCCGGTAGAAATGTTCGACCGCCTGCCACAGGCCGGTATCGAGCGTGTCATTCATCTTTGTCACCTCCTTTCTGGGCCGAAGGGCCCGCGGGGTCAACCATCAGCGAGGCATAGTGGCGATACCAGGCGCGCTGGTTGGCCTCGGTCATCAGGATGTCGCTGGTGCTGCCGGGGAAGGGCGAGCCGTAGAGGGAAGAGGTGGGCGCTTCGCGGCCGAGGCCCATGTCGTAGTTGAAGCGCCCCTGGCGACCGATATGCCCGCGCAGATTGTCCTGCACGCTCTGCCAGACATCGCCGTCGTCCTGCTCGAAAATGCCGCCCGGCCCGAAGGCCAGCGAATACTGCTGGCGCACGGCGGCCTTCAAGTCATCCGGCATGGCCTTGTCGACCACGCACCAGGAGTGCACTTCGATCTTGTCCGGCCCGCGCGGATGCCAGACCCGGAACGAGCGGAAGCGCGCGCTGTCCAGGAAAGACATGTTGGGGAAGATGGTGCCGACGCCAATCGGCACGAAGGCCGAGGCGCGCTCGCCGTATTTGCCCACCGCCTGCTTGCGCATTTTCGCGATGAAGTCGTCATAGTCGGTCTTGACCGCCGTGCCTTGCTGGGCGCCGCCGCGCTCGCTGCCGATGGAATGGCCATTGCCGGTCTGGATGCAATAGCCGTTGTTGGTCAGCATGCTGCGGTAGCCCATGTCGACGCCGGCGCCATGGGTGGAGGGCACGTGGTAATGGTCGCCCGCGAAGTTTTCCGAGGGGATTTTCCAGTTGACGTTGATGGTCCACTTGTGGACGCCGCCGATCACTTCGGTGCCGCCTTCCATCCGGTTGAGCATCAGGTCGAGATAGAAGCTCATGTCGCCCAGGTACTCGCGCAGCGTTGGCGCATCGGGGTCCCAGCTGGCGAAGATCATGCCGCCGTAGCTGTCCACGTGCGGCGCTTCGCGCAGGCCGAACTGGCTGCGGTCGAAGCACTCGCCATACACCGCCTCCTGGCGCGGCACCGCCGCCAACTGGCCTTCGGTATTGAAGGCCCAGGCGTGGTAGGGGCAGCGGAACATGGTGGCCACGCCCGAATCCACCCGGCACACGCGCGCGCCGCGATGGGTGCAGCTGTTCAGGTACACGCGCAGGCGCGAGCTGCGGTCGCGCACCACGATCACCGGGTCCTCGCCCATGGTGGTGGTGAAAAACGCGCGATCGCGCGGCAGGGCGCTCTCATGACCCAGGTACAGCCAGCACTTGGCGAAAATGCGTTCCTGTTCAAGCTGGTAGATCTTGTCGTCGATGAAAATACGGCGGGCCACGGCGGAGCCGTCGGCGGCGATCAGTTCTTGCGCACGGCAGTCTCCCAGCGTGGCTTCGGCCGGCACCAGGGGCGGCAGCGGGGGAGTCGGGTTCTTGGTTCCAGTCATGTTCTTTCCAGAGCGGTCACACTTCAGTTCGGGCAAATCCAGTTCGGGCAAATCGATTGATGTCCAGCTGGCTCACGCCGGTCGCGGGCCGCGCATGGCGGTGCCGCCGTCCAGCGCCAGGATGCTGCCGGTCGCGGTATGGGCGGTCGCATCCGAGGCCAGGAACACATAGGCCCAGGCATAGTCTTCGGGCGAGGCAATCACTTGCAGCGGCTGGGCCGAGGCCGGCGGGCCGCCGTTGCCGGCTTCCTGGCCCAGGCTTTCCAGGCCGCGCAAGCCGGTCGGCGCAAAGCCCGGCGCCACGGCGTTGACCCGGATATGCGGCGCCAGTTCGAGCGCCAGTTGCTTGGTCAGGCCGTTGATGGCGTGCTTGGCCGAGACATACAGCGCGCCGCCGAAGCCGGCGTTGGTGCCCGAGATCGAGCTGGTGAAGATGATGCAGCCGCGGCGGCTGGCCAGCGCATCGGCCGCCGCGCGCGCGGCCAACATGTAGCCCTTGCCGTTGTCGGCATACAGCTCGTCG
>JAEVZY010000051.1 GCA_023392035.1 Pseudomonadota bacterium | reverse complement strand
CGGGTTTCCCGGCCTGCGGCGGGCTGCCGCGCTGCGCACGGTGGCTGGTGCGCAGCGTGCGCCAGGGATTGCTTCCCTTCATGGATTTTCCGGGGCATGATTCGACGACCCGTAGCGCGCAGCAGGGAGGCCTTCAATTCGGGCAAAGCTTACTACGCGCGCACGCCATATCGAAAAAGACTGCAGCTGGATGCAAGCAAATGGGCCCGACCTTCCTGACCCCGAGCTATGACGCGCGCCTCGTGGCGCTGTCCGTGATCGTTGCCATGTTTTCCTCTTTCGTCGCGCTGGACCTGGCGCGACGGGTGCATGCCACCGAAGGCGAAGCCGCAAGCTACTGGCGCGCCGGCGGATCGCTGGCCATGGGCACCGGCATCTGGTCCATGCACTTCATCGCCATGCTGGCGTTTTCGCTGCCGATCCAGCTCGGTTACAGTTCTTTCATCACCTTCCTGTCCTGGATCGCCGCCGTCGCGGTGTCCTGGATCGCCCTGTCGATTGCGCAACGCGCCGGCACCGAATGGAAACGCATTGCTGCCGGCAGCATTGCCATGGGCGCCGGCATCTGCCTGATGCATTACACCGGCATGGCGGCCCTGCGCATGGAACCGGCCATCGTCTGGGATGCGCGCTGGATTGCCGTGTCGGTGGCCACCGCCGTGCTGGCCTCGTTCGCAGCACTGCTGATTTTTTTCCTGATGCGCAGGTCGGGCGACCGCCATCGTCCGGCCTGGCAGGGCGCGGCCGCCGTTGTCATGGGGCTGGCCATCGCCGGCATGCATTACAGCGGCATGGAGGCGGCCCACTTCCCGATGGGCAGCGTGTGCCGGGCGGCCGCGGAACTGAACCAGACCTGGTTTGCGCTCCTGATCGGCGGCGCCGCGGTCAGCATGCTGGCCGTGACGCTGGTGGCCTCCATCCTTGACGCCCGCCTGCAATCTCGAACCGCCGGCCTGGTGACTTCGCTGAAAGAAGCCAATATCGAATTGCAGCGCATTGCCCTCATGGACGGCCTGACCCGGCTGCCCAATCGGCTCCTGCTCTCCGACCGTCTGCAGCAGGCGATCAGCCGCGCGCGCCAGGATGGCCACCTGATTGCACTGCTGTTTGTCGACCTGGACGGTTTCAAGACCGTGAATGACTCGCTCGGGCATCTGGCCGGCGACCAGGTCCTGTGCGAGATCGCGGCGCGCCTGAGCCAGGTGGTGAGAAGCTCGGACACGGTGGCGCGTATCGGCGGCGATGAGTTCGTGGTGCTGGTGGAAGTGGTTGAGGACCGTACCGCCTTGGCGCTGCTGGCCGAACGGATCGAGCGCAGCGTCTGCAAGCCGATCCTGGCGTGCGGGGAAGAGGTCAGCTTGTCGGCCTCGATCGGCATCGCCCTGTTCCCGGACGACGCCGAGGACGACATCCAGCTGCTGGCCCTTGCCGATTCGGCCATGTACAGCGCCAAGGAATCGGGCAAGAACACCCATCGCTTTCACGATCCCGCAACCACGGTCAGCGCCGCCGGTTTGATGGCCGACCTGCGCGATTTGCGGCATGCGATCGAGCGTGATGAATTCGAATTGTTCTACCAGCCCAAGTTGTCGCCCGACGGTTCTGCAATGCTGGGCGTGGAAGCCCTGATCCGCTGGCACCATCCGCGCCGGGGACTGGTCTTGCCGCAACACTTCATCCCCATCGCCGAGCGCTTTGGCCTGATCAATGAAATCGGCAGCTGGGTGCTGGACCGGGCCTGCTGCCAAATGCGCGAATGGCTGGACCGCGGCTGGACCGTGCCGATGGCGGTCAACCTCGCCGCTTCGCAGATCAGGCAGCCCGACCTGGTCGGCCAGGTCGAGGCGGTGCTGGCGCGCTACCGGCTCGAGCCGCAGCACCTGACGCTGGAGCTGATCGAATCGCAGGCCATGGACGATGCGCCGCAGACCCTGCAGCTGCTCAATCGGCTGGAGCAGATCGGGGTCAAGATCGCCATCGACGATTTCGGCACCGGTTATTCCAGCCTGTCCTACCTGCGCCGCTTTCATGTCAATGAACTGAAGATAGACAGCAGCTTCGTGCGCGATGTCGAGCACAGCGAGGATGCGCGCTCGATCGTGGCGGCGGTGGTGCAGCTGGCGCATTCACTGAACCTGCGGGTGGTGGCCGAGGGCGTGGAAACCCTCCAGCAAAGCCGCTTCCTGGCCGGCATGCAATGCGATGAATTGCAGGGCTTCTATTTCTCGCACCCGGTATCGGCCGCCGAGCTGGAACAGGCACTGGTCACGCCGGGCTTCGCTGCGCAGGCGGACGATATTTCACCAACCACCGCCTAGCGCCTGCAACAGGGCGGCGCTGTCGGCGTAGCGGTCGGCCAAGGCCTGGCTTTGTTCCAGCAGGGCGCTGTGCCATTGCTGGCGTGCGTCCAGCAAATTGAGCTGGCTGATGCCGCCGCTGGCCAGGCGCGCATTGGCGATCTCCAGCTGACGCTGCGCCTGTTGCGCCGCTTCGGCGCGCTCCTTCAGTTTGTCGGCGTCGGCCTGCAGGGCGCGCAGCACGTCGGCCACATTCTGCAATCCCTGCAAGACCACTTCCTGCCAGGCCGCCCCCGCCTGTTCCCAGGCCGCCTGCGCCTGGCGCCGCCTGGCCTGCAGCTCGCCGCCATGGAACAGCGGCTGGGCCACGCTGGCGCCAAGCAGGGCGAAGCCGGCGCCGCCGGCAAACAACTGGCCGCTGCTGGCCAGCTGGCCGAGATTGGCCGAGAGCGTGATCTGCGGATACAGGTTGGCGGTGGCCACGCCAAGCTGCGCGCCCGCTTCGTCCAGCAGGGCTTGCGCGGCGCGGATGTCGGGCCGGCGCCGCGCCAGTTCCGAGGGCAGGCTCAGGGGCAATTGCTGCGGCAGGTGCAGATCGGCCAGGCGCAGGGGCGGCGCCGGCATGGAGTCCGGCGTCTGGCCGCACAGAACCGCCAGCCGGTGCCCCAGCTGTTCCAGCGTGGCCTGCAAGGGCGGCAAGGCGGCGCGCGCCTGGGCCAGGTCCTGGCGGCGCGCCAGCACATCCTTCCTGGCCGTGCTGCCGATCTGTTCCAGGCGCTCATGAATAGCGAGCTGGCGGGTCTTGATGGCGATGATCTCTTCCGTGTGCGCAATCTGCTCGCGGGTGGCGGCGATGCGGATGGCGGCGGTCACCACATTGCCGGCCAGCGCCAGCCGCGCCGCCTGCAATTCATAGCCCTGGTAGGCCAGTGCGGCTTGCAGCGAGCGCAGCTCCTGGCGGGTGGCGCCGAACAGGTCCAGCTTGTAGGAGACGGCGACCGATGCCAGGTAGAGGTTGAGCGGCGTTTTCAGCGGCAGGCCCGGCACTTGCTGGCTGAGGTCGGCGCGATAGGCGGAAAGCTTGGCATCGAGCTTGGGATATTGGGTGGCGCCGCTGCGTGCGCTCAATTGTTCTTCGGCCTGGCGCAGCC
>JAEVZY010000049.1 GCA_023392035.1 Pseudomonadota bacterium | reverse complement strand
CGCCTGCACGGTCTGGCCTTCGCTGCCATTGGAAAGTGCCCGTCCTTCAGCGCTGACCTTGAAGCCGCGGCCGTTGCCGACCAGCCGTACCACTTGCCCCTGGGCGACCACCTGCTGGCCCTTGATCAAATCCTGCCGCAGCGGTGCGCCCAACGCCAGTGAGCGGATCACAGTCTGGCCGATGGCTTGTGCCGGATCGGTCAGCACGCCCGGTGGCAACAGCCCCAGGTCGCCCTGGGCGCGCGCCAGGTCGGCGGCCTGCAACACCTGTCCCTGCACCAGCGGCACGGCGGCCACCACGTATTCGCCCTGCACCTGCACCTGGGCGCTGACATAAATGGTCCACGCCGAAGGCGCGCTGCAACGCAAGCCGACCGAGGTCTTGCCCCAGGCGCGGCTGCCGGCGGGCAGAAAGCCCTCGGGGGCGGCGCAGCTGGGCAGCGACAGGCGCGGATCGATGGCGCCCACGCTGATTTGAATCTGGCCCGGCAAGCCCTGGGCTTCGCGCCGCAGGGTCTGTTCCGCCACCTGGCGCAAGGCCGCCAGATCCTGGCGCGGCTGCGCGCCGGTCACGGTGGTGGCCAAACTGCCGGCACTGGCCAGCAGGCCGGCCATCATCAGGAAAAGGGGAAGGACAAATCGCATCGCCGGAAACGGAACATGGCTTCGGGTGGCTGCCATGTTAAGGCGCCCGCGCGCCGGCAAAGCCCGGAAAAGGGCCCGGTTCGCAAGCCTTCTCGCGCAATGGGGCTTGCAATGGCCTCATTAATATCGAGTCACTGCAAAAAGCCTTATCGGCTGCCCAGCCCTGGAACTTTAGGGTGCTGCTTCATGGGGCCGCAACCGGATGCGAGGACGCGATGATAAACAAGCTGGACGAAGCCCTGCAATTTCACCAGACCGCACTGTCTTTGCGGGCCCAGCGCCAGCAGGTGCTGGCGTCCAACATCGCCAACGCCGACACGCCCAACTACAAGGCGCGCGACTTCGACTTCGCCCAGGCGATGTCGTCGGCGCTGGAGGGCAAGCAAAAAACCGTGGCCGCGCTGCCGCCGCCGGCCCTGATGAAAACCGCCGCCGCCCATTTCAACGGCAGCGCCAATGCCGGCAGCACCAGCAGCGGCATCCCGCTGCAATACCGCAGCGTGATGCAGGGCAGCCTGGACAACAACACGGTGGACATGGATGTGGAGCGCAACCAGTTTGCCGACAACGCCATCCGCTACGAGGCCAGCGTCACCCTGATCAATGGCCAGATCAAGAACCTGATGGCGGCCATCGCCGGTTGATCGAACAAACCCGGGAGCATTGCATGTCTCTGTTCAATATCTTCAACGTCGCCGGTTCCGGCATGAGTGCCCAGGGCCAGCGCCTGAATACGGTGGCCAGCAACCTGGCCAATGCCGATTCCGTGGTCAGCAGCAATGGCCAGGCCTACCGTCCCAAGCATGTGGTGTTTGCCGCCGTGCCCACGGCCAACCAGGCGGCGGCCGGGGTCAAGGTGCAGCAAGTGGTGGAAGACGCTCGGCCCGGCCGCAAGGTCTACGACCCGGCCAGCCCGGTGGCCGACGCCAGCGGCCATGTGCAAATGCCCAATGTGAACGTGGTGGACGAGATGGTGAACATGATCTCGGCCAGCCGCTCCTACGAGAACAACGTGGAAACCATGAACGCCGCCAAGAGCATGCTGCTCAAGACCCTCAGCATCGGACAATAAACATGAGCACAGTGAATACCACCACCGGCGGCGTTCCGCAGTCGCTGCTGGACGCAATGAATCCCAAGGCCACGACCGCGGCCGCCGATTCGGTGCAGACCACCACCAACAACTTCCTGCAGCTGCTGGTGACGCAGATGAAGAACCAGGACCCGTTGAACCCGATGGACAACGCCCAGGTCACCAGCCAGATGGCGCAACTGTCCACCGTCACCGGCATCAACCAGCTCAACTCGACGCTGCAAACCCTGCTCTCCGGTTACACCACCAGCCAGTCGATGCAGGCCACCAGCATGATCGGCCATGGCGTGCTGGTGCCGGGCGACAGCCTGACGCTGGCCAGCGGCCAGGGCGTGATGGGATTGCAACTGGCCGACGGCGCCGACAGCGTGGTGGTCTCGGTCAAGGATGCCAGCGGCAAGGTGGTGACCAGCCTCGACCTCGGCCCGCACGCGGCCGGCACCTGGCCGCTCTCCTGGGATGGCACCAACAGCGCCGGCGACAAGCTGGCCGACGGCAAATACACCTTCGAAGTGAAGGCGACCAAGACCGGCAACAGCGTCAGCGCCACCACCCTCGGCTATGCGGCGGTGAACAGCGTCTCGCTGGATGCCAGCGGCGGCGTCAAGCTCAACCTCAGCAACAGCAGCAGCGTCGCCATTTCGGACGTGCGCCAGATTCTTTAATCCCACTCGATCACAGGGAGTCAAATCATGGGTTTCCAGCAAGGCCTGTCGGGATTGAATGCCGCGTCCAAATCGCTTGAAGTGATCGGCAACAACGTCGCCAACGCCAACACCGTCGGTTTCAAGGGCGCGCAGGCGCAGTTTTCGGATGTCTATGCAGCTTCGCTGACGGGCGCCTCTTCGCTGGCGGCCGGTATCGGCGTGCACGTGGCGGCGATTGCCCAGCAATTCACGCAGGGCAATATCACCGCGTCCAACAATCCGCTGGACATTGCCATCAACGGCAACGGCTTCTTCCGCCTGGATACCGGCGGCACCATTCTCTACAGCCGCAACGGCCAGTTCTCGCTGGACAAGAACGGCTACATCGTCGACAACAACGGCGCGCGCCTGACCGGCTTTGTCGCCAATGCCGCCGGCACCCTGACCACCGGCGCGCCGGTCGACATCAGCATCAGTACCGCCGATCTTTCGCCGCGCACCACCACCAGCGTGCAGGCGGTGCTGAACCTCGATTCGAGCAAGAGCGCGCCGACGGTCACGCCTTTCGATCCGCTCAATCCGCTCACCTACACCAATGCCACCTCGGTCTCGGTGTACGACAGCCTGGGCAATGCGCGCGTGATCCAGACCTTCTATGTCAAGTCGCCCACCGTCACCGGGCAATGGGACGTGTACGCCTCGGTGGACGATGTGCCGGTCAATTACACGCCGGCCGATCCCACCACCGTGCCGCCCACGCCCGCTTCGCAAGCGGTGATCGGCACGCTGCAATTCGGCACCGACGGCCAGATCGCCAGCGCCACCCCGGCCGGCGGTTTTCCGGTGCCGATCGCGGCGCAGAACGGCGCCGCTGCCTTCACCCCGGTGATCGATTACACCGGCACCTCGCAATTCGGCTCGGCCTTCTCGGTCAACTCGATGAAGCAGGACGGCTTTACCTCGGGCCGCCTGTCCGGCTTTGCCGCCGGCAGCGACGGCATCATCACCGGCCGCTACACCAATGGCCAGACCAAGGTGCTGGGGCAGGTGGTGCTGGCCAGCTTCGTCAATGCCAACGGTCTGATCCCGCAGGGGAACAACATGTACGCCGAGACCGCCGCATCCGGCCCGGCGCTGGTGGGCGGACCCTCCACCGGCGGCCTGGGCGTGCTGCAATCCGGCGCCACCGAAGATTCCAACATCGATATGACCGCCGAACTGGTGAACATGATCACCGCGCAGCGCGTCTACCAGGCCAATGCGCAAACCATCAAGACCCAGGACCAGGTGCTGCAGACCATGGTCAACCTGCGCTGATCGCAGCTGAAGCGGGAGGGGAAAAGCGATGGACAAGATGGTGTACACGGCCATGACCGGCGCCCGGCATATCGTCGAGCAGCAGGCGGTCACGGCCAACAACCTGGCGAACGCCACCACCACCGGCTTTCGGGCCCAGCTCGACGCCTTTCGCGCGGTGCCGCTGCTGGGGCCAGGCCTGCCGACCCGCACCATGGTGGTCGACACCACCATGGGCGCCGATTTCAGCCAGGGTTCGCTGCAGTCCACCGGCCGCGAACTGGACGTCGGCGTGCAGGGCGCGGGCTGGATCGCGGTGCAACTGGAAGACGGCAGCGAAGCCTATACCCGCAACGGCAACCTGACGCTCAACGAAAACGGCGTGCTGCAAGTGCAGGGCGGCAAACAGGTGGCGGGCGACGGCGGCGCCAACATCACGATTCCTCCCAACACCACCATCGGCATCGGCCGCGACGGCACGGTGTCGGGCATTTCCACCGCCACCCCGGGCGGCGCGGTGACGGTGCTGGGCCGGATCAAGCTGGTCAATCCGCCGCCGGAACAGATGGTGCGCGGCGCCGATGGCCTGTTCCGTTTGCGCGATGGTGCGCAAGC
The DNA here is from genome assembly GCA_023392035.1 of Pseudomonadota bacterium. Taxonomy (GTDB): domain Bacteria; phylum Pseudomonadota; class Gammaproteobacteria; order Burkholderiales; family Burkholderiaceae_D; genus Lacisediminimonas. Next base: position 1,889 of record JAEVZY010000049.1, on the reverse strand, counting down.
CGATGCCGACGCCACGGTGCGCCTGGCCGCCGGCACCCTGGAAGCCAGCAATGTGAACGTGGTCAACGAGATGGTCAACATGATCAGCCAGGCGCGCGCCTTCGAGATGCACATGGCCTTGTTGAAGAACGCCGAAAGCAATGACACGCGGGCAGCGCAGATGCTGTCCTTGAACGGATAAGAACCGCGCACAGGACGCGGACAAGAACAACGCCTGGCAGGCAGACGCCCTGCACGGGAAGGGGAAAAGACATGATCAAGTCACTGTGGATTGCCAAGACCGGCCTGGATGCCCAGCAGACCCAGATGGACGTGGTGGCCAACAACCTGGCCAACGTCAACACCAGCGGCTTCAAGCGCTCGCGCGCGGTGTTCGAGGATTTGCTGTATCAAACCGTGCGCCAACCCGGCGCCCAGTCTTCGCAGCAGACGCAACTGCCTTCTGGCCTGCAGGTGGGCACGGGTGTGCGCACTGTCGCCACCGAGCGCCTGTTCACGCAAGGCAATCTGCAACAGACCGGCAACAGCAAGGATGTGGCGATCCAGGGCAATGGTTTTTTCCAGGTGCTGCTGCCCGATGGCACCACCGCCTACACCCGTGATGGCTCGTTCCAGACCGATGCCAACGGCCAGCTGGTGACTTCCAGCGGCTACGTGGTGCAACCGGCGATCACGCTGCCGGCCAATGCCCAGACCCTGACCGTGGCACGCGATGGCACGGTGTCCATCACCACCGCCGGCAGCGCCGCCAGCACTACGCTGGGCCAATTGCAGCTGGCGCAGTTCGTCAATCCGGCCGGGCTGGAATCGCGCGGCGAAAACCTGTACGTGGAGACCGCCTCCTCGGGCACCGCCAGCACCAATGTGCCGGGCTCCAATGGCGCCGGCTTCCTGGTGCAGGCCTATACCGAAACTTCCAACGTCAATGTGGCCGAGGAGTTGGTGAACATGATCCAGACCCAGCGCGCCTACGAAATCAACAGCAAAGCGATTACCACCGCCGACCAGATGCTGCAAAAGCTGACGCAGATGTGATGAGTATTTCGATGCACGCCCGATTCGCATTGCGCCTTGGCGCGCTGGCCGCGACACTGCTGGCCGGCGCCTGCACGGTGGTGCCCGACACCATCGTCAAGCAGCCGCTCAACACCACGCCGCCGGTGCGCCAGGCCGCCGCCGGCAACCAGGGCGCGATCTTCCAGTCCGGTTACTACCGTCCCATCTTCGAAGACCGCCGCGCGCGCTTGCCGGGCGATGCGCTGACCATCGTCATCAATGAAAAAACCGTGGCTGGCCGCGACCAGGCCGGCAGCGCCAGCAAGAACGGCAGCGCCGCCGCAGCGGCGCCGATCATTCCCTTTGTCGGCCCCGGCATCACCGACCGCCTGGGAGTGTCCGCCACCAATTCGGTGCAATACGCCGACAAGGGCAGCGCCAGCTCCAGCAACAACTTCACCGGCACCATCGGCGTGACGGTGGTGGAAGTGCTGGCCAATGGCAACCTGGTAGTGGCCGGCGAAAAACAGGTGGCCATGGACCGTGGCGCCGAGTACATCCGCTTCTCGGGCGTGGTCAATCCGGACACCATCGCCCAGGGCAATACGGTGTCCTCCTTGCAGGTGGCCGATGCGCGGGTTGAATACCGCTCCACCGCGCGGGTGGATGCGGCCGATGTGGTGTCGCAGTTCTCGCGCTTCTTCATGTCGGTGCTGCCTTTCTGATGATGCGCATGAAATTCTTCAAGTCCATTTTGCCGGCGCTGTTGATCGCCGCTTGTTCCTTGCCGGCGCAAGCCGAGCGCCTGCGCGATCTGGCCAGCATCTCCGGCGTGCGCCAGAACCAGTTGATCGGCTACGGCCTGGTGGTCGGCCTGGACGGCAGCGGCGACC
>JAEVZY010000359.1 GCA_023392035.1 Pseudomonadota bacterium | reverse complement strand
ATTTCTCCCCGGAAGTGTCGGCCGCGGCGTGGCGCCGCAACCCTCACCGATCAGGACTGTCGGCGCGCGCTTTCGTTCGCCCGGTTCACCCGCTCAGCATTCAATCACGTTCACCGCCAGGCCGCCGCGTGCGGTTTCCTTGTACTTGAGCTTCATGTCGGCGCCGGTTTCGCGCATGGTCTGAATCACCTGATCCAGCGAAACGAAATGCCGGCCGTCACCGCGCAAGGCCATGCGCGCGGCGTTGATGGCCTTCACCGAACCCATGGCATTGCGTTCGATGCAGGGCACTTGCACCAGGCCGCCGACCGGATCGCAGGTCAGGCCGAGGTTGTGTTCCATGCCGATTTCGGCAGCGTTTTCCACCTGCTCGATGCTGCCGCCCAGCACTTCGGTCAGGGCGCCGGCCGCCATCGAACAGGCTACGCCCACCTCGCCCTGGCAACCGACTTCAGCTCCGGAGATGGAGGCATTCTGCTTGTACAGCAAGCCGATGGCACCGGCCGTGAGCAGAAAGCGCACGATGCCGTCTTCGTTCGAATTGGGAATGAAGCGCTCGTAGTAATGCATGACGGCGGGAATGATGCCGGCCGCGCCATTGGTGGGCGCGGTCACCACCCGTCCGCCGGCGGCGTTTTCTTCATTCACGGCCAGCGCATACAGATTTACCCAGTCGAGCGCGGTCAAGGGATCGCGCAGATTGCCTTCCGGGCGCGCCAGCAGGCTTTGGTGCAATTCGCGCGCGCGGCGCTTGATGTGAAAGCCGCCCGGCAATTCGCCGCTGGCGGCGCAGCCGCGGCGCACGCAGTCCTGCATCACATGCCAGATATTCAGCAGGCCGGCGCGGACTTCGGCCTCCGGGCGCCAGGCCTTTTCGTTCTCCAGCATCAGTTGGCTGATCGGCCAGCCCCGCTCGCGGCAATGCTGCAGCAACTGCGCCGCCGTGGAAAAGGGATAAGGCAGGACCGTGTCGTCTTCAACGATGCGGCCGGCGCCCTCGGCATCCGGATTGACGATGAAGCCGCCGCCCACCGAGTAATAGCTGCGATTGCGCAATTCCGCGCCCGCCGCATCGAGCGCCACGAAGCTCATGCCATTGGGATGGAAAGGAAGCGACTTGCGGCGGAAAAACAGCAGCTGTTCGGCCGCATTGAAAGCAATCTCGTGCCGGCCCAGCAGGCTGAGCCGCCCCTGGCTTTGGATCGCCTCCAGCATCTGCGGAATGGTGTCGGGATCGATCTCTTCCGGCGTTGCGCCTTGCAAGCCGAGCAAGACCGCCTTGTCGCTGCCATGCCCCTTGCCGGTGGCGCCCAGCGAGCCGTACAGCTCGACCCGCACTGCACGCACGCGCGGCAGCAGACCGTCGTCAGCCAGGCCCTGGGCGAACAGCCGGGCCGCCTTCATCGGTCCCACCGTGTGCGAGCTGGAAGGACCGATGCCTACTTTGAACAAATCGAAAACGCTGATGGCCATGGAAAATCCGGTTCAATTTCCCTGAAGACAGCCGCAAGGCAATTTGGTTGCGCTGCGACCAGAACTCCGGCCATCCTACGCCATCGCCTCAATCCAGCGAAGCGCCCGACTTCTGGACCACGGCGGCCCACTTCTTGTGCTCGGCCGCAATGAAGTTCTGGAATTCCGCCGGGCCCATCACCAGGCGCTGCGCGCCCAGTTGAATCAGGCGTTGCTCGAATTCCGGTTTCATGACGATGGCCTGCACCGCCGCATTGATTTTCTGGATCACGGCGCTGGGCGTCTTGGCCGGCGCCACCAGGCCGAACCAGGAGCCGGTTTCAAAATCCTTCATGCCCATTTCCATCATGGTCGGCACATCCGGCAATTGCGGGGCGCGCTTGGCGCTGGTAACCGCCAGTGCCTTCAACTTGCCGCTCTGGATGAAGGGCAAGGAGGTGGGCAGGTTGTCGAACATCAGTTGCACCTGGCCGCCGACCAGATCGGTCACGCCCTGGGCGCTGCTCTTGTAGGGGATGTGGGTCATCTCCAGGCCGGTGGCACTCTTGAACATTTCGCCCGAGAGATGAATCGAGGAACCGGCGCCGGACGAGGCGAAGGTCAAGCCCTTGTTGGCGCGGCCGAAGGCAATCAGCTCGGCCGGCGTCTTGACCGGCATGCCGGGATTCACCACCAACACATTCGGCACCGAGGTGATGAGCGTGATGGCCTGGAAGTCTTTCAGCGGATCGAAGGAAATCTTCTTGTACAGGCTGGCATTGATGGCCTGGGTGCCGACCGTGCCCATCAACAGCGTGTAGCCATCCGGCGCGCTTTTGGCGACGGCTTCGGCGGCGATATTGCCGGCCACGCCCGGGCGATTTTCCACCACCACCGGCTGGCCGAGCAATTTGGCCAGGTCAGGCGAGATCAGGCGCGCCACGATGTCGGTGTTGCCGCCGGCGGCAAAGGGCACCAGGATGCGGATCGGCTTTTCTGGCCAGGTTTGGGCCTGGGCCTGCCCGACGCCGAACAGTGCCATCGCGCCGGCCACGATGGCGCCCGCCACGGCCAGTTGCAGACGCCGGCGACGCGTGGACAAGGCGGCATAGAGTTTGAAGGAATCGGGGCGATGCATGGCGAGAGTCTCCTTTGGAATCGGCGCTTGTTGTCGGCGCTTGTTGACTGCATTATTGCGGACGCGCACGAAACTTGGTCAAGGCTTTTCGCATTTCTGGTTTGCCGCGTTCGCATGCCGATGCGCCGCATCGGCGGGTAAAGTCTGCGGCTGACACTCAAACAATACGGAGACAAACGCATGTCCCTGCCCCCGGCCGCCCTTCCGGCCATTCTTCCGGTCGCCTTGCAAGACCTGGCGTCGCGCTTTTCCGGACGCCTCCTGACCGCGGAATCCGATACCGCGCCCTTTTGCACCGACTGGATCAGGAAATTTTCCGGCCGCGCGCTGGCGGTGGCCGAGCCCGACAGCACGGCCGATGTGGCGGCGATTGTGCGCTGGTGTGCGCAACACCGGGTGCCTATCGTCACCCAGGGCGGCAACACCGGCATGGTGGGCGGCGCGGTGCCGGACGATTCCGGCCGCGCGCTGGTGCTCTCCACCCGCCGCCTGCGCCAACTGCGTGCGGTGGACCCGATCAACAACACCATCACCGTCGGCGCCGGCATGACCCTGATGGAAGTGCAGCAGGCCGCGCAGGCGGCGCAGCGTCTGTTTCCCCTTTCGCTGGGCGCGGAAGGCAGCTGCACCATAGGCGGCAACCTCGGCACCAATGCCGGCGGCGTCGGCGTGCTGCGCTACGGGAACGCGCGCGAACTGTGCCTGGGCCTGGAAGTGGTGACCGCCGAAGGCGAAATCTGGGACGGCTTGCGCGGCCTGCGCAAGGACAACACCGGCTACGACTTGCGCGATCTGTTCATCGGCTCCGAGGGTACGCTGGGCATCATCACCGCCGCCACACTGAAGCTGTTTCCGCAACCGGCGGCCAAGATGACGGCGCTGGCAGCGGTGGACTCTCCCCATGCAGCGCTGCATCTTCTGGAACTGGCCCAGCAGAGGCTGTCCGCCTCGCTCACCGCGTTTGAAATCATCAGCGGCTTTTGCCTGGACCTGGTGACGCAGCACTTCCCTGCCCTGCGCAAGCCGCTGGCCGGCAACCCGGCCTGGACCGTGCTGCTGGAAAGCAGCGACCCGGAAAGCGAAGCGCATGCCAAGGAAAGCTTCGATGCGCTGATGGAAGAAGCCATGGAACGCGGCCTGATCAGCGACGCCGCCGTGGCCGCTTCGCTGGCACAGTCGGAAGCCTTCTGGAACATCCGCCACCATCTGCCCGAGGCGCAAACCCGCGAGGGCGACAGCATCAAGCACGACATCTCGGTGCCGATCTCGGCGATTGCCGATTTCATCCTGGCCACCAATGCCGCCTGCGAAGCGGCCAGCCCCGGAATTCGCATGGTGGTGTTCGGCCATCTTGGCGATGGCAACCTGCACTACAACGTGGCGCCCGCGCCCGGCGGCAGCGGGCCGGAATTCCGCGCCAAGCAGGCCCTGTTCAACGAAATCGTGTATGAAGCGGTGGCCAGGGCCGGCGGCTCGATCTCGGCCGAGCATGGCATCGGCCAGTTGAAGCGCGCCAAGCTGCCGCATTACAAGAGCAAACTCGAATTGAAACTGATGGCCCGCATCAAGCAGGCGCTCGACCCGCAAGGCTTGATGAACCCCGGCCGCGTCCTTTGAACCTGAACTGACCTGAACTGAAAAAAGAACCAATGCAAGCAAGCACTGAAGTCGTCCACTACGAACACCGGGCCCTGCGCAAGAGCGTGGCCGCCATTTTCCGCAAGGTCGGCATGCAGGACGAGATCGCCGCCGCCGTGGCCGACTCGCTGGTCGATGCCGACATGATGGGCCACAGCACCCACGGCGTGGCCCTGGTGCCCTGGTACCTGGACGCCATTGCCGCCGGCAACATGAACCTGAAGGGCGCGCCCACCGTGGTGGCCGACCATGGCGCCTGCATCACCTGGAACGGCAACAAGCTGCCCGGCGCCTATCTGCTGTCGCAGGCCATCGATCTCGCCATCGAACGCGTGAAGACGGCTGGCGTGGTGACCCTGGTGATGGCCAACAGCCACCACACCGGCGCGCTGGCGGTCTACATGCCGCGCCTGACCGAACTGGGATTGATGTCGGTGCTGGCCTGCTCCGCCCCGCCGACCAAGGGCATCGCGCCCTTTGGCGGCAGCAAGGCGCTGCTCTCGCCCAATCCGCTGGCGGCCGGCATTCCGACCGCTGGCGATCCGGTGCTGCTGGACATCAGCGCCTCGATCACCACCTTGAACAGCACGCGGCAACTGATTGCGCGCGGGGAAAAATATCCCGGCATGTGGGCCATTGATGCGCAAGGCAATCCAACCGACGATCCGCAAGTGGTGATGAGCGGCGGCGGCACCCTGCTGCCCACCGGCGGCCTGGACCATGGCCACAAGGGTTATGCGATGGCACTGTTGATCGAAGCCCTGACCCAGGGCTTGCCCGGCTACGGCCGCATCGACCAGCCCGGCGGCATCTTGATGGGCGTGTATCTGCAGGTGATCGACCCGAACGCCTTCGCCGGTCGCGATGCCTACACCCGCCAGACCACCTGGCTGGTGGACCAGTGCCACAGCAACCCGCCGCGCCCCGGCGTGGAAAAGGTGCGGGTGCCGGGCGAACAGGCGATGGTCAAGAAGCGCCAGGCGCTGGAACGCGGCGTGCCGGTGGCCGCCAGTGCGCGGGCGGGCTTGGAGAAGGCGGCCGGGTTGTGGAATGTTGGGTTGCCGGAAGTGCTTGCCTAGGAAACAGTCTCAAACCATCAGTGGTGCATCACCTGCCCCGGCCGCGGCCGTAGCCGCAAGCACTCGTCGATGAAGCGATGGCTGACCTGGATCTGGTGCGGGTCCAGCCTTCCGGTGCGCTCCAGCTCTTCCAGCTCGGCGCACAGGTTCAGTCCCTGGTCGGCCCAATCGGCTTCCCAGCGGGCGCCGCGATAGGAACGGGAGGCCAGCAGTTTTTCGGTAAGCGAAAGCAGCGACTGCACGGAATCCGAATGAACCGCCGGCCGAGCGGTGTCCGGCGTCGAATGAGGAAGCAGTGAAGCCTGCAGCCGCCGTTCTTCCTCTTCCACCCTTGATTGCTCAACCATGGTGGCTCGCGCAAACTTGCGCGCCAGATGAACCGCCAGGAAGGCAAGGAACAAAGCGACTGGCGCCGGTCGCCCGAGAGCGTCCATCCAGGCGGCGGATACGCTGCTGTCAAGCCATCGCCCCAGTCGCTCGAAGGTTTTCACGACATCCTCCGCGCGCGCTTCCTTCGTTCATTATCGGCAGCGCCCAAGGCGCCGCAATGGCGGCAAGGCACATAAGGGCAAAATTGATTTTTGCGCGCACGGGGAACTTGCGGCGGCAATCGAGCCTGAACCGGCTCGGCCGCAAGCCTGGTCGCGCAAGCGCTTTGCCGGTGCCTGCCTGAATCACGCGGCCGCGGCTCTCCCCTTGAGCAGCAGCGTCAGCACCGCAAACGACAGTGGAATAAACGAAAGCCCTAGCACGATATTCCAGCCATAGGCCGTCAACAGGCTGCCGGAAAGGAAGGAGCCGATGGCAACAATGCCGAACACGATGAAATCGTTGAAAGCCTGTACCCGCGCCTTCTCATTGGGCCGATGCGTGCGCAGCACCATGGCCGAGGCGCCGATGAAGCCGAAATTCCAGGCCAGGCCGAGGACGATCAGCATCAACCAGAAGTGCTCGACATCGGTGCCACCCATGCCGATCAGGGCGGCGATGCCGCTCAGAACCAGACCGGCCAGCACCACCTTGTTGGCGCCGAAACGCTCGATCAGCCGGCCGGTGAAGAAACCCGGACCGTACATGGCGATCACATGCCATTGCACCCCCAGGTTGGCGGCCTTTTGCGGCAGGCCGCAAAGACGCATGGCCAGCGGCGCGGCCGTCATCAGGAAGTTCATCAGCAAATAGGACACCACGCCGCAGATGACGGCGATGACGAATGCCGGCTGCAGCGCGATCTCCCTGATCGGGCGCGGATTGCCGCCGGTCGCAACCGCCACCGGGTTCGGAACCTGTATCCCCAGCAGCACCAGCGCCGCCACCGCCGCCACCACCGCCTGCCCGACAAAGGTGATGGCAAAGGTATGCGGCGCCCACAGGTCCATTGTGAAGTTCACCAGCTGCGGCCCGATCACGCCGGCAAACACGCCGCCGGCCATCACGAAAGACAGGGCGCGCGGACGGCGCTCCGGCGGCACGCAGTCGGCCGCGGCGAAGCGGTAGGAGAACACCACCGCCGCATAGGCGCCGCCAAAGAAGGTAGCCAGGCAGAACAGCCAGAACGAGCCCAGAACCACTGCCAGCGCACCCAGCAAGCCGGTGAGAATGCCGGAGGCGGTCCCGGAGAGGAAGGCCACGTTGCGGCCGAATCTTTGCGCGATGGCGCCGATGGGAAGCGAGCAGGCCGTCATGCCGACCACGAAGATCGAGATCGGCAAGGTCGCCAGTGACTTGTCGGGTGCCAGGGTGTTGCCGACGATGGCGCCGGTGGCAAAGATGACCGAGGTATTGGCACCGGCCAGCGCCTGGGCGACGGTCAGCCGCGCGACATTGGCTTTTTCCTTGCTGTAGATGGAGGACAGAGTGGCTTCGCTGGAAGCGGCAGCAGCGCTGCCTGAAATTTGCTGTGACATCCGTTTTTTCGTTGTTTTGACTGCCGTGTGGTCGGACCCGCGCTGCCATCGTTTGCATGGAGCGCGCGGGCGAACTGCAGTCTACCCTTTTCATCCATTCTTCGTTCGGGGCGTGGCGCGCCGCCGCGCCTGACGCCAGGCTGACGACGCCCGCCAGTTCGCCCTGCAACCAGAACTTATGCGCCCGGTGACAAGATTCCCGGCCAAGCCTGCGGCACGATGAGATCGCAGGGGCCGGCACAAGGCTCCGCCAAAGATCCAGCGCAGATCCCCAGATATCCATCCCATCAAGCCGAAGGAGAAGACAATGAGCAAGCATGTTTGCGGGGCAGGCTGTACCCACGCTTCGCACGAGAAGGAAGTGGTAGAAGAATTCAAGGAATCGCGGCGCGGATTCATGAAGGATATTTTCGTCAGCGGCGCCAGCGCCTCGCTGGCCGGACTGGCGGCCGGGGCCCAGGCCTCCACCACCTTCAGCGGCGGCAAGAGCGGCGTCAAGCGCGAAGAGGCCAAGGTGATGCACCACTACCTGCCGGCCAACGCCAATACCGTTCACTGGGGCTTTTTCAGCAAATCGCTCAAGCCCTTGATCGAAGTGGAATCGGGCGACTTCGTCACCATCGAAGCCCTGACCCACCACGCCAACGACGACGCCGAACGCATGGTGAAAGGCGACCCCGGCGCCGAGAGCGTGTTCTATTGGGACAAGCAGCGCAAGGGCGTCAACCGCCGCGGCGCCGGTCCGATGGACCACAAGCTGGGCGCGGGCGGCGGCATGGGCGTGCACATCTGCACCGGCCCGGTGGCGGTGCGTGGCGCCGAACCGGGCGATGTGCTGGAAGTGCGCATCCTGGATACCGCCCTGCGCGAGTCGGGCAATCCGCAGTTCCGCGGCAAGGCCTTCGGCTCCTGCACCGCGGCCAACTGGGGCTTTCACTACAAGGACCAGCTGGAAGAGCCCAGGCAGCGCGAAGTCGTCACCATCTTCGAGGTGGACGCCAGCGGCGAACGCAGCTGGGCGCGCGCGGCCTACAACTTCCGCTGGACGCCGCAAACCGATCCCTTCGGCGTCACCCACTCCATCATCGATTACCCCGGCGTGCCGGTGGACCATCGCACCATCAGCAAGAATGAAAACATCCTGAAGGACATCCGGGTGCCGGTGCGCCCGCACTTCGGCGTGATGGGCCTGGCGCCGGCCGAATCCGACCTGGTGACTTCGATTCCGCCCAGCTACACCGGCGGCAATATCGACAACTGGCGCATCGGCAAAGGCGCGACCATGTACTACCCGGTGTCGGTGGCCAAGGCCTTGTTCTCGGTGGGCGACCCGCACGCTTCGCAGGGCGATTCCGAACTGTGCGGCACCGCCATCGAGTGCTCGTTGACGGGAACCTTCCAGCTCATCCTGCACAAGAAGGCCGACATTGCCAATTCGCCGCTGGCCGACCTCAAGTATCCGCTCCTGGAAACCAAGGACGACTGGCTGGTGCACGGCTTCAGCTATCCCAACTACCTGGAACAACTGGGGCGCGGCGCGCAGGACGAAATCTACAAGAAGTCTTCGGTGGACCTGGCCATGCGCGACGCCTTCCGCAAGATGCGCCACTTCCTGATGCGCACCCAGAAGCTGTCCGAAGACGAAGCGGTGGCGCTGATGTCGGTCGCGGTCGACTTCGGGGTGACCCAGGTCGTTGACGGCAACTGGGGCGTGCATGCTATCGTCAAGAAGGAGATTTTCCCGAGCCGCTTCAAGGCTTGAACATGCGGCAATCGAGGCAATAGCGAAGGGGGCCTCGGCCCCCTCTTCCGTTCGCAACATCTGGGAGCACGCCATGGCGACAAGCAGACAGGAGCTGAGGATGGCCGCGTACCCGCGCGCCCTGCGTCCATCGGCATGGAGCGAATTCCTGGCCGGCTTGCGCCTGGCCCCGGCCGCTCCCGGCGCCGAGCGCATCGATGAAAGCCGTTGCCACAGCGGCGAAACGCGTTTGGGCAGCCGCTTCACGGTATTGGCCGCCGCGCCCCAGGTGCTGCATTGCGCCGGCTTGCAGCAGCGGGCCGCGGTGGTGCTGGTGCTACTGCTGCAGGGCGAAGCCAGCATCGTCGGCGAAGAGTTCATCGAGCGCATCGGCCCTGAAACCCTGGTCTTGCTGGAA
>JAEVZY010000346.1 GCA_023392035.1 Pseudomonadota bacterium | reverse complement strand
GGCCCATGCGCTGGCCGCGGCCCACAGTCAGGAGGCTGTTGATGGCGCGTACGCCCGTGTCGAGCACATCCGAAATCGGTGCGCGGTTCAGCGGGTTGGCCGCGCGCACCGTGAGCGGCGCGGCGTGGGTGGCGTCCAGCGGACCCAGTTCATCCAGCGGCCGGCCGGCGCCATCCACCACCCGGCCCAGCAATTGCCGGCCCACCGGCAGATGGCGGCCATGGTCCGAAGCGCGCCGGCGCGGCATATCGCCGGCAGGCGGCGCCAGGCTGTCGGTGGCCAGCACGCGCGCGCCCGGCACCACGCCATCGACATCGCTTTGCGGCATCAGCAGCAGGCGGTCATTGTCAAAGCCCACCACTTCGGCTTCGATGCGCGAATTGCCGGAGAGGGGAATGGTGCAGGCGCTGCCCACCGCCAGCTTGATGCCGACCGCTTCCATCACCAGGCCGGTGACACGGGTGATGCGCCCGCTGCGCACGCAGGGATCGATGGCGGCCAGGCGCTCGGCGGCGGCGCGCAGGGGCGCGCCCCAGATCGCCTGTGGCTCGCCGGCCGCGCCGCTCATGCCAGCCACTCGCCCGTGCCCTGCAGGGCGGCGGCAATGCGCTGCCAACGGGTTTCGATGCTGGCGTCGACGTGGTTGCTGGCCGTTTCCAGCACACAGCCGCCGGGCGCCAGCGCGCTGTCTTCGCGGATGCGCCAGTTGCCGCGCGCCAGTTCATCGGCCAGATGCTGGCGCACCAGCTCCGCGTCCGAAGGATGCAGCACCAGTTGCGCCGGCTGTGTCACCGCGCCCAGCTCCTGGATCGCGTTTTCGATCACGGGCAGCACCAGCTCCGGCGTCACCGCCAGCGAAGTCTTCAGCATGGCCTTGGAGACATCCAGCGCCAGCGCCAGCAATTGCTGGGCCATGCGCTCATGCATGTGCGCCACGTCGCCGTTGAAAGCGTTCACTGCCGACTGCAGTCTTTGCGCTTCGCGCTCTACCGCCTGCTGGCCGGCGCGATAGCCTTCCTGGCGGCCCTGCTCCAGTCCTTCGGCGCGGCCCTGGGCCAGGCCCAGCTGGCGCGCTTCTTCCATCGCCGCCTTGAGTTGTTCGGCCGCCGCCACCTGTTCGGGCGTGAGGCGCACTTCCTTCTTGCGCGGGTTGGGATCGTTGAAGGAATCCATCTCCCAGCGCTGCCAGGCGCTCATGCGGCCGCGCGACACCGGATCAGACATACTGGTCGTCGCCCTTGGCGCCCAACACCAGCTGGCCTTCGTCGGCCAGGCGTCTGACGATCTGCAGGATTTCCTTCTGCTGCGTCTCCACCTCGGACAGCCGCACCGGCCCCTTGGATTCGAGGTCTTCGCGCATCATGTCGGCCGCGCGCTGCGACATGTTGCGGAAAATCTTGTCGCGCAAGTCTTCGCTGGCGCCTTTCAGGGCCACGATCAGCGAATCGGATTGCACTTCGCGCAGGATGATCTGGATGCCCTTGTCTTCGATATCCAGGATGTTCTCGAACACGAACATCTCGTCCATGATCTTTTGCGCCATGTCCGGATCGAAGGAACGCAGATGGGCCATCACCGCGTTCTCGTTTTCGCCGGACAGGAAGTTTAGGATCTCGGCCGCGGTACGCACCCCGCCCATCGGCTTTTTCTTGAGCGATTCGTTGCCGGTCAACAGCTTGTTGAGCACTTCATTCAGTTCGCGCAGCGCCGCCGGCTGCACGCCGTCCAGGGTGGCGATGCGCAGCACCACGTCATGCCGCAGGCGTTCGGTGAAGCGGTCCAGCACTTCGCAGGCCTGGTAGCGTTCCAGGTGCACCAGGATGGTGGCAATGATCTGCGGATGCTCTTTCTTGATCAGTTCGGCCACCGACTGCGAATCCATCCATTTCAGGGCTTCGATGCCGCTGGCGTCGCGTTGCCCGAGGATGCGGTTGAGCAGGGTGGCGGCCTTGTCGTCGCCCAGCGCCTTGGTCAGCACATTGCGGATGTATTCGTCCGAATCCAGGCCGAGCGAGACGGTTTCGTCGGTCTCTTCATGGAATTCTTCCAGCACTTCCATCAACTGCTCGGTGCCCACGCTCTTCAGGGCCGACATGGCCGCGCCCAGCTTTTGCACTTCGCGCGGGCCGAGGTAGCGCATCACTTCGGCCGCTTCTTCCTCGCCCAGGGCCAGCATCAGGATGGCCGCTTTTTCAATTCCGGACTCGCCGCTCATTCGCCCACCCAGGCCTTGACCACGTTGGCGACCATCTTGGGATCGGACCTTGCCTTCTTGCGCGCCACTTCCAGGTTTTCCTCGTAGTTGCGGCTCGGCCGCTCAAGCCGCGGCAAGGGCGTTTCGCCCTCCAGTTGCGGCAGGGCGGCGGCTTCTTGCTGGGCCTCGGCTTGCTCTTCTTTCGGCTGCGCGGCACCGGTCAGTTTCCTGACGGTGGGACGCAGGAAGCCGAAGAACAGCCACAGCAGGGCGACCAGGCCGATCAGGTATTTGCCCGCTTCTTTCGCCAGTTGCCAGGTTTCGGCGCGCTTCCAGATCGGGGCTTCGGCCAGCGCTTCCTTGTCGGCGCCGGCGAAGGGGCTGTTGACCACGTTGAGCGTGTCGCCGCGTTCCTTGTTGTAGCCCATGGCCTCTTTCACCAGGTCGGTGATCTGGGCTTTCTCGGACTCGGACAGCGCGCGCATGCCGACTCTGCCGTTGCGGTCCACCTCGCGCTTGTAATTGACCACCACCGCCACCGACAGCCGGCGGATGCCGCCCATCGGCTTTTGCTCGTAGCGGATGGTCTTGTCGACTTCATAGTTGACGGTGG